>NZ_JBHMIR010000011.1:0-211368 GCF_048060285.1 Micromonospora sp. LOL_025 | reverse complement strand
CGCATCGGCCCCACGGTGTGGGAGCTGGACGGCCCGATGCCGACACTGAAGAGATCGAAAACGCTGATCATGGCTGCACTTCCTCGCCGTCGTACCTCGTGGGTCAGCGGCATGGTCGTGGCCGGCCCGGTCCGGGCGGCCGTCCGGCACCCGGGGGTGTGGGTGCCCGACCGGCGAGCCTACCCGCCCGGCTCAGCCCCTGCCGCCAGCCGCGACCGGTCGTCACACCCCGGCGGGTCCGGAAGCGTCGCGGGGCCGGTTCCCGGGTAACCACCTACGGGTACGGGCGCCGCCGATCCTCCTCGCGACCGAGGGCGCGGTGGCCACCCCTTTCTACCGTTGAGGGCAGAGGCGGCGAACGCCGCAGAGTGGGAGTACGACGATGAGTCGCAAACTGGTCCGCCCCCGTCAGGGGCGCATGATCGCCGGCGTCTGCGCCGGCCTGGCCCAGCGTTTCGGCAGGTCGGCCGGCTTCATCCGGCTGCTGTTCCTGCTGTCGCTGCTGCTGCCCGGCACCCAGGTGGTCGTCTACCTGGTCCTCTGGCTCCTGATGCCGAACGAGGACCGCTACGCCACCGCCCGCTACTGAGCCCACCCCACCCCCGCCCGGCGCGGGGGTGAGCACGAGGCGCCCGTCCCGTCGACCGGGGCGGGCGCCGTCGCGTCGTGGGTCCGCCGTCACGGAGCGGTGTACGTGACCGTCACCTTCTCGTAGCCGAGGGAGCGCAGCAGCCCCTCCAGCATCTTGCGGGTGTTCTCCTCGGCCCGCTGGGTCAGGCCGCTGTCGCGGGCGGCGGTGGTGATCCGTTCCTCCGCGAGCTGGTAGACCTGCTGCTGGCGGTTGGGGTCGCCCTTCACCAGCTCGCCGACCCGGTTGAGCAGCCCGCGCTCCTCGGCGAAGACGTAGCTCTTCTCCAGGTCGAGGTTGGTCTTGCCGAGCTGCGGCGCCGGCAGCCTGATCTCCACCGACTTGCCGTCGGCCGACTCGACCACCGCGCCCTCGGAGATCTTGGCGAAGTCGACGTACGCCTCGACGCTGCCCGCCCCGACGAAGAGGGTGCGCTGGCTGAGCAGCCAGTCGGGCACGTTGCGCCGGTCGTTCTGGAGATCGACGACCACCTGGAAGTTGCCCTCGGCCGCGACGTAGCGGCTGAGATCCTGGATCGACTTGAGCAGCGGCGGCTGGCTGCGGTCGGTCTGCTCCTTGGCGAACGGGTTGCGGAAGTCCGGCAGCAGGCCGGTGGCCTGCACGCCGAGCAGCACCACCACCGCCAGCGCCGCCGCGCCGAGCACCCAGAGCAGGCCGCGGGCGGGCCCGCCCGCCGGCGGTGGCGCACCCGGCTCCGGCTCGGTTGTGACAGCCGACCGCTCCTTGAGCGCCTCGCCGGTCGGATAACCGGGGAACTCCCTCGTGGGCTCGTTGATGTCACCGTCGCGGGCCATGGCCCTCACCGTCCTCGTCAGACACGTCGTCTGGAGATGACGGTACGGCTCCGGTGCGACAGCCGCTCGCCGAAGGGCGCGCCGCCGCGCCGATCCGACAGAACCGCAGGTCAGGACGGGTCGGACGGCCGGCGGGTCGCGCTCACTCGATCGGACCGGAGAGGACGAGCACCCGGGCGTGGATCTGGTTGCGCTGCTGGAGCGCCGCCCGCAGGGCGCGGTGCAGCCCGTCCTCCAGGTAGAGCCCGCCGTTCCACTGCACCACGTGCGGGAAGAGGTCGCCGTAGAAGGTGGAGTCCTCGGCGAGGAGCTTGTCCAGCGCCAGCTCGCGCTTGGTGGTGATCAACTGGTCCAGGCGCAGCGGCCTCGGCGGAATCTCCGCCCACTGCTTGAGCGTCAGGTTGTGCTCCGGGTAGGGACGCCCGTCCCGGACCGCTCTGAAGATCACGACGGCACGCTCCCCTCCCCCTGGCCCGGCCGACCCACGACACCGGGTCGGGTCGCGGCGCGGCACCGCGACCCGCGGCACCGATGACCGTGCCAGCGTAGCCGGCTGCACCACACCGCGTTCTGCTCCCTGATGTCAGTTTCACCACCCGCCGTCCGGTTCGCCACCGGACGAAACACCTGACGGGACATCCGACGCCGTCAGCTCCACCGCCCCCGCCGGACCACCTCGTCCACCGGGCGACGCCCCCGGCGCAGTGACGGTGACCGGTGGTCAGGCGCACGATAACCCACCGTCACGGCCCCGACGGGCTCGTACTCTCCCGGCACCCCGAACGCCTCCCGGTACGCGTCGAGGCGCTGCGCGGGGATGCCGAAGAAGCACGCCCCCAGCCCCTCGTCGACGGCGGTCAGCAGCATCAGCAGGGCGGCGAAGCCGGTGTCCACGTACCAGTAGGGCACCGGCCAGCGCTCCGTCGAGCGGTCCGCCCAGCCCTTGTCCGGTTCCGCGTACCGCTCCAGGTAGGCCGAGCGGTTCGCGTGCGGGACGACGATCAACGGGGCCCGGCGCATCCCCGCCAGCCACCGCTCCCGGCCGCCGCCACCCGGGGTGGTCGCCGTCCAGAAGCGCTCCCGGTCCTCCGGCGTCTCCAGCACCAGGAAACCCCAGCCCTGGGCGAAGCCGGCCGACGGCGCGCGGACCGCGTGGTCGAGCAGCCGCTCCACCACGTCGGGCGGGACGGGACGGTCCGGGTCGTAGTTGCGCACCATCCGGCGCCGCCGGACCACCTCGCTGAACTCCATGCGCTTCCCCGCTCAGGCCCCGGGCCGTACGCCCCAGGCACCCCGCCAGGTCGCGCCCGGCTTCAGGGTGATCACGTCCCGGCCCGAGCGGAACGCGTCCGGCGGGCAGGTCATCGGCTCCACCGCCACGGAACGGCGCCGCCGCTCGTCGGGCAGGGCGTCGCCGGTGAACACCTGCCACCAGCCGAACTCCCGGTCCGCCCAGATCCGCACCCCCGCCGCGCCGTCCGGGGCCGCCAGGCTGACCACCGAGCCGCCGTCGTCGTCGCGGATCACGTCGCCGAAGCAGAGGTCGAGCCGGGCGTCGCCGATCCGGCGAGGGCTGGTCCAGTCGTACTCGGTGCCGGCGACCGGGGTGCCCCCGATCGGCAGCAGCCGGCCGTCCACCTGCAACCGCGTCCGGGCCGGCAGCCGCATCGACAGGTCGTCCACCGCCACCCCGGGCACCCGCAGGTACGGGTGCACCGCGAAGCCGAACGGCGCGGGCTCGGCGCCGAGGTTCGTCGCCTCGTGCTCCGCGCGCAGCCCGTCCGGGCCGACGCTCCACCGCGTACGTAGCCGCAGCGGCCACGGGTAGCCCGGCTGCGGCGGCAGGTCGTAGCCGACGGTCACCGCGTCGGAGGACTGCTCCACCAGCCGCCACGGCACCCAGTTGACCAGCCCGTGGATGGCCACGCCCCGGTCCGGTTCGCTGAGGGTGAGCTGCAACGACCGCTCGCCGAAGGTGTAGCGCCCGTCGCGGATCCGGTTCGGCCAGGGGGCCAGCACCTGCCCCGCGCAGCCGGGACAGATCTCGTCGGCGGCGTACCCGTCGAGGCGGTCGGTCCCGTCGTGCCGGTATGTCCGGACCCCACCGCCCACCTCCACGATCACGGCCTCGTGGCCGGCGGCGGAAATGGTCCACTGTGCGCCCGAGGGCGGACGCTGGTCGGGGGTGTCCATGCGGGCGACCCTAACGGTTCCCGCCCCGGCGTCGCTCGCCCCGACCCGGCCGGTCACGCCTTGTCACCGCCGGAAGGGGTCGCCGCCCGGTAGCGCAGCAGCACCGGGAACGCCACCGCGAGCAGCACCGCGAGCGCCGCCGAGAGCAGCCCGCCGCCGACCCAGGCGACGCCGCCGCCGAAACCGGCCGCCACCGCGCCCGCCCGCAGGTCGCCCAGGCGCGGGCCGCCGGCGATGACCACCGTGTTGACGCCCATCAGCCGCCCGCGCATCCGGTCCGGCGCGTAGACCAGCAGCATCGACTGCCGCAGCACCGCGCTGACCAGGTCGGCCGCGCCGGCCACCGCGAGCAGCAGCACCATCAGCCAGAGCTGGCCGGCGAGCCCGGCCGCCGCGACCGCCAGCCCCCAGCCGACCACCGCCACCACCAGCACCAGCCCCTGCCGGCGCAGCCGCCCGATCCACCCGGAGGTCAGCCCGCCGAGCATCGCGCCCGCCGCGATCGCGCTGTAGAGCCAGCCGACCGCCGCGCCGCCGCCGAACCGGGACTCGGCGATCTCCGGGAAGAGCGCCCTGGGCATCGCCAGCACCATCGCGATCAGGTCGATGACGAAGGAGAGCATCAGCACCGGGGTGGTGGCCAGGTAGCGCAGGCCGTCGACGATGCTGGCCAGCCCGGCCCGTCGTGGGGTGGCGGACGCGTCCGGGTCCGGCTCCGGCGGCATGGCGGGCAGCTTCACCGTCGCCCAGACGGCGACCGTGTAGAGCACCGCGTCGGCCGCGTACGCGATCGGCAGGCCGAGGTCGGTGCCCCACCAGGCGAAGATCAGGCCGGCGACCAGCGGGCCGACCACCGAGGCGGCCGTGTGGGTGGTGAAGTTCAGCGTGGTCGCCGCCGGCACCAGTTCCGCCGGCACCAGCCGGGGCAGGATCGCGTTGCGGGTGGGCGAGCTGACCGCGAAGGCGATCGACTGCACCGCCACCAGGGCGAGCAGCAGCAGCGGGCTGCCGATCCCGAGCACCGCCTGCACCGCCAGGCCGAACGTGGCGGCCCAGAGCACCGCCGCCGTCCCCAGCAGCACCTTGCGCCGGTCGTGCGCGTCGGCCACCGCGCCGCCCCAGAGCCCGAAGACCAACAGCGGTACGAACGCCGCGATCCCGATCAGACCGACCCAGAGCGAGCTGCCGGTCAGCGCGTACATCTCCACCGGCACGGCGACCGCGGTGAGCTGGATGCCGAACATCGCGATGCCGTTGCCGAGCCACATCCGCCGGTACGCCGGCACGGCCAGCGGGCGCACGTCGATCGCGAACCGGCGCAGCCCGTTCGGCCGCCCGTCCTTGAGCTGGGTCACGGCGCCAGCCGCTCGACGGTCCACTCCCCGGTCCCGGTGAGCCGGAACCGCAGCCGGTCGTGCAGTCGGCTGACCCGGCCCTGCCAGAACTCCACCGACTCCGGCCGCACCCGCAGGCCGCCCCAGTACGGCGGCGCGGGGATCGGCTCGACCTCGGCGAACCGCTCCGCCGCCGCCCGGTACGCCTCGTCCAGCACGGCCCGTTCGGGGATCACCCGGGACTGGGTGCTGGCCCAGGCGCCGAGCTGGGAGCCGCGCGGCCGGCTGGCGAAGTACGCCTCCGTCTCCGCCCGGTCGACCCGCTCGACCCGCCCCGCCACCACCACCTGCCGGTGCATCGGGAACCAGGGAAAGACGAGGCTCACGTACGGATTGACGGCCGCCTCGGCGCCCTTGCGGGATCCGTAGTTGGTGAAGAAGACGAAGCCCTCCGGGTCGTACCCCTTCAGCAGCACCGTGCGCGCGCTCGGGCGACCCTCGGCGTCGGCGGTGCCGACGACCATCGCGTTCGGTTCGGGCAGTCCGGCGGCGACCGCGTCGGCGAACCAGCGGGCGAACTGGCCGTGCCAGTCGGCGGCCAGGTCCGCCTCGGAAAGGCCCAGCTCCCGGGCGTACTCGTTACGCATCCCCGCCGGCCGGACTGTGTCCCCCGTCACGTTCCCCCTCCTCGTCGTCGACCCGGCCCACTGCCTGCGGCGCTGGCCAGCCCGCACCGCACAGTGTCACCGACGCGGTCCGGGGCGTCCGGACCGGGGATGTCGTGTGCGGCACAGTCGCCGTGGGTCGCGGATCCGGTTACCCAGCAGGCAAGATGTCACGAACACATCCCTGAGGGTCGCCTAAGGCGCTCGCCCGGCTGGGCCGGGACCGGAGCCCCGGGCGGGCGCACCGAGCAGATCCAGGAGAGCGACATGGCCGATTTCAAACCCGGGCTTGAGGGCGTCGTAGCCTTCGAGACCGAGATCGCCGAACCCGACCGCGAGGGCGGCGCGCTGCGCTATCGCGGAGTCGACATCGAGGATCTGATCGGCCAGGTCTCCTTCGGCAACGTCTGGGCGCTGCTGGTCGACGGGCGGTTCGGCCCGGGTCTGCCGCCGGCGGAGCCGTTCCCGGTGCCGGTGCACTCCGGCGACATCCGGGTCGACGTGCAGTCCGCGGTCGCCATGCTCGCCCCGTACTGGGGTCTCAACCAGCTGCTCGACATCTCCGACGAGCAGGCCCGCGAGGACCTCGCCCGGGTGTCGGTCACCGCGCTCTCCTTCGTCGCCCAGTCGGCGCGCGGCCTGGGCCTGCCGGCGGTGCCGCAGAAGGAGATCGACAAGGCGTCCACCATCGTCGAGCGCTTCATGAAGCGCTGGCGGGGCGAGCCGGACCCCCGGCACGTCAAGGCCGTCGACGCCTACTTCATCTCGGCCGCCGAGCACGGCCTGAACGCCTCCACCTTCACCGCCCGGATCGTCGCCTCCACCGGCGCCGACGCCGCGGCCTGCATCTCCTCCGGCATCGGCGCCCTCTCCGGCCCGCTGCACGGCGGCGCCCCGTCCCGCGTGCTCAGCATGCTGGAGGCGGTCGAGCGCAGCGGCGACGCCGAGGGCTACGTCAAGGGCGTCCTCGACCGGGGCGAGCGGCTGATGGGCTTCGGCCACCGCGTCTACCGGGCCGAGGACCCGCGCGCCCGGGTGCTCCGCCGCACCGCCAAGGAGCTGGGCGCCCCGCGCTTCGAGATCGCCGAGGCGCTGGAGAAGGCCGCCCTGGCGGAGCTCCAGGCCCGCCGCCCGGACCGGGTGCTCGCCACCAACGTCGAGTTCTGGTCGGCCGTGGTGCTGGACTTCGCCGAGGTGCCGGCCCACATGTTCACCTCCATGTTCACCTGCGCCCGGATGGGCGGCTGGAGCGCGCACATCCTGGAGCAGAAGAAGCTCCAGCGGCTGGTCCGCCCGTCGGCCCGCTACGTCGGCCCGGGCACCCGCAAGCCCAGCGAGGTCGAGGGCTGGGACGCCATCCCGCACGGCGTCTGAGAGCCGCGCAGGGGCTCCTTCCCGTCGTCAGTCGACGGGAAGGGGCCCCTTTCACGTAGCGGAACCACCGGTGGCGCCCGGGCGCGGCCGGGCTGTTGCGTGGGCGCGACCAGGCGCGACGCCCGGGCCGCCCAAGGGCGGGGGTTGTGGTGGACGCCTCACCGCCGGGCGTGGGACCAGCGGTCACCGCGGCCGGGGCGGGTGGGAGGATGAAGGCCGGCAGTGTCGCCGGACCGGGCCCGGGTCCCGGCCACGTCGTGCGCCTGAGCGCGCGTCCGCCGTCGATCCGCGCCCGCCTGAACACCGGGCCCGCCCTCGCCCATGCGGAAGGATCTCGACAACCGTGGCTGACGCACCGACCATCCGGATTCCCGACGACCTCAAGCCCGCCGACGGGAGGTTCGGCTGCGGGCCGTCCAAGGTCCGTCCGGCGGCGGTCTCCGCCCTCGCCGAGGTGGCGACGAGCTACCTGGGCACCTCGCACCGGCAGAAGACCGTCCGTGACGAGGTGGCCCGGCTGCGCCGCGGCATCGCCGACTTCTTCTCCCTCCCCGAGGGCTACGAGGTGGTGCTGGGCAACGGCGGCACCACGGCCTTCTGGGAGGTCGCGACGTTCGGCCTGGTCCGGGACCGGGCGCAGTTCGCCAGCTTCGGCGAGTTCGGCGCGAAGTTCGCCAAGTCCGTCAAGGACGCCCCGTTCCTCGGCGAGCCCACCGTCCGCAAGTCGGAGGCCGGCACCGCGCCCACCCTGACCGCCGAGGCCGGGGTGGACGTCTACGCCACCCCGCAGAACGAGACCTCGACGGGTGTGGCGGTGCCGATCAGCCGGGTGGCCGGCGCCGACCCCGGCTCGCTGCTGCTGGTCGACGCCACCTCGGGCGCCGGCGGCCTGGACGTCAACGTCGGCGAGACCGACGTCTACTACTTCGCACCGCAGAAGTGCTTCGGCTCCGACGGCGGCCTGTGGCTGGCCCTGATGTCGCCGGCCGCGCTGGAGCGGGCCGGCGAGATCAAGGCGTCCGGCCGTTACATCCCGGCCTTCCTCGACCTGGTCACCGCGATCGACAACTCGCGGCTGGAGCAGACCTACAACACCCCGGCGCTGGCCACGATCTTCCTGGCCGCCGAGCAGACCGACTGGATGAACTCCCAGGGCGGGCTGGCCTGGGCGGCCAAGCGCACGGCCGAGAGCGCGTCGATCGTGTACGGCTGGGCGGAGCGCTCCGAGGTGGCGACGCCGTTCGTCACCGACCCGGCGCTGCGCTCCCACGTGGTCGCCACCATCGACTTCGCCGAGTCCGTCGACGCCACCGCGATCGCCAAGGCGCTGCGCGCCAACGGCATCGTGGACACGGAGCCGTACCGGAAGCTGGGCCGCAACCAGCTTCGCGTCGCGCTCTTCCCGGCCGTCGAGCCGGCCGACGTCGAGGCCCTGACCGCGTCGATCGACTACGTGGTCGAGCGACTCTGATCGCCGTCACGGTCGGTGGCCGCCGACGCGTCCTGCGGCCACCGACCGTGATCATCGCCGCAGCTCAGTCGCGACATGCGGGTGTCGCATCCCCCACCTGCGGACAGATGCGCGTACGGTGGTGCGAGGACGCCCGGGTGGCCGGCTCGTGGCGTGACGGCCAGCGAAGCGGGACGGAGGCTACGCCATGCGCCCAGTACGCTTCGTCGCCCTCTCCGAGGACGGCCAGGCCCTGGTGCTCGCCGACGAGGTCGGGCGACTGCTCGCCCTGCCCATCGACGAGCGGATCGCCGGCGCGTTGCACGCCGAGCCCGGCGCCCCACCGCTCGCGGTGGCCCCGGCGGCCAGCGCCGACCCGGTGCCCTCACTCTCCCCACGGGACATCCAGGCGAAGATCCGCTCCGGCGAGTCCGCCGAGGACGTCGCCCGGATCGCCGGCGTGCCGGTCGACCGCGTGCTGCGCTACGCCGGCCCGGTGCTCCAGGAGCGGGCCATGCTCGCCCAGCACGCCCGCCGCACCCGGCTGAAGGGCGCGGAGAAGCCCACCCCGCTCGCCGAGGTGGTCAACGGCCGGCTGGCCCAGCACGGGATCGACACCGAGAAGATCTCCTGGGACGCGTGGCGCCGCGACGACGGCACCTGGCGGATCGTGGCGACCTGGCCCTCGGGCAAGGCGACCGCGCAGGCGATCTGGGATCTCGACAAGACCCGGCAGGCGGTCACCCCGCACGACGACATGGCGCAGTACCTCTGCGCCGAGCGGCCCACCCCGATCCTCGGCCAGGAGCCGACGCCCGAGCGGGGCGGCCACGCGCTGCCCGGCCCGTCGCGCGGCGAGCCGAGCCGGGGCGGGCACGGCCTGCCGGCGGCGGCGGAGCACAGCCGTCCCGGCCGCGACCCGATCCGGGCCGGGCGGGACGCCCTGCTCGCCTCCCTCGACCGTCCGCTCGGCTCGACCTCGGGCCGCGGGCTCGAACCCCGCACCCCGGCCGCCCTGGCCGGGCAGGACGCGCCGCGCCAACGGCCGGTCGGTGGCGGGGCGGCGGCGCTGCTCGGCGGCGGTCAGGGTTCCGCCTTCGACGACGACTCGGACGCGCCCAAGGAGGTGCCCGCCGTGCCGTCGCTGGCGGTGCTCCGGCCCCGGCGCACGGGCGCGCCGGCGGCAGCGGCGGGCGAGTCGACCGACGCCGGCGGCAAGCCGCGCAAGCGCCTGCCGAGCTGGGACGACGTGCTCTTCGGCAGCGGCCCGGCGGCCCGCGAGTCCTCGTGACCGCCTGACTCCGGCGACCACCCGGTCGCCGGAGTCGACGCGAGGCACTCGAAGTGCCGCCGTGGCAGGGTGGCCTCATGGAGTACACGAACCTCGGCCGTACGGGCCTCTCGGTCAGCCGCCTCTGCCTCGGCACGATGAACTTCGGGCCGCAGACCACCGAGCCGGACAGCTTCGCGATCATGGACCGGGCCCTCGAACACGGGATCAACTTCTTCGACACCGCCAACGTCTACGGCTGGCAGACCGGCGAGGGGATCACCGAGCAGATCATCGGGCGCTGGTTCGCCCGGGGCGGCGGCCGGCGGGAGAAGGTCGTGCTGGCCACCAAGGTCTACGGCAAGATGGGCGAGTGGCCCAACGAGCAGGGCCTCTCCGCCCGGCACATCGTCCGGGCCTGTGAGGACTCGCTGCGCCGCCTCCAGACCGACACCATCGACCTCTACCAGATGCACCACGTCTCCCGGAGCACGCCGTGGGAGGAGATCTGGCAGGCCATGGAGACCCTGGTCGCCCAGGGCAAGGTCCTCTACGTCGGATCGTCCAACTTCGCCGGCTGGCACATCTCCGTGGCGCAGGAGGCGGCGGGGAAGCGCCACTTCCTCGGCCTGGTCTCGGAGCAGTGCATCTACAACCTGATGACCCGGCACGTCGAACTCGAGGTGGTGCCCGCCGCGCAGCACCACGGGCTGGGCATCATCCCGTGGTCGCCGCTGCACGGCGGGCTGCTCGCCGGCGTGCTGCGGAAGATGGCCGAGGGCGGGGCCGCGCGGGGCGCCAGCGGCCGCTCCGCCGACGCGCTCGCCGCGCACCGGCCGACCATCGAGGCGTACGAGAAACTCTGCGGCGACCTCGGTCACGACCCGGCGGACGTCGCCCTCGGCTGGCTGCTGTCCCGGCCCGGGGTGACCGCCCCGATCATCGGACCGCGCACCACCGACCAGCTCGACCGTTCCCTGGGCGCCCTGACCGTCAGCCTCGACGAGGACACCCTCACCCGCCTGGACGAGCTCTTCCCGCCCGTCGGCAACGGCGGCCCCGGCCCCGAGGCGTGGGCCTGGTGACCGGGGAGCGTCAGAGGGGCCAGGCGGCCAGGCGGTCGTAGGTGGGGCGGGGGCCGGGGTGGCTGCGCACGAGGACCATCTCGCCCGCCGGCCACTCCGGGCCCTCGTAGTCGTCGAGGGCGGCCACGTCGGCGGCCACGTCGACCGGGGGCACCCGGTCGCCGGGGCGGGCGATCGTCAGGTGCGGGCGGAACGGCTTCTCGTCGTGCGGCAGGCGGGCGTGCCGCAGCCGGGAGCGGATCAGCCGGGCCAGCACCAGTACCGGCTCCACCTCGCCCCGCAGGTCGACCCAGAGCACGGTGAACCGGCCCCGCCCGAACCGCCCGCCACCGGCCAGCCGGAGCCGGGGCGCGGCCTGGCGTCCGTCGCGGGACCACTCGGCGGCGAGCCCGAGCGCGCTCTCCACGGCGACCAGCCGGTCCGCCTCGACATCGCCGAGGAAGGCCAGGGTGACGTGCGCGTTGACCGGGTCGGCGAGCCGGACGTTGATCCCGGCGGCGGCCGCCGCGCCGATCCGCAGCCGGGCGACCCGCGCGCCGAGGTGCGCGACCGCCTCGGGCGGCGGGTAGAGCGCGACGAAGAGCCTCACGCCGGGCCCGCCCTCAGCGGTGCCGCTGCCGGTGACCGGCCCGGGCGGCGGGCAGGGTCAGCCCGGCGGCGTGCAGCAGGCCCTCCACCCGGACGCGTTCCAGCTCCAGGTCGACGCCCTCCAACTCGGTCAGGTGCTCGGCCAGCCCGAGGGCCCGGCAGGCCAGCCGGAGCCGGTCGTCGTACGCCTGGAGGACCATGCCGTGCCAGACGGGCTGGCGGCCGTCGAAACCCACCCCCTGGCTGCGCAGGCGGCGCAGGTCGGCGGCGAGTTCCTCCAGCGGGCGCCGGTCGGGCCGGTCGAGGTCGGCGAGGTCGATGTCGCGGGTGAGCGCGTCGGCCTCGACGGCCCGGTCCAGCCGGGCGATGGTGCGCCGCTCCCGCCGGCGCTCACGCCACTCGGCGTAACCGCAGGCGACCCGGTCGATGATCTCGTCCGCGCAGAAGACCAGGGCGATCACCGCCGGCAGGCTGGCCATGGCGACGATGGCCAGGATCAGCAGCAGCGCGCGCCCGAGCTCCACGTATCGACGCTAAGCCTCTTTCCCCCTTACCGCCACCGCTTTCGTGTCATCCACGCCCCCGGCCTCGGCCCGGCCCGGGGCGACGGGCTCAGCAGTCGGCGGAGGTGACGTAGAAGCGCGGCATCGGCAGGATGCGGAAGCGCAGTCGGGCACCGGAGCGGCGCAGCTGCCAGGTGAGCGCGATCAGGACGGTGGCCAGCGAGATCAGCCCACCGATCCAGATGCTGGCACCGGCGCCGTAGGTCTCGGCGACCCAGCCGATGAGCGGCGCCCCGACCGGGTTGGTGCCGAGGAAGACAAGCACCCACAGGGCCATCACCCGGCCGCGGAAGGCGGCGTCGGTGCCGAGCTGGACCCGCTGGTTGGCCGCCTGGGCGAAGAAGACCATGAAGAACCCGGTCGGCAGCAGCAGCGTCACCACCATCCAGTACGCCGGGGCGAGCCCCACCAGCGTGCCGAAGCTGGCACAGCCGACCCCCGCGCCGAGCACCAGCCAGACCGACGGGCGGCTGCGCCGCCCCGTGCCGGCGAGCGCCCCGACGAGCGCGCCGACCGCCAGCGCGGTGCTGAACAGCCCGAACGAGGCGGCGCCGGTCTCGAACACCGTCTTGGCCAGCGCGGCGAGGGTGAGCTGGAAGTTGAACAGCGACATGCCGATCACCGACATCATCGCCATGGGCAGCAGCAGGTCGGGCCGGCGCCACACGTAGCGCAGGCCGTCGACGACCTTGGCCGACGCCCGCTCGTCGCGCGGCGGCAGCGCCTCCCGGTGCAGGTCGGCGGGGCGCATCTGGATCACGGTGACCAGCGGGGCGATCGAGCTGAGCGCGGTGAACAGGAAGACCGGCCCGACGTCGAAGGCGGCGATGGCCAGGCCGGCGACGGCCGGTCCGACGATCCGGGCGGAGTTGAACACGGCCGCGTTCAGCGAGAGCGCGTTCGGCAGCAGGCGCGTGCCGACCAGCTCGGAGACGAACGCCTGCCGGACCGGGGTCTCCACGGCGTTGGCGACGCCGAGCAGGGCCGCGAACGCGAAGACGTGCCAGAGCTGCACGAGGCCGGTGATGACCAGCAGGGCCATGGCGAGGGCCAGCACGGTCCAGAACGCGTTCGCGACGAAGAGCAGCATCCGCTTGTCGTAGCGGTCGGCGAGGCGCCCGGAGAGCAGCGTGAGCAGCAGCACCGGGGTGAACTGGAGCGCGGTCACCACGCCGAGCGCGGTGGCGGAGTTGTCGGAGAGCTCGAGGACCAGCCAGTCCTGGGCGATGAACATCATCCAGACGCCGATCAGTTTGATCAGCTGCCCGGACGCGAAGAGCCGGTAGTTGCGGACCTGTAGGGACTGGAACATCGTGCTCAGCTTCGCCTGCACTCTTGGTGCGCCTCCTCGCGGTCGTACGCGTCATCGACGTCGGACGGCGCGGTGGCACGACGCGCGGGTCAGGCGCGGGCGACCTGCTGAAGGATCCCGGCGGCCTGCCGCAGGGTCTCCCGCTCGGCTTCGCTCAGCTCGGCCAGCCGGCGGGCCAGCCACTCGTCACGGACCCGCTCGAACTGGTCGAGCACGGCCCGTCCCCCCTCGGTCGCCGCCAGGATGACCTGCCGGCCGTCGGTCGGATGGGGGGTGCGCTGCACGAGGCCGCGCTCCTCCAACTTCGCGACGATCCTGGTCATCGTGGGCGGCTGCACCCGTTCCACGTCGGCCAGTTCCCGAGGCGTCAACGCACCCGCCAGCCGGAGGCTGGTGAGCGCGGAGAGCTGGGTGACCGTGAGGTCGCCGACCGGCCGGGCCTGGCGGACCCGTCGGTTCAGCCGGGTGATCGCATCACGCAGCTGCGGTGCCAGCTGCGCCGGTGGCACGCGTTTCGCCGTCACCGTCCGCTCCGTCACGATAGTTAGCCTAACTAATTAGCTTGGCGAATGACCACTGATATGACCACGCTCACGGGAGGTTGTCCTGCTCCGGGCCGGGTACCCGATTCGGTCACCGGCCCGGAGCGAAGGGTGTTCAGAGCACCACGGACTCGATCGGGCCACGCAGGAAGTAGAGCACGAAGAGGGCGGCCACCCCGTACAGCAGCGGGTGGATCTCCCGGGCTTTACCCTTGGCGAGCTTCACCACCACGTACGTGATCAGGCCGGCGCCGATGCCGTTGGAGATCGAGTACGTGAAGGGCATCAGCACGATCGTCAGGAACGCCGGGATCGCGATCTCGTAGTCGGACCAGTCGATCGTCCGCACCGCGGTCATCATCAGGAAGCCGACCACCACCAGCGCCGTGGACGCCGCCTCGAACGGCACCACCACGACCAGCGGCGCCAGGAACATCGCCAGCAGGAACAACCCGCCGGTGACCAGGTTGGCCACGCCCGTACGGGCGCCCTCGGCCACACCGGCGGCACTCTCGATGTACGACGTGTTGCTGGACGTGCTCGCCGCACCGCCGGCCGCCGCCGCGATCGAGTCGACCAGCAGGATCTCCTTGGCCCGCGGCGGGGTGCCCCGCTCGTCGAGCATGCTCCCCTCCTGGCCGACGGCCACCATCGTGCCCATGGTGTCGAAGAAGTCCGTGATCAGCAGGGTGAACACGAACATCAGGACGACGACCCAGCCGGCCCGGCCCCACGAGTCGAACAGGTTGAAGTTGCCGAGCAGCGACAGGTCCGGCACGTCCACCCAGGTCTTCGGCAGCTCGGGGACGTTCAGCGCCCAGCCCTTCGGGTTGGGCTTGCCGTCGACGAAGGACGGCCCGATGTTCGCCACCGCCTCGACGATGATCGCCACCACGGTGGAGCCGAGGATGCCGATCAGGATGGCGCCCTTGACCCGACGCACCAGCAGCACGATCGTCAGCAGCAGGCCCACCACGAAGACCAGCAGCGGCCAGCTGGCCAGGCTGCCGCCGATGCCCAGGCTGACCGGGACGGTGGAGTTCTGCACGTCCGGCACCCGACGCACGAAGCCGGCGTCGACCAGGCCGATGATGGTCAGGAAGAGGCCGATGCCGACGCCGATCGCCGTCTTCATCTGCGTCGGCACCGAGCGGAACACCGCCGTACGCAGGCCGGTCAGCACGAGCACCGCGATGATCAGACCCTCGATCACCACGAGGCCCATCGCGTCCGCCCAGGTCATCTCCGGCGCGATCTCGTACGCGACCAGCGCGTTGACGCCGAGGCCGGCGGCCAGCGCCAGCGGGAACCGGCCGACCACGCCCATCAGGATGGTCATCAGGCCGGCGACCAGGGCGGTTGCCGCGGCGAGGGCGGCGATGGAGAGCTTCTGGCCGTCGCCGTCGACGGCACCACCGATGATGAGCGGGTTGAGCACCACGATGTACGCCATCGTGAAGAAGGTCGCCAGGCCACCGCGTACCTCGCGGCTCATCGTCGAGCCGCGGGCGGAGATTTCGAAGTACCGGTCGAAACCGTTACGGGGGTGCGCTGGGTCGGGTGGTGTGCCGTTCTCGGGCGGCGCTACTGACATCAGGTCCTCGCAGGTGATCTTCCGTTGTCGCGCGCATCGTCGCAGATCACCGGCCAGCAGGAAAAGTTGATCGCGTACGCTTGCCGCGTGCCGAAGGAGCAGCCACCGCGGCCCGAGCCGCTCGACCCGCCGATGGTGCCGTTCGCCCTCGCCGGGATGGCGGCCTGGGCGCTCGCCGGGCTGGTGCTGCTGGTCTTCTTCCGGGACTGGCTGACCGCGCACGATCACCAGGACTGGCTGTGGACCTGCCTGGCCGGTTTCCTGTGGGGCTTCCCCGGTCTCGCCGTGATGATGCGGCACGACGCCAACCGGCGCCGCCGCCGCGCCGGCCGCTGACCTGCGAAGACACCGGCCCGCCGGACCGGCGCCGCGCCGGTGGCGTCAGGGGTGGCCGTACGGCTCCGCCGGCTCGGCGGCCTCGACCGAGCCCGGTGCCCGGCTGACCGCCACGGGCTCGACCGCGCTGTCGTCGTAGACCGTCGGCATCTCCTCGACCGGGGTCTCGGTGGCCTCGATCAGGGTCTCCGAGTGGGCCCCGCAGCCGTGGTCGGCGCTGACCACCCGACCGTCGTCGGGGGCGTAGAAGTTGCCGCAGGCCCCGAAGGACTGCCGCAGGGCGCCGGCGAGCGGCAGGTAGAATCCGCAGGTGCCGCAGCGGGCGGCGGCGGGGGCGGCGGCCGAGATCGCGGCGGACGGGCCGTGGTCGCCGTCGTACCAGCGTTGGGCGGCCTCGCTGCGCCCCTCCCGGGAGAGCACCCGGGCCCGGCCGAGACCCAACTCCCAGGCGGTCTCCTCGACCGCCGGGTCGTCGGAGAGCAGGTAGCCGGGCTGGAGGCGGTCGTCGTCCGCCGGGGTGGGCAGCAGATCGCCGGGGCCGAGGTCGCCCGGCTTGAGCCGCTCCTGCCACGGCAGCCAGCCGGGCGCGAGCATCGCGTCGGTGCCGGGGAGCAGCACCGTCTCGCAGACGGTGACGTGCCGGCTGCGCGGGACGCGGGTGACGGTGACCGCCCACCGCCAGCCCCGGTAGCCGGCGAGCCGGCACTCGAAGTAGTGGGTGACGAGTCGGTCGCCCTCCGCGACGGCCTGCAGATGGTCGCCGATGTCCGAGGGGTCCACCTCGGTGATGGCGTCACGTGCCACCTCGACGGCGGCGGCGCAGACCTGGTCGAGACGAGCGGCACGGGCGGAGGCGGGCCTGGTCACCAGACCATTGTTCCCCATGCGTACGGCAGACCGACAGGCACCCGCCGACGACGTTCTGGGACAGTGGTGCGGCACGGACGGACCGGATGGGTGAGGATGGTGGACATGCCGCTGTTCTCCCGCTCCGGGCGGTCCGTACTCGGGCGGACCGTCGGCACCGGCATCAAGGCCGTCCGCCTGCTGTTCCGTGGTTCGGTCAGCAGTGGCCGCCGGATGACCCGGCGGGCGGGCCGGGCCCGCGCGCGGGGCGCCGGGGGCGAGGTCGGCATGGTCCGCCTCTTCGACCTGCACGCGGTCTCCTGCGCCGGGGACACGCTGATCGCCATCGGCCTCGCCGGGACGATCTTCTTCAACGTCCCGCTCGGCGAGGCGCGCAGCAAGGTCGCCCTCTACCTGCTGGTGACCATGGTGCCGTTCGCCATGCTCGCCCCGGTGGTGGGCCCGCTGCTCGACCACTTCCGCCACGGCCGCCGGTACGCGCTGGCCGCCACCATGCTCGGCCGCGCCTTCCTGGCCTGGTTGATCTCCGACTACATCCACGGCTTCGGCCTCTATCCGGCGGCCTTCGGCGTGCTGGCGCTCTCCCGCGCGTACGGGGTGGCCCGCTCGGCGGCCGTCCCGCGGCTGTTGCCGGAGGGGCTCGGGCTCTCCCAGGTGGGCGCCCGGGCCAGCGTCTACGGCACGGTGGCCGGCGCCCTGGTCGCTCCGATCGGGCTGGCCGCCTTCTGGTTCGGGCCGCAGTGGCCGCTCCGGGTCGCCTCGATCATCTTCCTGGTCGGCATGGTGATCTCCCTGCGGCTGCCACCGAAGGCCGACTCCGAGCCGCCGGAGCGGGTGCCCCGACCGCTGCGGGCGCTCGGCCGGCGCACCGGTGACCGCCCGCTGGGCCGGGGGCGACCGGCGGGCCGGCTCGTGATCGCCACCCTGATCGGCGCCGCGACGCTGCGCGGGCTGTACGGGTTCCTGCTGCTCTTCCTGGCCTTCGCGATCAAGGCCGGCGACCTGACCACCGTCGTCTTCGGCCGGGACCTGGGCGACGAGGGAGCGCTGGGCCTCGTCGGCGCCGCGCTGGCCGTGGGCACCTTCCTCGCCACCGCCATCGGCACCCGGCTGCGCATCCACCGGCCCGTCGCGATCCAGTCCAGCGGCATCATCATCGTGGGTGGGGTGGCGGTCCTCGCCGCGCTGATGTTCTCGCTGCCGATGGTCGCCCTGCTCTGCCTGGTGGCCGCGCTGATCAGCGGCATCGCCAAGCTCGCCGTGGACGCCTCGATCCAGGAGCGCATCCCGGAGCGGCTGCGGGCCAGCTCCTTCGCCCACTCCGAGACGGTGCTGATGCTCGCGTTCGTCGCCGGGGGCGGGCTGGGGCTCGTACCCTTCGACGGCCGGATCGGGATCGCCGTCGCCGCCGGGGTCGGCACGCTGGCCGCCGTCCGCGGCGTCGTGGTGGCGAGCCGCCTGCGCGCCGAGCGGCTGGCCGGTCGCCCGCTCGCCGACGAGGAACTGTCCGACGACACCGACAGCAGCAGCGACGACGGCGCCGGCAGGAACGACGGCACCGGCACGGGCGCCGACGCCGGCGCCCGCACCGGGGCAGGAGGCGGTCCCGACACCGGGGTGGCGCCCGTCTCGCCCGCCCCGGCGCAGGGCGGCTCGCCGCTGGACGACCCGGCCCTGGCCCCGCCGGGATACCACATCTACCGGCCGTCGTCGGCCGTCGGCGGGGCGGGCGGGGCGGACGACGAGACCCGGCGGGAACCGCAGGGGCCCCTGCCGTGACGGGCCTGCTGGTGGTCACGGCGGTGCCCGCCGAGGCCGAGGCGGTCCGCGCGGGCCTCACGGACGCGTCGACGACGGTGCTGCCGGTGGGGGTCGGGCCCGCCGTAGCCGCCGCCACCACCGCCCGGCAGTTGGTGCTCGCCGAGGCGGCCGGGCGCCCGTACCGCGGTGTGGTCAGCGCGGGCGTGGCGGGCGGCTTCGCCGGCCGGGTGGAGGTCGGCGCGACGGTGCTGGGCTCCGTGTCCGTCGCCGCCGACCTGGGCGCCGAGTCACCGGCGGGCTTCCTCCCGGTGGACGAGCTGGGCATGCCCCCGGAGTGGCTCGGTGGCGGCATCGCGCTCGCCGCCGACCCCGGTCTGCTGGCCACCCTGCGGGCGGCGCTGCCGATGGCGACGGTGGGCGCGGTACTGACCGTCAGCACGGTGACCGGCACCGCCGGCAGCACGGACGCCCTGCGCCGGCGTCATCCCGACGCGGTCGCCGAGGCCATGGAGGGGTACGGCGTGGCCGTCGCCGCCGCGCAGGCCGGCGTCCCCTTCGTCGAGCTGCGTACCGTCTCCAACCCGATCGGCCCCCGCGACCGCGACGCCTGGCGCATGCGCGAGGCGCTCGCCGCCCTCACCACCGCCGCCGCGGCCCTGACCTCACCCGACCTGCCCTGAGCCTCCCGCCCGCCTGCCTGCCTGCCCCCGCTGATCCGCCCTGCCCCGGTTCGGCCCGGCGATCATCCTCCGGACGTCGGTCGCCGGTCGAACCGCAGAGCCGTCGGTCGGCTCGCCTCCACCTGGTAGCCGCAGGCGATCAGGAAGTCGGCCCCACCGATGTCGGCGACGGCGCGCACCGTTTGGATACCGGCCCCGGCCAGTCCCTCGCCGAGGAGCTGGAGCAGCCGCCGGCCGATGCCCAGGAAGCGCAGCTGGGGCGCGACGAGGACACCGTCCAGCACCATCTCCCGCCGGTCGCCCAGATCCTCACCGAGCAGCAGGTCCTCGCTGCGTTCGTGTGCCCGGAGTTCGCCGACCAGCTCACCGCCCGGCAGCTGGGCCACGAACCGCCAGCACCCGTCCGGAACCCCCTCCGTCACCCGACGGAAACCGACGGCGGCGCGGGCCCGCTCGCGTACCCGTCGCTCGTCGCGTCGCCCACGGTGGAGGTCGTACGTCCTCTCCGGCACCCGCACCGGCCACTGCTCGGGCGGGACGTACCAGTGCCCCCACCACGCACCCGGCCAGTCCTTCAACGTCCGGACCTCCCGGACGTCGAGGTGAGCGGGATAGCGGCGGCCTCCCTCGTCGCGTCGTCCGTCGTGCGGTACGGACGGCAACACGGCGACCGCGCCCGGTTCGCCGTCCCCGGGTTCGCCGTCCCCGGGTTTGCCGCTCGTGCTCGGTTGGTCTGCCGTCCGGACGCCGACCGCCAGCTCTCCGCCAGCAGCCCGGACCAACCGCTCCACCGTCCGCAACTTCGGATCGGCTCCCGGATCGGCCTCGATCCGCGCCAGCGTGCTCTTGGGTACGCCCGACCGACGCGCCAACTCCCGCTGGCTCAGGTCTGCCTGGCGCCGGAGAGCACGCAGCGCCGCCCCCACCTCGATCGGTCCGGTCGGCTCCGCCACATGTCGATCGTTGCGACGCCACGAGCGACCGTCAACAAGCGCGGCACACCTGTGGACAAGGCTGTGGATAGGTGGATTGGCGCTGCGTGGCTGGGTGCTCTTCGGCACGCTGTCGAGCTGCCCCGTTCGTGAGACCACCGGTACACGGAGATGCCGGCACCGTTGAGCGACCGGTATCCAGAAGGCGGGGCCGCCGCCGGCGATACCGAGTTCGCCACGGTCGCTGGCCGGACTCGGCCGTCTGTACTGGTCCCTGGCGTGCGATGAGGATGCACTCGGGTATCAGCCGGGTCATCGGGCAGCAGGGATGCGACGGCGAAGACCGAGCGGTACTCGACGCGCGCCGGCACAGGGCTGACCGGCCCCGGCCGCTCCCGCGCTGGTGCGGCCGGCGCTCGCCGGATCGCACCCTGCCCATTTGCCGCATCGAGGCTTGCGCCATCTGCCGGATCGCGGCTTGCCCCATCTGTGAGGGCAGCTCGACAGGGGCCGAACCGGACACCATTGCCGCCCTGGTTGTCGCCGTCGCGTCCCACTCGGCCCGTGGCTCGTGGCGTCAGAGCGCACACTTCCACCTCCGCGCCTCCACCTCGCGGGGCAGCGCCACCTCGCGGGGCAGGTCACAGTCGTGGGGACCGGGCGAAGCCGAGCCGCCGACGGCGGGGATACGGTGAGGGCGTGGCGCTCTCGCTGGCTTTCTCGCCCTGCCCCAACGACACGTTCGTCTTCCACGCCCTGGTGCACGGTCTCGTGCCCGGCGCGCCGCCGGTCGACGTCACGTACGCCGACGTGGACGTCACCAACACGGCCGCCGAGCGTGGGGCGTTCGACCTGGTCAAGGTGAGCTACGCGGCGCTGCCGTGGTTGCTGGACGACTACCATCTGCTGCCCTGCGGGGGTGCGCTGGGCCGCGGCTGCGGCCCACTGGTCCTGATCCGTGGCGACCACGCCGACCGCAGCGACCACCCCGACGGCCCCGGCCAGCCCGACCATTCCGACGGCCCCGGCCAGCCCGAGCGGCTCGGCGGCTCCGGTCGCGCCGACCTGGGCGGTGCCACGGTGGCGGTGCCGGGCGACCGGACCACGGCGTACCTGCTCTTCCGGCTCTGGGCGGCCGAGCGGCCCCCGGCGCGGATCGAGGTCGTACCGTTCCACGAGATCATGCCGGGCGTCGCCGCCGGCCGGTACGACGCCGGCCTGGTCATCCACGAGGCCCGGTTCACCTACCCGCGGCACGGCCTGACCGCCCTGGTCGACCTCGGCGAGTGGTGGGAGGCCGACACCGGCCTGCCCATCCCCCTCGGGGCCATCCTGGCCCGGCGCGGCGCGGTCGACCCGGAGGCCGCAGCGGAATGGATCCGCGAGTCGGTACGCCAGGCCTGGGCCGACCCGGCCGCCAGCCGGGAGTACGTGCTGGCGCACGCGCAGGAGATGGAGCCCGACGTGGTGGACCGGCACATCGGGCTCTACGTCAACGAGTTCACCGCCGACCTGGGGGACGCGGGGTTCGCCGCCGTGGAGGCGTTGCTCGGCCGGGCCGCCGACGCCGGGCTGGTGCCTCAGACCTCCAGCTCGTTGGCGACCGCGTGGACCAGCTGAGCGATCTTCTGCGCCGTCTTGCGGTCCGGGAAGCGACCCCGGCGCAGGTCCGGCTGGACCTTCGCCTCCAGCACCTTGATCATGTCCTCGACGAGGCCGTGCAGCTCCTCCGCCGGCCGGCGACGCAGCTCCGCCATCGACGGCGGGGCGTCGAGCAGCTTGACCCCCATCGCCTGCGCGCCCCGGCGACTGTCCACCACGCTGAAGTCGACCCGCTGGCCGCCCTTGAGGTCGGTGACACCCGTCGGTAGCGCGCCCTTGGGAAGGAACACGTCGCCACCCTCGTCGCTGGTGACGAATCCGTATCCCTTGGCCGCGTCAAACCACTTCACTCGACCCGTCGGCACCTGAGAACCCCTGCTTCGCTTGAGCTTGAGACGTCTACCGCTCCAAGGCTAGCCGGATCATGCCGTCCAGCGCCGCCGGGAATCCGGTGAGATCATCCAGCACCACCTCCGCCCCGGCCGCGCGCAGCTCGTCGGCGGTGCACGGGCCGGTGGCGACCGCGATGCCGGGCACGCCCGCCGCCCCGGCCGCCACCATGTCGGCCACGTGGTCGCCGACGTAGTGGGTCGCGCCGTGCCGCCGCAGCGCGGTCGCCTTCTCCTCCGCGAACAGGTCGCCTGCCACCTCGTCGACCACCAGGCCGAGGTGGTCGAGGTGCAGCCGGGCCAGGCGGCCCTGCTTGGCGGTGACCACCAGGACCCGCCCGCCGCGTCCGCGTACCGCGTCGATCGCGGCGACCGCCCCGGGCAGCGGGATGGTGGGCGTGATCGCGTACGCCGGGTACAGCTCGCGGTACGTCAGGACGGCCTCGTCGACCTGCTCCGGCGGGAACCAGCGGGCGATCTCCGTGCGCAGCGGCGGGCCGAGCCGCGCCACGGCGGCCTCCGCGTCCACGTGCACCCCCGTCCGGGCCGTCAACGCCCGGAAGGCGTCGGCGATGCCGGGACGAGAGTCGACCAGGGTCATGTCGAGGTCGAAGCCGACCGTCAGCGCTGCCATGCGGGAGAACGTACCCGCCCATCCCCGGGTCAGCCGGACGTCCGAGGGGCGGGAGGGCCCTCCACCGGGCTAGCGTGGAACGACGATGACCACCTCACTCGCCGACCACCTGCGGTCGCTGCCCGACGAGTCGCTCGCCGCCCTCCTCCAGCTGCGGCCGGACCTCGTCGTACCCGTGCCGGCAGACGTCTCCGCGCTCGCCACCCGGGCCCAGTCGCGGGTCTCGGTGGCCCGCGCGCTCGACGCGCTGGACCAGTTCACCCTGCTGATGCTGGACGCCGCCCGGCTGACCCGGGACGCCGCCGACGGGACCACCTCCACCGACGCGGTGCTCGCCATGGCCACCGCCGGCCCGCAGCCGCCCGCCCCCACCACCGTCCGCGCCGCCGTGAACCGGCTGCGCGCGCTCTTCGTGCTGTACGGCCCCGAGAGCGCCCTGCGCGTGGTGGCGAGCGTCGACGAGGTCTCGCCGTACCCGGCGGGCCTGGGTCGACCGGCGGCGGAGCTCGGCCCGCGGACGGCGGCGCTCTGCGCGGACCCGGCGAAGCTGCGGCGGACGCTGCTGGCCGCGCCGCCCTCGGCCCGGGCGATCCTGGACCGGCTGGCCGCCGGACCGCCGGTCGGCAGCGTGCCGACGGGCGCGTTGCAGGCGCCCCCGCTCGGCGCGGAGGACGACCTGCCGCCCGACCCGACCAACGGCGGCGCGCCGACCGGCTCGCCGGTGCGCTGGCTCGTCGACCACCACCTGCTGGTGCCGGTCTCCGGCGGCAGGGCCGGCGCCACGGGCACCGTCGAACTGCCCCGCGAGGTCGGCCTGCTGCTGCGCCGCGACAGCGGCCCGCTCGGCCCGCTGCGCAGCAGCCCGCCGCCGGTGGCCACCCCGCCGCGCGAGCCGAAGGCCGCCGACTCCGCCGGGGCCGGGCAGACCATGGAGGTGGTACGCCACACCGAGGGGCTGCTGGAACAGCTCGCCGCCGAACCGGCGCCGGTGCTCCGCTCGGGCGGCCTGGGCGTCCGCGACCTGCGCCGGCTCGCCAAGGTCGTCGGGGTGGACGAGCCGACGGCGGCCCTGCTGCTGGAGACGGCGTACGCGGGCGGGCTCGTCGGCGAGGTCGACCTGCCCGGGGCCACCACCACCCGGCACGGCGCCGACCAGCAGGTCCTGCCCACCGCCGGGTACGAGGTGTGGCGGGCGGGGACGCTCGCGCAGCGCTGGGAGCAGCTCGCCCGGGCCTGGCTGACCATGACGCGGCAGGCCGGGCTGGTCGGGCAGCGCGACGACCGGGACCGGCCGATCACGGTGCTCTCCGCAGAGGCGGAACGGGCGGGCGCGCCGGCCGCCCGACGGGCCGTGCTGGAGGTCCTCGCCGACCTGGAGCCGGCCACCGGGCCCACCCCCGAGGAGGTGCTGGCCCTGCTCGACTGGCGGGCGCCGCGGCGCAGCCGGGGGCGGGAGGCCGCGCACCGGGAGGTGCTGGCCGAGGCGGCCACGCTGGGCGTGACGGGGCTGGGGGCGCTCACCTCGTACGGGCGGCTGCTGCTCGCCGACGTGACCGCCGCCGACGAGCGGGGCGGCGACGACCCCCTCGGGCTGCGGGCGGACACCGAGAGCGGCGACCCGACCAGCACCGTACGCGCGCTGGACGCGCTGCTGCCCGCCCCGGTGGACCACTTCCTCGTGCAGGCGGACCTGACCGTCGTGGTGCCCGGCCCGCCCGACCCGGCGCTGGCCGCCGAGCTGGAGGTGGTGGCGGAGCACGAGTCGGCCGGTGGCGCCAGCGTGCACCGGGTCACCCCGGCCAGCGTGCGCCGGGCCCTGGACGCCGGCTACTCGGCCGACGACCTGCACGCCCTGTTCCGACGGCGGTCCCGCACCCCCGTCCCGCAGGGGCTGACGTACCTGGTGGACGACGTGGCCCGCAAGCACGGCGGGCTGCGGGTCGGCTCCGCCGGGGCGTACGTGCGCAGCGACGACGAGGCGCTGTTGACCGAGGTGCTCGCCGACCGGCGACTGGAGCCGCTGGCGTTGCGCCGGCTGGCGCCGACGGTGCTGTCGACGCCGTACCAGGTGGGTCGGATGCTGATGGTGCTGCGCGACGCCGGGTACGCCCCGGTGCCGGAGGACGCGAGCGGCTCGGCGGTGCTGGCCCGCCCGAAGACCCGGCGGGCCCCGGCCCGGGTGCCGGTGACGACCCGGACGATCGACCCGCTGACCACACCGAGGCTGGCCATGCCCCGTCTGCTCGGCGTGGTGGAGCAGATCCGGCGTGGCGACGCGGCGGCCCGGGCCGCGCGGCGGGCGCCGGCCGTGGTCCGGAACGGGGTCGGGCGTATCGGTCCGGCGCCGGTGCCCTCCCACAGCGACGCCCTGGCGGTGCTCCAGCAGGCGATCCGGGACCGGGCGCTGGTCTGGGTCGGGTACGTCGACGCGCACGGGGCGACCGCGTCCCGGCTCGTCCGGCCGGTCTCGATGGGCGCGGGCTACCTGCGCGCCGAGGACGACCGGACGGAGATGCTGCACACGTTCGCCCTGCACCGGATCACGGCGGCGGTGCTGGAGGACTGAGCGGGTCGGGTCAGCGCCGGCTGCGGCGTACCGTCCCGACGACCGAGACGATCAGCAGCAGCGTGAACCCGGCGCCGGCCGACTCGCCGACCGAGTCGACGAAGCCCTGTTCGAGCACCAGCCAGCCGAAGAGGAACCAGCCGACGAGCACCACCGCCGCCACCCCGTACGCGACCACGGTGGCGGTGGAGACCTCCTCGACGGGCGACCGGTCGTGCGCGGGACTATGCTCCGTGATCACTTCTCGGTCGACCGTCATTCCCAGCCTCCCCGTCCGGTTCGACGCCTGGCATCCAGCGTGACACCGCCGTGGCGGGAGTGACAGGGGATAAAACCCGGATCGGACGAGTTGTGCGACCTCGGAGTGGCGCGGCTGGTCGGGCGGCTCAGGTGCCGGGGCGCCGCCCGACCAGCACCACCTTGCTGCCGACCCTGCCCAGCTCCCAGTAGCGGACGGCGTCGCCGGGGAGCAGGTTGACGCAGCCGTGCGAGCCGATCGACTTCTCGTGCAGGTACGTGGTGGTCTGGTGGAAGCCCATGCCCCGGGTGAAGTGCTGCCAGTACGGCAGCCACACCTCGTACGGGTCGGACCACTCCTTGACGTTGCGGTAGTTGATCGTGAACGTGCCGGCGGGGGTGCGGTAGCCGGGCATGCCCGTGCGGGTGACGGTCGGCTTGACGAGCACCTTGCCGTTGCGCATGACCCAGGTGGTCTGCCGGGTCAGGTCGATGCAGAAGGTGGTGCCCGAGCCGGCCCGGCAGCGCGCCGTGTCGGTGGTGGCGAGTCGTTTCGCCACGTCGTACGTCGTGGGCCCGGCGCGGCCGTGGGCGGGGCGGATGTCGTACCGCTTCTGGAACTTCTTGATGGCGGCGCAGTCGGCGGCGGACTGCCGGCCGTCGACGGTCACGCGCCCGAACCCGCCCAGCCGGGCCAGGTGCGCCTCCACCTCGCGCTGGTGCTCGCCCTGCGGGCAGCCGGCGACGGACGGCGACCCGGTGGGCTTCGTCGCGGGGCGCGTCGGCCTCACCGTGGGGCGCGTCGGTGCCGGCGTGCTCCGCGTCGGCTTGACCCTGGGCTTCGGCGGCGCCGTGCTCGGCTGCGCCCGCTGGTCCGGCCCGGGCGCACCGCTCGCCCCCGATACCCGCTCCGCAGCCCCGGCCGCGACGGGTCCCCCGCCCCCGCCGCCGTCGGCCTGCGGATCGAACGTGCACGCACCGGCACCGACCAGCGTGACCACCGCCAGGGCGACCAGCCGGCTGCTGATCCGGACATGTTTCATGCTGCCTCCCTGACAGGTGTTCCCTTTGCTAGACGTTGCGAGTACCGCTCCGGTTGCTCCAGGTGACCAGATTTTTCTGCCGTCACCCGGGTGCGTGCAACACTGGTGGGTCGGCCTGGGCGGGTCAGTCGCCTCCCGGACAGCCGGCGACCCGAGGCGGAGGAGAGGCACTGGCGTGAGCGGTGGACCCCTGATCGTGCAGTCGGACAAGACCCTGCTGCTGGAGATCGACCACCCGGACGCGCAGGCATGCCGGATGGCCATCGCGCCCTTCGCCGAGCTGGAGCGCTCCCCCGAGCACGTGCACACCTACCGGCTGACGCCGCTCGGGCTGTGGAACGCGCGCGCCGCCGGCCACGACGCCGAGGGCGTGGTGGACTCCCTGATCAAGTACTCCCGCTACCCGGTGCCGCACGGGCTGCTGGTCGACGTGGCCGAGACGATGGACCGGTACGGCCGCCTCCAGCTCGCCAACGACCCGGCGCACGGCCTGGTCCTGCGGGCGCTGGACCGGCTGGTGCTGATCGAGGTCGCCAAGAGCAAGAAGCTCGCCGGGATGCTCGGCGCGAAGCTCGACGACGACACGATCGCGGTGCACCCGTCCGAGCGGGGCCGGCTCAAGCAGGCGCTGCTCAAGCTCGGCTGGCCGGCCGAGGACCTGGCCGGCTACGTCGACGGCGAGGCCCACCCGATCGAGCTGGCGGAGGCCGGCAAGGACGGCCGCAAGCCGTGGACGCTGCGGTCGTACCAGCGGGAGGCCGTGGAGGCGTTCTGGGCCGGCGGGTCGGGCGTCGTGGTGCTGCCCTGCGGCGCCGGCAAGACGCTGGTCGGGGCGGCGGCGATGGCCGAGGCGAAGGCGACCACCCTGATCCTGGTCACGAACACGGTGGCGGGGCGGCAGTGGAAGCGGGAGCTGATCGCGCGCACGTCGCTGACCGAGGAGGAGATCGGCGAGTACTCGGGCGAGCGCAAGGAGATCCGCCCGGTCACCATCGCCACGTACCAGGTGCTCACCTCGCGCAAGAAGGGCACCTTCACCCACCTGGACCTGTTCGGGGCCCGCGACTGGGGCCTGGTGGTCTACGACGAGGTGCACCTGCTGCCCGCGCCGATCTTCCGCTTCACGGCGGACCTCCAGGCCCGTCGCCGGCTGGGCCTCACGGCGACTCTGGTACGCGAGGACGGCCGCGAGGGCGACGTGTTCAGCCTGATCGGCCCGAAGCGGTACGACGCGCCGTGGAAGGACATCGAGTCGCAGGGCTGGATCGCCCCGGCCGAGTGCACCGAGGTACGCGTGACGCTCACCGACGCGGAACGCATGTCGTACGCGACGGCGGAGGCTGAGGAGCGCTACCGGATGGCGGCCACCGCCCGCACGAAGCTGCCCGTGGTGAAGGCCCTCGTGGACCGGCACCCGGACGACCAGGTGCTCGTGATCGGCGGCTACATCGACCAGCTCCACCAGCTCGGCGAGTACCTCGACGCGCCCATCGTGCAGGGGTCCACGACGAACAAGGAACGCGAGCGGCTCTTCGACGCGTTCCGCTCCGGCGAGGTGCGCACCCTGGTCATCTCGAAGGTCGGCAACTTCTCCATCGACCTGCCCGAGGCGGCGGTGGCGATCCAGGTGTCGGGCACGTTCGGCTCCCGCCAGGAGGAGGCGCAGCGGCTCGGCCGGGTGCTGCGGCCCAAGGCCGACGGCCGCCAGGCGCACTTCTACACCGTCGTCTCCCGGGACACGATCGACACGGAGTACGCGGCCCACCGGCAGCGGTTCCTGGCGGAGCAGGGGTACGCGTACACGATCGTGGACGCCGACGACGTCCTCGGCCCGAGCCTGCCCACCGTCGACTGACGGTGCTCTGCGGTCAGGCGGCTCGGAGCTTGCGGAGGACGTACTGGTTGAGGCTCATGCCGTCCTCAGCTGCCTGGATGGCGAGTTCCCGGTGCAGACTCTCTCCGACACGCAGGTTGAACTTGCCTGAATAGCTGCGCTCGGCGAACGGCTGCGGCACCGTTTCGCCCTGCTCCTGCATGTCCTCGATCACCTCGCGCAACAGATCCTGAAGCCCTTGCAGAGCCTCGATCTGGGAGGAAGCCAGCCAGGAGAGTGAGGGAAACTCGGCGCAGGTGGCGACGAACTCGCGGTCCTCGGCGGACCAGGTGACGCGGTAGGTGTAGTGGGTGGTCTCGGGACGGGGATCGGTCTGCATCACATGGCCTCCTTCTTGTCGATCGCCTTGAGCACCTGCCGGACCTGGTACGCCTTCGCCTTACCCTTGTCGTTCTGGATGTTCACACGTGGGTCGCCGGCCCAGGGCGTCTTGAACACCGCGTGAGAGCTGCCAGCTTGGCGCGGCTTACCGAAGTAGTGTTCACATGCCCGGTAGAGATCGCTGTAAGCGATGTTCTGCTGGTTTGCCCGCATCGCTGCAACGACCTTGTCTATGGACGCCACGCGGCCGATGGTACTGTGGGCGGTACCATCGTCGCAAGCACTTCGCAGTGCGGGCACCCCACGGAGTGGGAGCACCAGGACAGCGCCCGGGCGGTGCTCTGGGTCATCGCGGCCGCACTCGAACGCTTCCTGGACGCACTGGAGTCCTCGCTCCGGCCCCTGCCCCGGCTCTACCCCGATCGCGGAGAGGATTTCCCGGACCAGCCGAACAGCGACCACGTTGCGGTGATCACTATCAGCACCAGAGCGGGACCGGCCACGACCTCCGTCACGACGGCCCAGGCCGGAAACGGGCCGCCGTCGTTCGGGACGCTCACGAGAAAGCCGCCATATGCCGATCGGACGAGGATCGGAGCGATCCATAGCTGAAGCAGGGCACGGCCGGGCCTGAGACGATGACGAACCAGCAGCCCGCCGGCGGCGATCAGAACGGCCGCGCTGGTCACCGAGGTGACCACCAGCATCAGCAGCAGGGCGACATCCATTCCGCCGCCGTACATCGCCTCCGCGTCGAGCGCGTCGCGAAGGACGATGCGGGCTCCGCTTGCTGATTGCGCGAGAGCCAGCGCACCACCGGCGAACAGCAGGAGGGAAGGACGCACGGGGCACGCTATCAAGCTGGACGGGGACGAATCGCGTCCGTGGTGGACGGGAAATTTGGGCTCAACGGCTCAGGACGGTCTCCCGTTCCATGTGGGACAGCTTCTCGGGATTGCGTACGGCGTAGATCCCGGCGATGAGGCCGCCGTCGATGCGCACGGCCAGGACCGTGTCCATCTCGCCCTTCAGTTGGACGATCAGCGCCGGGTGGCCGTTGACCTGTGCCGGCCGCCACGACGTGCTGCCCGCGACCCTGCCCCACCCGCCGGCCAGCAGGCGGGCCACCTTGTCGGCTCCGAGGATGGGCCGCGGGACTGCCTGCTTGATGCCGCCACCGTCGCCGAGCAGGACCACGTCCGGCGCGAGGATGTCGAGCAGGCTCTGCAGGTCGCCGGTCTCGACCGCCCGCTGGAACGCGTCGAGCGCGTACCGGGTCTCGGCCGCGGAGACGACCCGGCGGGGCCGGCGCGCCGCGACGTGTGCCCGTGCCCGGTGGGCGATCTGACGGACAGCGGCGGGGTTCTTGTCGACGGCTTCGGCGATCTCGTCGTAACCGAGGTCGAACACCTCGCGCAGCACGAACACCGCCCGTTCGGTCGGTGCCAGCGTCTCCAGCACCAGCAGCATCGCCATCGAGACGCTGTCGGCCAGCGCCACGTCCTCGGCGACGTCCGGAGTGGTGAGCAGCGGCTCGGGCAGCCAGGGGCCGACGTAGGACTCCCTGCGGCGGCTGAGCGTACGCAGTCGGACGAGTGCCTGGCGGGTGGCGATGCGGACCAGGTAGGCGCGCCGGTCCCGGACCGTGCCCAGGTCGACGCCCGCCCACCGCAGCCAGGTCTCCTGGAGGACGTCCTCCGCGTCGGCGGCCGAGCCGAGCATCTCGTACGCGACGGTGAAGAGCAGGTTGCGGTGGGCGAGGAACGCCTCGGTCGCCGGGTCCGGGCGATCGTCGGCGGCGGTCTGCGGCGTACCCACCATGGGCGGCTCCTGTTCCCTCGCGACTGCGTCACCCAACAGATGCCGGAGCCGGCCGTCCTGTGACATCCCCGGCTGTGGCAGTCGTCACCCGGCCGCAGCGTCACGTGGCGCTGCCCGCCGGCATCTCGTGTTCGTCCGAACGAACACCGGGAGTAAGGACGGAAGCATGGACGCCCGATTCAACTTGTTCGACAACGAGATCGCCGGGAAGTTCGCCAAGCGGTTCGCGAACGCCGGCCTGGTGATCCAGCAGTCGCCGCTGCCCAAGGCCACGCAGGAGCTGGTGTCGCTGCGGGCCAGCCAGATCAACGGCTGTGGCTGGTGCATCGACATGCACACCAAGGAGGCCGCGGCGGCCGGCGAGAGCGCGGTCCGGCTCAACCTGGTCGCCGCCTGGCGCGAGTCCACCGTCTTCACCGAGGCCGAGCAGGCCGCGCTGGCGCTCGCCGAGGAGGGCACCCGACTCGCCGACGCCTACCGGGCCGTGTCCGACGAGACCTGGGCCGAGGTGCGCAGGCACTACGACGACGACCAGGTCGCGGCGCTGGTCGCGCTGGTCGCCCTGATCAACGCGGCCAATCGCCTCGCCGTGATCGTGCATCAGCGGGGCGGTTCCTACCAGCCGGGCATGTTCGCCGCCGCGTTCGACTGAATCGAGATCCGGCCCGACCCGGGACCAGCCGGTCCGGGGGCCCGACGGTGGCGGCCGGTCGACGACCGGCCGCCACCCGCGCACTGCGTCAGCCGGCGCCGCCGGCCCGGAACGCGACCCAGGCGTCGCTCATCCGGTCCGCCTGTCCGGCGGTGAACATGTTCATGCAGGAGTCCTGCGTGTAGTCCATGAAGTTGTGGATGGGGTCCAGCCCGGGTGCGGTGCAGGTGTCCGCGCCCACCGGGCAGTTGAACTGCGGGGTCGCCTCGCGGGGGGTGTCCGCGACGAAGTCGCCGGCGGCGGAGCAGCCGTGCGCGAAGGTGTGCTCCAGCATCAGCCAGTGCCCGACCTCGTGCGTGAGCGTGTCGCCGAGCGCGTACTTGCCGGCCGTGCCGCCCGGCATCGACTCGTCGAGCATCACCACGCCGTCGATGTAGTCGCGGCCGTTGTTGTAGCCCTTCGGGAAGTACGCCCAGCCGAGCAGGCCGCCGCCGATGTTCGCCGCGTACACGTTGAGGGTCTCGGAGTCGCCGGTGTGCAGCGCCTTCTTCATGTCGCGCTCGTTCTTGCCGGGCACGACCGTGTACCAGGCGCTGTTGACCGTCCACGTCGTGTCGACCAGGTCGAACCGGAACGGCGTGTCGGAGGCGTTGGCGGCGGTGCGGCCCGCGAACGAGTCGTTGAGCACCTTCATCTGCGCCGCGATCAGGGTGTTCCACCTGGTCGTCTCGGCAGCGGTGAGCGGGTGGTCGGAGATCATGTGGAAGACCGTCGGCACGGTGACGCTGCCGTTGGCCAGGCGCGGGGCGTCCTTGATGACGCCGTAGGCGTTCGCCTCGTTCTTGGCGTACAGCTCCGGCTCCTGGGCGGTGGCGCCCTCGGCGAGCCGGGCCGCGCCGTGCCCGTGGGCGTCCGGCTCGCACTCGGCGGCACCCCGGGCGGCGGGCACGGGCGCCGCCGATACCGCGCCGTAGGCGCCACCGGACGCCAGGAGCGTCGCGGCGGTGGCGGCGAGGACCGCAAGTCGGAAGATGGGTCTCCTGTGCATCGGTGCACCTTTCAGGAGGATTGGGGGCGGTGCGGAGTCGACGCGGGGTTGCCATGACCAGGTCGATGACGTCGTCTTCCCGGTATGAGACCACGTCGATGGCAACGGCAACAGACCTGCGGAAAGGGCCGATTCTCCCTGTAACGGCAGGGGGCCGGGGAGCGCTGATCGGAGGCGCGCGGACCGCGCCGGGCCTCCTCGGGGCGTACCGGAGAAGGCCCGTTTCGTCCTTTCGAACGGCTAGGGGCGGCGGACCCGGTAGTAGAGGTGGGTGACCCGGTCGCCCTCGACGACCGTCGGGTTCGACAGCTCGACGGGGGCGTCGCGGACGTGGTCGAAGAACGGCACGCCGTCGCCGAGCAGGACCGGCACCAGGTTGACCCGGATCTCGTCGAGCAGCCCGGCCGCCAGGCACTGGCGGGCGATGCTGCCCCCGTTGACCCCCACCCAGCGGTCCCCGGCCAGCTCGCGGGCCTGCGCGACGGCGGCCTCGATGCCCCCGGTGACGAAGGTGAACGGCGCGCCCGGCCGGGGCCAGCCGTCCGGCACGTGGTGGGTGACGACCACGACGGGCGTGCCCATGGGGTGCCGGCCGTCCCAGCCGCCGACGAGGTCGAACAGTCGGCGGCCGACGACCAGGGCGCCGGTGTCGTCCAGCGTGCGCCGCAGGTGGCCGGCGCTCGCCTGCGAGGTGCGGAACGTCATCTCCGGCTTGGTGGTTCCGATGGCGACGTCGCCGTTCTCGTACCACTGGAAGAGCTGGTCGAAGCCGGTGTCGCCCGGGGCGGCGATGTAGCCGTCCAGCGACATGCTCGCCTCGGTGTAGACCCCGCCCATCACAGCACCCGGGTGATCTGCTCGGCGGCGATCCGGGCGTCGAGCCGGGCCGGGTCGAGGTTGGCGCAGAGCACCACCGACGCGCCGACGGCCAGCGGCGCCAGCAGCCAGTACACGGGTTGCTCGTGCTCGGCGACGTCGACCAGCAGGCGGTCGCCGGCCCGCAGGTCGAGCCGCTCCGCCACGGCCAGCGCGACGCTGCCCCACTCGCGGTAGCTCGTACCGTCGGGGCTGGCCGCGTGGGCGCTGGTCAGCGGGGCGGACGCGGGCAGCGCATCGGTGTGCCGGCCGACCTCGGCGAGCCAGTCCAGGTAGCCCAGGGGCCGCTCCCCGCGCGGCGCGGCGCCGAGGGAGAGCACGTAGCGGTGCCGCGCCTCGGGTACGTCCTCCAGCCAGTCGTCCAGCCGCTGCGCGCTGACGAAGAGCGCGTCGTACGGCCGGTCGGCGCCCGGTTCGAGCGACGGCAGGCCGGCGGTCGCCCGGGGCCGGAAGGACACCGCCACCCCGGTCGACCAGGCGCCCAGCAGCACGGCGGCGGTCTGCCAGTGCGCCGGCAGCAGCACCGCCGCCCGGTCGCCGACACCGAGCCCGCAGCCGTCGCGCAGCAGCCCGGCGGCCCGCGCCGCCCAGCCGCCCAGCTCCGTCGCGGTCAGGTCGACCCGCTCACCGGTCGCGTCGTCCAGGTAGGTGAGCAGCGGCCGGTCCACCTCCGCCGCCCGACCACCGGTCAGCGGCTCCCGGACGAGGGCATCGGTCATGTTCATGTCGCACTCCTCGGCAGGCTGTCGCCACCCTACTCAACGGGTTACGGGCCGGTAGGGCACCGATGCGCGGTTCCGGGCACCCCCGCGGACACCCCAGGGGCACCGCGCGGGCACTGGCACCGCACGGGACGTCACACTCCCGGGCGCGGTGGGTCGGGCGGGCGGCGCCGGTACGGGCATTGACGGGCGTTGCCACACTCGTGGCGCGGACGGTCCGCCGAGGCCCAGGGAGGCTGCGTCATGCAGACAGACGAACGTGTGCCCCGGGCCCGGCGGGGCGGGACGCTGCGGGGCGCGGTGGCGCTGGCGGTACTGCTCGCCGGGGCGGTGCTGGCCCGGCCGGTGCCCGCCGTGGCGGACCCGCTGCCGGACCCCAACCCCACGGTCACCGCCACGGTCTGGGCGCACGCCCCGACCACGACCGAGTACCGCATCACCGGCGGCTACAGCGCCCACTCCGGCGACGGCGACGTCGTGGTGCGGCGGACCGGCACCGGGGCGTACACGGTGGCGCTGGAGGGGGCGGCGACCAGCGGCGGGGTGGCCCACGCGGTGGCGTACGGGGGCGGGCCGGTCCTCTGCACGGTGGCGAGCTGGTACCGCAGCCCGATCGGCACGCCCGACCTGCTGATCCAGGTGCGCTGCTTCGCCGCGACCGGCAGCCCGGCGGACAGCCGCTTCGTGGCCACCTTCACCAACGTCCGGCAGGTCGGCCAGGGCCGGCTGGCGTGGTTCGTCACCGACCAGGCGCAGCCGACCGGCGTACGCACGCTGCCCGCCGCCTACCGGTACGACTCGACCGGCGGGACGGTCGCCTACGAGCGCCTCGACAAGGGCCGGTACCGCTTCCTGATGAACCCGAACCCGCCCAGCGAGGGCGGGGCGATCTTCCCGATGGCGCACGTGACCGCACTGGGCGGCACCGCCGTGCATTGCCAGCTCGATCCGCCGGACGGGTGGGTGGTCCACTGCGCGAACGCCGCCGGCAACCCGGTGGACGCCCGCTTCGTGGTCACGTACGGCTCCCGGGTGGACCTGCTGGGCCGGGCGTTCGGGCCGCGCTTCGCCAGCGGCGTGTTCCACGGCGAGAACGTCAGCGGCACCTGGATCGGCGGCGAGAGCTACAACTCGACGATCCCGGGCTTCGGCGGCGCGACGGGCACGGTGCTCGGCACCGGCCGCTACCAGGCGCGCTTCGCCGGCACGGGCACCGGTTACGGCACCGCCTTCGTGAACTCGTTCGTGACCAGTCTCCAGCGTCCGCCGCGCGGCTACTGCGTACTGGCCAAGTGGTCCCCGTCCGGGGCCGACACCGTCGTCTCGGTCAACTGCTACACCTGGCTGGGCGTGCCGGCCAACCTGAACGCGCGGATCTCGTACACCACCTGGCCGGCCGCCTGACCGATCACCTCGGCGGCCGGGCGACGCCGTCGGCGCGCGGGCCCGCCCGATGCGGCGCGGCGTCACCCGGGCCGCACCGGCGGCCCGGGTGACGCCGACGCGGGGGTCAGGGTGCGACCTGGCCGCCCCACGACGTGGGGACCGCGCCGCCGGCCGGCTGCCAGTGCCGGTCGACGAGCGTCCCGTCGGCGCCCCGGGTGTAGACGTGGGTCTCGTCGCGCCAGGCCAGCGCCACCGGGTCGGTGGTGGCGCCGGTGCCGCCGCTGTCGGTGGTCACCGTGCCGCCCGGTCGCCACGACATGCGCCACAGCGTGCCGTCGGCGGAGCGGGCGAACACCTGCTGCGTCTGGCCCTGCCGGACGGCCCAGGGCGTGCCGACGACGTTGCCGCCCCAGTTGTCGGTGAAGACCCGGTCCAGGTCGTGGGAGTAGAAGCGGTGCTCGATGCTGCCGTCGGCGGCCCGGTAGAAGACGTGCTGCTGGTCGCCGAAGGCGAAGCCGGTCGGGTCCGAGTGGACCTTTCCGACGCCTCCCCAGTCGTCCAGCCTGGGCAGGTTGTTCGCGATCTTCGGGTACCAGACCCAGTGGCGCAGGGTGTTGTCGCTGCCGCGCGCGAAGACGTGCTGCTCGTCGTGGAACGCGTACGCGACCGGGTTGCCGACCACGTCGCCGCCGTGCCAGACGTCCCGGCGGACCGTGCCGTCGAGCTCCTGCCACCAGTGGTGCAGCCTGCCGTCGGTACCGCGGCCGAACACGTGCTTCTGCCCGTTGAGATAGAGCATGCCGGTCGGGTCGCCGGCCAGGCCCGCGCCCCAGTCCTCCTGGCGGACGCTGCCGCCCGGCGCCCACCACCAGTGCCGCAGGTTCCCCTCGGGGGTACGGGCGAAGACGTGCTGCTCGCCGCCGACCGGGTAGCCCGTCGGCCGGCCCGCGATCGGACCGCCCCAGGTGTCGCGGTGGATCGAGCCGTCGGCCGGCTCCCGCCACCAGTGCGAGAGCGTGCCGTCGGGGGCGCGCTCGAAGTGGTGCCGCTGCTCGCCGGAGACGTACCCGCGCGACGCGCCCGGCTCCTGGCTGGCCCACGGGTCACCGGAGGGCGGCACCTGCGGCGTGCTCAGGGAGACCGGACGGCCGAAGTTCGGCGTGCCGTCGGCGTTCCAGACGACCGGTTGGGCGCGCGTGGTGCGGCCGTCGTAGGTGTACGCCGAGCTGGTCTTGCCGTGGTAGACGATCCAGTCCTGGGTGCCGTCGGGCGAGCGGAAGAAGCCGTTGTGCCCGGGGCCGAAGACGCCGGCCGCGTCGTTGCGGGAGAAGACCGGCCCGGGGTGCTGGCGCCAGTTCGAGACCACCAACGGGTCGGCGCCGTCCGCGATGGACTTCATCCAGAGCTGGTAGTCCGGCTTGCCGGTGTCGCAGGCGGAGTAGACGAGGAAGAGCCGCCCCGGGCCGCGCAGCCCAGTCGGCCCCTCGCGTACCTCGTGGCAGCCGCCGTCGGCCGGCAGCGCGACGCGGTTGCCGGTGGTGGTCCACGGCGACGTCATGAGCCGCAGGTAGAGCTGCGCCGGCCCGCCCATCCCCCGGCCCGGGCCCGTCCAGGCGAAGTACGTCCGGCCGTTGTGCGTCACCGGCTCGCCGTCGATGGCGTACTCGCCGTAGTCCGCGATCCGCCCCTTGAAGTGGTACGGGCCGAGCGGGTTGTCGCCCTCGGACTCGATGACGTAGTTGCGGTGGTTGGCGTCGACGCCGTCGCTGGCGGTGTAGTAGATGTACCAGCGGGGTCCCTCGGGCCGGACGAACCGGTGGATCGAGGGGGCCCAGACCTGCTTGTTGCGGCTGGGGTCCGGGTCCCGCCACACCGTCCGCTCGGGCGCGGTGGCCAGACCCGCCAGCGTCGGGGAGGTCCAGATGCCGATCCGGTCGCCGAGCGTGGTGGACAGGAAGTAGGCGCCGTCGAAGTAGGTCATGGTGGGGTCGGCGCCCCCGTTGAGCTGGCCGCGGAACAGGGTCGAGGCTGCGGCGGGCTGCGCCGGCAGGGCCAGCAGCGGCAGGACGCACGCGAGGGCCAGGAGGCGGGCGATGAGCCGTTGCATGGGCGATCCTCCGACTGGACGCGCGCCGACCTCGGCTGAGATTTCTTTCACGCCGGCCGCGAATGTCGTCGGATACTAACAGCCAAAATCATGGACGTCGATGCACTCGTCGTCGGGGACCCGGCTCGCCGGCGTCGGGAGCCGGCGGACGTGGTCCGGTGCCCCGCAGTCAGCGGGCGGGCAGTTCGGGGCCGCCGTCGAGCAGGGGGGCCAGCAGGTCGCCCTGCTTCTCCACCCGCTTCAGCACCTCCCCCGCCGTGTACGGCTTGCTCGCCGGCCGCTTCCCCGCCGCGCCCGCCTCGACCTCGTCCCAGGTCAGCGGGGTGGAGACGGACGGCACGGACTGCGCCCGCAGCGAGTACGGCGACACCGTCGTCTTGGCGGCGTTGTTCTGGCTCCAGTCGATGAAGACCTTGCCCGGCCGCAGGTTCTTCGCCATCTTCGACACGACCAGCTTCGGGTGCGCCCGCTCCAGCTCCTGCGCGATCCGCTTGGCGTAGTCGGACACGAGGTCGGAGGACTGCGTGCCGGCGATCGGGCAGCAGAGCTGCATGCCCTTCTTCCCCGACGTCTTCGGATAGCTGTCGATGCCGTCCTCGGCGAGCCGGTCGCGCATCAACAGCGCCACCTGGCAGCACTGGCGCAGCGCCGCCGGCGGCCCGGGATCGAGGTCGACGACCATCATGTCGGGGTGCTCGCCGACCTTCCACTGCGGCGTGTGCAGCTCCAGCGCGGCGAGGTTGGCCAGCCAGACCAGGGTGGGCAGGTCGTCGGCCACCACGTAGTCGATGGTGTCCCGGCCCTTGCTGGACCCGGGCGCGGGCAGCGTCTCGGTGCGTACCCAGCCGGGGGTGGCGGCGGGGGCGTTCTTCTCGAAGAAGGAGCCGCCCGTGACCCCGTTGGGGAAGCGGATCCGGGTGAGCGCCCGGTCGGCGAGGTGCGGCAGGAGCACCGGGGCGATCCGGGTGTAGTAGTCGATCACCTCGCCCTTGGTGAACCCGGCGTCGGGATAGAGCACCTTGTCCAGGTTGGACAGCTCCAGCGCGCGTCCCTCCACGTCCACCCGGAACCGCTCAGCCGGCATCGTCGACCTCCTCGGCGGGTTTGTCCGGCCGCAGCCGGAGCACCCGGGGGAACCGCAGTCGCCCGTCCGGGGTGCGCTGGCCGTACTTCACCTCCACCACGACCAGGGGTGTTACCCAGATCGCGCCCCGGGCATCCTCGCGCGGCACGTCGCCCGCGAACGGCGACGCGCCGGCGCGCAGCGGCTCCAGCTCGCGCAGCAGCTCCCGCTCGATGGCCGCGCCGATGCCGCCGCCGACGCGCCCCCGGTAGGTGAGCCGCCCGTCCGGGCGCGGCACCCCGACCAGCAGGCCGCCGATGCGGCGTGCCCCGGGCCGCCAGCCGCCGACCACGAAGTCGCCGGTGACCTCCAGCTTGACCTTCACCCAGTCCGGCGAGCGCACGCCCGGCCGGTAGACCGAGTCGACCCGCTTGGCCATCACCCCCTCCAGGCCGTGCTCGCCGGCCGCCTCGTAGGTGGCCGGGCCGTCGCCGAAGACCGGCGACACCGCCCACCGGGCGCCGCCGAGCGCCAGGGCGTCCAGGGCCTCCCGCCGGCGGGCGTACGACCGGCCGGTCAGGTCCTCGCCGTCGAGCCGGAGCAGGTCGAAGATCATGTACGTCACCGGGGCGACCGCCGCCAGCCGGGCGGCCTTGTTCCGGTCCCGGACGTGCATCCGCTCCGCCAGGGCCGTGAACGAGGGCTGGCCGGTCTCGCCGAGCAGCACCACCTCGCCGTCGAGCAGCGCGTCACCCGCCTGCTCGTGCAGGGTGGCCAGCTCGGGGTACGCGAGGGTGATCTCCACGCCGCTGCGGGCGTACAGGTGCTGCCGGCCGCCGGAGATGTCGGCCAGCGCGCGGACGCCGTCCCACTTGAACTCGTACGCCCAGCCGGCACCCGCCGGGAGCTGCCCGGTCATCGCGAGCATCGGCTTGAGCGGCGCGCCGGGCACGTCCCGACTGTACTTGCGCACGGAAGCGCTCGCGTGGCCTTCGATCATTTGCGATCCTGGGCTGTACCGGCGAGAGGAGCACGGGGATGCGGGCCATCTGGAAGGGAGCCGTCTCGTTCGGCCTCGTCTCGATCGGGGTCAAGCTCTACTCGGCCACCGAGGAGAAGGACATCCGCTTCCACCAGGTGCACCGGGAGGACGGCGGCCGCATCCGTTACAAGCGCACCTGCCAGGTCTGCGGCGAGGAGGTCACCTACGACGACATCGCCAAGGGCTACGACATCGGCGGCGGCGAGATGGTGATCCTCACCGACGAGGACTTCGCCGAGCTGCCGCTGTCCAGCTCGCGCGCGATCGACGTGCTGGAGTTCGTCCCCGCCGAGCAGGTCGACCCGATCCTCTACAACAAGGCGTACTTCCTGGAGCCGGAGGGCACCGCCACCAAGCCGTACGTGCTGCTGCGCGACGCGCTCGCCGACTCGGAGCGGGTGGCGATCGTCAAGGTGGCGCTGCGCCAGCGGGAGCAGCTCGCCACGCTGCGGGTCCGCGAGGGCGTGCTGCTGCTCAACACCATGCTCTGGCCGGACGAGATCCGGAAGCCCGACTTCGGCTTCCTCGACGAGGACCTGAAGGTCCGCCCGCCGGAGCTGGCGATGGCCAGCTCCCTGATCGACTCGATGGCCGGCGAGTTCGAGCCGGACGCCTTCACCGACGACTACCGGGCGGCGTTGCAGGAGGTCATCGACGCCAAGGTGGAGGGCCGCGAGGTGGTCCAGCCGGAGGAGGTCGAGGAGGCCCCGGCCGCGGCGGTGGACCTGATGGCGGCGCTGAAGGCGTCCGTCGAGCGCGCCCGGTCCGCCCGGGGCGAGGCCCCGGCCGGCGGCGGCGGGGAGCCGACCCCGATCTCGGCCGCCCGCTCCGCGCAGAAGAAGGCCGCCGAGAAGAAGGCGGCGAAGGCCCCGGCCAAGAAGACCGCCGAGAAGAAGGCCGCGCCGAAGAAGGCCGCCGCCAAGAAGGCCGCCCCGAAGAAGGCCGCCGAGGGCGAGAAGAAGCCCGCCGCCAAGAAGGCCGCCGCGAAGAAGACGGCCCGCAAGACCGCCTGACCCCGTCGGGTCGCGCTTCCGCAGGTCGGATGCGTGGCGTACGCCGGAGGCACCGCGCGGTCCGACGTTTGCCTTGACGCCGGTGACAAGGTCTAGCGTCGGTCGGGTCGGACGAGGGAGGTCGGATGCTGATCGGTGAGCTGGCGGAACGCGCCGGCACGAGCACCCGGGCCCTGCGCTACTACGAGACGCACGGCCTGGTCCGGGCGGCCCGCTCGGCCAACGGATACCGGGTTTACGACGAGGCGGAGTTGCACGTCGTACGCGAGATCCGGGCGCTGCTCGCGGTGGGCTTCGGCCTGGACGACATCCGCCCGTTCGTCGCCTGCCTGCGGGCCGGCAACGCCTCCGGTCACGTCTGCCCCGACTCGGTGGCCGTGCTGCGACGCAAGCTGGCCGAGGTCGACGCCGGCATCGACCGGCTGCACGCGGTCCGCCGGGAGCTGCGCGACCAGCTCGCCCACGCCATCACCCACCGGGAGGAAACATGCTCGAGACTGCGCCGGACGGCTCGCTGACCGTCGTCACCGACGACACCTTCGCCACCGTGGTGCTCGCCGCCGACCGGCCGGTGGTGGTCGACTTCTGGGCGGACTGGTGCCCGCCGTGCCGGGCCGTCTCCCGCAGCCTCGCGGAACTCGCCACGGAGTTCGCCGGGCGGATGGTCGTCGCGACGATCGACACCGACGCCAACCCGACGGCCACCCGCACCTACGGCGTGATGTCCCTGCCCACCCTCCTGGTCTTCCGCCACGGCGAGGTGGTCGGCTCGATCGTCGGCTCCCGCCCGAAGCACCACCTGCGCCAGGCCCTGGCCCGGCATCTCGACGGCTGAGCCCGCGGGCGGTCTCGCCCGGCGAGGTCCACCGCGGGTACGCTCCGCCGGCCCCCGCCGCGAGAGGAACCCCATGCCGTACACCCCCGACCTGCACCGGCTGCTGACGCCCGGCGCCCGCTTCGCCGACGAGCACGCCACGTACGTCATGGAGGTGCACCCGGTGGGCGACGTCGTGCTGCCGACGGGGCGGGTGGTGGGCTGCGACCCGGTGGCCTGCCCCGAGGACGAACCGTTCACGGTCGGGGTGGCCCCCGGCCGCTACCCGGCGCGGGCCTGGGTCGCGGTGGTGCGGGGCGAGGACACCGAGGCGGACCGGCGGGTGGCCGCCCTCGAACTGGTGGTCCACGACGAGCCGACGGTCCACTGGGAGATGGCGCTGGTCGGCGACCAGGACGTCTCGGCCCTCAAGCCCGACGGTTGGTTCGGCTACGGGGTGGACACCGGCATCGGCACCCTGGCCGACCCGACCGCGCTGGCCGCGCTGGAGGCGTGGGACGAGGACGCGGTCACGGACGTCTTCGTCGCGGACGAGCCGACGGGCGGGCCGGTGCCGGGGCACGTCGCCGCGGTGCTCGACGAGACGACCGGGGCCAACGTGGTGACGGTCTGGTCCGGCTGGGGCGACGGCTGCTACGGCACCTGGATCGGGCGGACCGCCGACGGCCGGGTCACCTCGTTCGTGACCGACTTCATGGTGGTGCCGGGGCCGGCGTGACCCGTGCGGCGGGAGCGGCCACGGTCGAGGCGGCGCGGTGGGCGGCCGGGCGGGTACCGTGTGCGTCGGCTTTCCCCCGGCACTCCGATGCCGGCCACCACCTTCGCAGCAGGGAGTCGACGCCGTGAGCGAGCGTACGCAGAACCGGTCCCAGAAGTCGGAGCGGCGGCTGGCCGCCCAGTTGGCCGCACAGAAGGCGGCCGAGGCGAAGCGCCGCCGGCAGGCCTGGGCCGGCGGGCTCGCCGGGGTCGCCGTGGTCGCGGTGCTGATCACCGTCTTCGTGACGATCGGGCGCAACAGCGACGGCGACAAGGACCAGACGGCCGGCGCCCCGTCGGCGGCCCCGTCCGCCAGCGCCCCCGCCGCCGACGCGCCCCCCGCCCCGCAGCTCCCGCAGGGGGCGGACCCGGCCCTGGGCAGCAAGCCGACCGTCGCCGCCGGCAAGGGCGAGCTGAAGAAGCTCACCGTGACCCCGCTGATCAAGGGCACCGGCCCGGCGGTGCAGAAGGGCCAGACGATCACCACGAACTACGTCGGCGTCTTCTACAAGGACGGCAAGGAGTTCGACTCGTCGTGGAGCGGCGGCCAGCCGGCGACCTTCGCCATCGGCGTCGGCCAGGTCATCCCGGGTTGGGACCAGGGCCTCGTCGGGGTGACCGTCGGCAGCCGCGTCCAGCTCGACATCCCGGCCGAGCTCGCGTACGGCAACGACGCCGCCGGCGGCCGTCCGGCCGGCCCGCTGCGCTTCGTGGTGGACGTGCTCGCGGCCCAGTGACCGCGAACCGAATCGGTCGACCCTCGTGACCGGGCCGTTGCCCCGCGATAGCGGCCCGGTTCGCCCGGGATGTCGCCCGCCGTTGATGCAGTAGCCCACAGAGGGCTTCCGGCCCCTCAGCCACCGGCAGTAGGTTCAGCGTCACCCCGGGCGGTCCGGCCGTCCGGGGCGATGACCGGACCGGACGCGGAGGTGCACGTGACGGCGCTGGACGACGCGGGGCGGACCGCCCGGGTGTTGTGGACCCACTACGAGCCGGTCCACGCGATCACCTACTTCCACCCCCGTGCCCGGGCCGCCTTCGAGGCGGTCGGGCTGCGGGGCTTCTGGCGCGGCTACTTCGCCGGCCGGGCCGCGCCGCTGGGGCCCGCCGAGCCCGCGCCGGTGACTGCGGCGTTCTTCAACTTCGCCCCGCACACGGTGGCGCGGGCGCTGCCGGCCGTCTGGCGGCTGGCCACCCCCGAGGAGGCGCTGCGGGCGCGGCTCACGGGCGCGGTGCAGGCGCTGGCCGAGCTGACCTACGAGCTGCCCGAGTCGCACCTGGTCGAGGCGGCCGAGCTGCTGGAGGCCGCCGCCGCCGAGGCGGAGCCCGCCGGCCGGGTGCTGGGCGCCGCCAACGCCGCCCTGCCGCGCGGCGAGTACCCGCTGGCCCGACTCTGGCAGGCCGCCACCACCCTGCGCGAGCAGCGCGGCGACGGGCACATCGCCGCGCTGGTCGCGGCCGACCTCGACCCGGTGGAGACGCTGGCCTGGCGGGTCGCGGTCGACATCTCCCCGCTGAACCTGCTCGGCCGGGGCTGGTCGGAGGAGCAGTGGGCCGCCGCCCGCGCCCGGCTGACCGAGCGGGGCTGGCTCACCCCGGACGGGGAGCCGACCGCGCAGGGCCGGTCCCGCTTCCAGGCGATCGAGGACGCCACCGACGCCGCCGCCGCCCGCCCGTGGCGGATGCTGGGCCCGGAGCGCACCGAACGGCTGCGGGAGCTGCTCGAACCGATCGCCCGCGCCGCGCACACCGTCATCCCGGAGGGCAACCCGATCGGCCTGCCCGCGCTGCGGACCTGACCCCCGCCCGCCGGCCCGGACGCCGCCGATGAGGCAGGATGGGTTCGTGGCGGATGCGGTGGTCTTCGACCTGGACGGCGTGATCGTGGACTCCGAGCCGGTCTGGGAGGAGGTCCGGCGGGCGTACGTCGCGGCGCACGGCGGGACGTGGCAGCCCGACACCCAGCGCCGGCTGATGGGCATGAGCACCGGCGAGTGGGCCCGGTACCTCAGCGGGGAACTGGGCGTCGACCGCAGCGCCGAACAGGTCGCCGCCGAGGTGGTCGAGGAGATGACCCGGCGGTACGCGGCCCGCGTACCGCTGATCGACGGGGCCGACGAGGTCGTGCGCCGGCTGGCCGAACGGTGGCCGCTGGGGCTGGCCAGCTCGTCGCCGACCCGGCTGATCGCGGCGGCACTGGCCGCGACGGGCCTGACCGACGCGTTCGGCGCCACGCTGTCGACCGAGGAGACCGCGCGGGGCAAGCCGGCGCCGGACGTCTACCTGGCGGTCGCCGAGCGGCTGGGCGTCGACCCGGCCCGCTGCGTCGCCGTGGAGGACTCGTCCAACGGCGTCCGGTCGGCCGCCGCCGCTCGGATGACGGTGGTGGCGGTGCCCCACGGGGCGTACCCGCTGGACCCGGACGCCGAGCGGCTCGCGGCGCTGGTGCTGGGCTCGGTCGGGGAGCTGACCCCGGAGACCGTGGACCGGCTCGGGTAGGCAGGCTCGCGCCACCGGTGCCGTCGCCGTCACAGCCTCGCGCGGCGCCGCGGGCGGTGGGGTCGGCGCGTCGCCGCCGCGGGCAGCGGGCTCGCGCGTCGCCGTCGGCTTCGCGCGCAGTCGGCTGGCGGTGTGCGGCGGCCGTTCCGTCCGGGTGGCCGGGACCGGTGGGCTGCCGGGTTGTCCGGTTCGCGCCCGGCCGGTGCCGGCATGAGCGCGGTTCCGCCGGGTACCGCAGCCGACGGCGCCCGCCGGGGGCCGCCGGGTGAGGAGACGGGGATGAAGGCGATCGTGTACGAGCGCACCGGCGACGCCTCGGTGCTGCAACTTCTCGACCGGCCGGTGCCGGAGCCGGGCCCCGGCGAGGTCCTGGTGCGGGTGGCCGTGTCGGGGGTGAACCCGACGGACTGGAAGGCGCGCCGGCAGGGGCCGATGCCGGGCGACTGGCAGACGCCGGGGCAGGACGGCGCGGGGGTGATCGAGGCGGTCGGCGAGGGCGTCGACCGGGAACTGATCGGCGAGCGGGTCTGGCTGTGGGAGGCCGCGTGGCAGCGGCCCTGGGGCACCGCCGCCGAGTACACGGTGGTGCCGGTCCGGCAGGCGGTGCCCCTCGGGGACGCCTCCTTCGACCTGGGAGCATGCCTGGGCATCCCCTTCCTCACCGCGCACCGGTGCCTGACGGCGGGCGAGTACACCCCGGACAGGCTGCACGCGGGCGCGCTCAGCGACCACACGGTGCTCGTGCAGGGCGGGGCGGGCGCGGTGGGCAACGCGGCCATCCAGCTCGCCCGCTGGGCGGACGCCTGCGTGGTCGCCACCGTCAGCAGCCCGGAGAAGGCGCAGCTGGCGGCGGCGGCCGGCGCGTCCTTCGTGGTCAACTACCGGGAGCAGGACGTGGTCGAGGAGGTCCGCAAGATCGCCCCCGACGGGGTGCACACGGTCGTCGAGGTCTCGGCGGCGCGCAACGCCGCCGTCGACGTCCAGTTGCTCCGGCGCGGCGGCGCGGTCTGCGTCTACGCCGACGACGGCGGGGACGAGGTGACCCTGCCGATCCGGCCGTTGATGGCGCCGAACGCGCGGTTCCAGTTCGTCCTCGTCTACACCGAGCCGAAGGCGGCCAAGGCCCAGGCGGTGGTGGACGTTGCCGCCGCCGCGGCGCAGGGCGGGATCCGGGTGGGCGAGGACGCGGGGCTGCCGCTGCACCGTCACCCGCTCTCGGCGGCCGTCGCGGCGCACCGGGCGGTGGAGAACTCGGTGGTCGGCAAGGTGCTCATCACCACCAGCGAGGGCGAGTGACGAAAAGCCTTCTGAGCTGGGCAAATTTCCCGGTAGTGGACACAGAGGCGAACAAGTTTCGCAACAATGACGGTGCGGGTAACCGCATGGAGCGGGCGGCCCCGGCGCGGTGCGAACGCCGGGGCCGCCCCTGGGGAGGGAGTTCAGGAGTGGTCCCTACCCCTACAGGCGACGGTGCGCCTGAGAACGTTACGGGACGGTAAGCTCCCGAACACTCAATTCGCCCCCGGCGAATTGAGACCGCACCACCTTCTTGTCGAACTTGCCCACGCTGGTCTTCGGCACCGCATCGATGACGGCCCAGCGTTCCGGCAACTGCCAGCGGGCCACCGACCCGGCGAGGAACTCCCGCAGCTCCTCGACCGACGCCGCCGCCGGATCGCGGAGCACCACCGTGGCCAGCGGCCGCTCACCCCAGCGCTCGTCGGGCACCCCCACCACGCAGGCCTCCAGCACCGCCGGGTGAGCCATCAGGGCGTTCTCCAGCTCGACCGAGGAGATCCACTCGCCGCCGGACTTGATGACGTCCTTGGCCCGGTCGGTGAGCGTGATGTAGCCGTCCGGCGAGAGGGTGCCCACGTCGCCGGTACGCAGCCAGCCGTCGCGGAACTTCTCCTCGTCCGGCACGTCGTCGCCGACGTACCGCGCGGTCACCCACGGCCCACGGACCTCCAGCTCGCCGACCGACGCCCCGTCGGCGGGCAGCGGCTCGCCCAGCGGTCCGACGATGCGGGCCTCGACCCCGGCCGGCACCCGGCCCTGCGTGTAGCGGTAACGCCAGGCCTCCTCGCCGGTCGCGCCGGCCGGCGGCCGGGAGACCGAGCCCAGCGGGGACATCTCGGTCATCCCCCAGGCGTGGATCACGTCGATGCCGTGCCGGTCGGCGAACGCGTGCATCAGCGCCGGCGGGCAGGCGGAGCCGCCGACGATCACCTCCCGCAGCGAGGAGCTGTCCACGTCGTGGGCGTCCAGGTGGGCGAGCAGGTCGTTCCAGATGGTCGGCACCGCGCCGGCCAGGGTGGGGCGCTCGGCGGCGATCATGTCGGCGATCGGCGCGGCCTGGAGGAACCGGTCCGGCATGATCAGCGACGCCCCGGAGAGAAAGGCCGCGTACGGCAGGCCCCAGGACATGGCGTGGAACATCGGCACGATGGCCAGTTCGCGGTCGGTCGGGCCGAGACCGAACCCCTCCGGCATGCAGACCTGGAGCGAGTGCAGGTAGATCGAGCGGTGCGAGTAGGCGACGCCCTTCGGGTTGCCGGTGGTCCCCGAGGTGTAGCAGAGGGCGGCGGCGTCACGCTCGTCCACCTCGGGCCAGTCGAAGACGTCCGGGCGGTCGGCCAGCAGCGCGTCCCAGTGGTGCACAACGATCCGGTCGCCGGCCGCCGCCGCAATCGGGGCCGGGTCGCCGCCGCCGACCACCACCACGTGTCGCACCGTCGTCATCTCGCCGATCACCCGGGCCAGCAGCGGGATGAGCGTCGAGTCGACCAGCACCACCCGGTCCTCGGCGTGGTTGGCGATGTAGGCGACCTGGTCGGGAAAGAGCCGGATGTTGAGGGTGTGCAGCACCGCGCCCATGCTGGGCACCGCGAAGTACGCCACCAGGTGCTCGGCGTTGTTCCACATGAAGGTGGCGACGCGCTCGTCGCCGGTGACACCGCACTCGGCGCGCAGCGCGTGGGCCAGCCGGGCCGCCGTCCGCCCGACCTCGGCGTACGTCATCCGGCGCGGCTCGCCGCCCGTCCAGGTGACCACCTCCGCCGTGCCGTGCACGGTGGTGCCGTGGTGCAGGATCCGGGAGACCTGGAGTGGGGCGTCCATCATCGTGCTACGCATGGGTAACAAAGTAGTGTCGCCGGTCACAGGTTGGGAACCCTGGAAATCGGGTCGCCCCCGGACGGGCCCCGTAAATTGTCCGGGTGAGCATCTCCTGGGCCGATTCGTACGTGGGACAGCTGCGCGCGCTCGCCGGTGACCGGACGCTGATGTTCGTCGGCGCCCGCGCCGTGGTCCGCGACAACGCGGGGCGTCTCCTGCTGATCCAGCGCTCCGACAACGGGCACTGGGCCCTGCCCGCCGGGGCGATGGAACTGGGCGAGTCGATCGCCGACTGCGCCGTCCGGGAGGTACGCGAGGAGACCGGGCTGCGCGCGCTGCGGGTCAGCGCCTTCGCCCTCTACACGGGCCCGGACCGCACCCACACCAACATGTACGGCCACACGTACCAGATCTTCACGACCGCGTTCCGCGTCGACGAGTGGGACGGCGAGCTGACCCGGGTCACCGACGAGACGACCGACGCGGGCTTCTTCCACCGGGCGCAGCTGCCGGCCCCGCTCTCCGCGAGCGTCGCCGAGACCGTCGCCGACCTGGACGTCTTCGAACAGACCAACCGGCTGATCCTCAAGTAGGCCGGCCGATCCTTCGCCGCCGCCCGTTCCATCCTCCGCCCTCGCGCGACCGCCGGATCAACACCCCAAAGATCGACGGCGGCCGACCGTTGCCGGAGTGCGAAGTTCGGGTGACATTCGGTGTCCGGTCTCCAACCTGTCGGGTGGTGTGCCCCACCTCCGCGCTCGCCTTACGGTGAAGCGGCCCTGACAAACGGTGACGCACGCGTCTGGCGGAAGCGCAGTCCGATCCACGCTCGGCTTTGCGACTCCGTGCGACTCCCGTTCGCCAAGACGTCCTGTCAGGAGTTGCCGTGCGACCTGTGCGACCGGCATGCACGAGGTCAGTCCCGGTCGTTGTCGATCCGGGTTCGCGCGAAGGGGTAGGACATGACCAGCGACATCGCGAGAGTGCCCGCGGCCGAGGACGACTCGGCCTGGCAGTCGTTGTCCGTGGGGCTGAACCAGGCCCGGGAGGTCACACGACTTATCCGTCGGGGACAGACCACATCGGTGCGGAACCAACTGCTGTCGCTCGCGGAGTGCGAGTTCTTCCGCGTGGCCTCAGGCCTCAGTGAGGAACACCCACAGGTGCTGCGTGGGCGGGCAGCGCTGCTGGGGCGTCACCCCGAGCACGCCGCCGCTTTCGAAGAGGTGTGGCAGAAGACCGACGGTGTTGCCGCCAACGGGCACCTGCTGCACGCGCTGATCGCCGGTGTCCTGGCCGAGATGGCGGAGGAGTTCGGTTTCCGGCCGGACTCGCCCGACACCGACCTCCGGATCAGGCAGGAATCGGTCTGGTGCTGGTACGAGCTGGTGCTCGCCGGGCTCGAGGGCCGAGCCTCGGTAGGAAGCGCGGCCTACCAGCCGAATCGGGGGATCTATCCCAACGAGGACAGCCACAAGAGCCGTAAGGACTGGGCACTGCGTCGGACCCGGGCGGGGTTGAAGGGCTCTCAGGGCGAGCAGTTCGCCGCCCGGGACATCGTTCGCCGGATCGGCAGTTCGATCGAGCCCGTGCCACAGCAGACCGGGCAGGTCGACTCGCTCAGCGTCCTCGATCAGATGCTCCCGCCGAGTCTGGCCGCTGCGACCCGGCGCCGGCTGGCGCGGTACACCGGCAAGCCGCGGCTGACGACCTATCAGGCCGAGACCATTCCGATCCTCGCCGAAGCCATGGGATCGGGCGAGAACCTGCTACTCAGCGCGGTCACCGGCAGCGGCAAGTCGCTACTGGGTCAACTCGCCGCCGGATACGTGGTCGGCCGGCGCGAACTCGGCCACCGTAATCGCCGGGCAGTCATCGCCCTGCCGCTCAAGGCGCTCGTCGGCGACGTCGTCAACGAGCTGACCGGCTGGTTCGCGGACGCCGGCCTGCAGTTCCGGGTGCTCGGCGGAAGCCGCGACTACCCCGAGAACGTCGAGGATCTGGCCTCGGGACGGTACGAGGTCGCGGTCATGATCTACGAGACGCTCGACGCCTACCTCAGCAGCGGCCAGGATCCCCTGTCGGGCTGTGGTGTCCTGATCGTCGACGAGTTGCAGTACCTCAACGACGAGGGGCGTGGCCCGCGGCTGGAGTCGATGCTGACGAAGGTCCGCCTGAACTACCCGAAGTTGCCCATCGTCGGCATCAGCGCAGTGCTGTCGCAGGACAGCCGGACGCGACTCGCCGGATGGCTCGACGTCAATCAGGAGCGGCACCGGCACACCTCCGAGCGCCCGGTGTCCCTCGACGTTCGCGCCTATGACGGTTTCACGTGGCGCAAACTGCGCGACACCAGCGCTGTCAGCGACGACGGCGACGGCGACGGCGACGGCGGTGCCATCGAAGAGGCCGAGCTGGACCTGAAGTCCCAGATGTTGTCGGACTGGGCGAAGGACGAAGGCGCGTCGCGCTCGATCCTCGCCCGCGCTCGCAGCGGCGGCAACGTGTTGGCGCCAGCGGTGGTCCTGCACAAGCTGAAGGAGAATCCCGACCTTCGCGTGTTGGTGTACACGCGGTCGCGGACCAGCGCATTCTCGCTGGCCGGGGCGATCCAGGCGGCGATGGACCGGGAGTTCGGTCCCATCCGGCGCACGCGGAACAACCCTTGGCGGTTCGGTCGGTACCGTGACGAGTCGCTGGCCACCGAGGTGGCCGAGGAGAGACGCCAGCGCTTGAGCCGCACCGCCGCGCACGGCGCCCGAAAGGACGTCGAGACCGCGTTGATGACGGGCTGCGCCTATCACACACGGCAGCTCACTCGTCCCCTACGGGAACTCGTCCAGGACGAGTTCCGGGCCGGTCTGCTGCGGGTGCTGGTAACGACTGACACGCTCAGTGTCGGCCTGAACCTGCCCGTCGACGTGGTCGTGCTCGCCAGCTCCACGGTGAGTACCGGCGGGTCCACCGGAGAACTCCGGTCGTTGGGACTGGGGGACGTGAAGAACCGCATCGGGCGAGCGGGCCGTCTCGGGCTGAGCAAGAGCGGTGACGCGTGGGTGCTGACAGAGGACGCCGACTACCTGCACCGCAAGCTTCGCCCCAACGACGAGATGGACGCGACGACGCTCAGCACCGTCGAGGGCCTGTGGCAGCAGTTCGTCCTGCCCCGGCACGGCGGTACCGAGGTCGCAAGCCAGATGACCAGCGACGATATTGCGTCGCTCGTACTTCAGGACATGACCGCACGCGGCCGAAGCCAGCCCTTGGCGGAGCACGTCGCCCGGGCACAGGAGGTCATCGGCGCCACCCTTCTGGCGGATCTGGCCCCAGGGGACCTGCCGCGCGCGGAGGACATGTTGCAGGGACTGACCAAGAAGGGGCTGGTCGCGAAGCTCGATGCCCACGGGTGGAAAGCGTCCCCGCTGGGCGTCGCGGTCGCCGTCAACAACCTGCCTCTGTCGACGGCCCCGGTGCTGGAACAGCTCGCCGACCTAGCGGTCCGCGGTGCGAGCGAGCTGGACCTGATCGCCGTGGCCGCTACCAGCATTCCGGTGCGGCGACTCAACTGGATCTCGATGTCACCGTGGGAGCCGGATTGGACGCACGGCGAGTTCGAACAGGAGACGATCAAGTCGGTCGGCCGCCTCATCGCGCCGCTACGTGCCGAGGGGCGCGACGCCCGGCTCACCGCCGAGAGACAACTGCTTCGGGAACTGCGGCAGCGCGACCCGAACGCCGTGCTCAGCCCTCTTCCGGAGTCCGTCGTGGTCGATCAGGGACACGGTGATGAAAGTGCCGTGGTCGGCCTCCTACAGAACTCGGACGGGCTGCGCGACGTGAACGTGGTGCTGCGTGCGCTCGTCGCCTACCTGTGGCGGCACGGCGTGCCGTTCGCAGACATCAAAGGACGGGTGGAGGCCGGCACCCGCTACGAGCGTGATCGACGCCGGCGCCGGCGTCGCGTCACCAAGGAGGTACGCCGGGTCGAACTCCATCTCGCCGATGTTGAGCAGTTGTGCGACCAGGTGAGCAATGTCCTGGGCGCCGCCGACCACTTCGCGCGGCACCGGAACACCGGCCCTCGCACCCAGCGGCTACGCCCGCTCGCCGAGGCGATGTGGTCAGGTGTCCCGGCATGGCTCACTCCGCTGCTCGATCTACACGTCGAGGCGCTGCACCGGGAACGGTTGATCACCCTGCCTGGCGACGAGGAGCCCGAGGAACTGCGCGATCTCCTGACGACGGCCCGGCTGGGGCTGACCGAAGTGGAGATCGAAGCCGCCCGGGCCGCGCTGGATGCCGCTGAGCGTCGGCAGCAGCCACTTCAGGCCCGGCTTCCCGTCGGATTGAGTGAGAAACCGGTCGCCGACGATCCCGACGCGCCTTCCTACGGCGACTACTTCACGGACTTCAGCCTGGCGGAGGACCTGCCGGAAGTGATCGACCTCCTGACCGGTCTCCTGGAGCAGTACCACCTCCAGGTGCAGGGCATGGCGGACCGTGTGCAGTTCCGGCTGCCCACCGGCCAGACCGGCACGCTGGTCGTCGCCACCGAACGCGTCACCAGCGCGGTGGTTCAGCAGATGCTCGTCGACGAAGGTAGTGGGGAGGAGGCCCGGGCCCTGCTGTGCCTCAGCGGCATGACCGACCGGGCGAGGTCGTACTCCCAATCGGTGCTCGTGCCCGGACGGGTCGTCCTGACCGGCATCGACAGCCTTCTGGCCCTGTTGAACCGTTCCCTGCGCGCCGGCCAGGACTCCGGCACGCCAATGGCGGAGGCCGTGTTCGCGAGCTTCGCAGCGGAGTGCGGCCGGGTCTCGGTCGTCCTGACATCCGCCTGACCGTCGTGCGACCCCGCGGCGTCGATCGAGTGCGCGACGTGCTTGCCATGCGACCCGTGCGTCCTTCATCCAAGAAGGAGGTCCCCGGCCGGGGGCCGGAAGGAGAGAACGACCGCCGCATCCGGCTCTGAACGGTGGGAGGCGGCGGTCGTCTCGAAACGTCCCGGAGGACGCTCATGAGCAATCAAACCACCGAAACCAGGGTGGCGGGAGCCACTGCGGGCGACCTCGCCCTGACCTACCTGGTCACCACGGGAGAACTCGACCCGTACGCGCAAAGCCTCGTCGCGATCATCCTGGGCCTGGCGATGCTGGTGCACGCGGTGACGCTGCTGGTCTGGATGCTGAAGGACGACGCCAGGTAATGGTCACAGTGGGGGTGCGGGTGGGCTCCGCTCACCCGCACCCCCACGTGGTCCAGGAAGCACACCCCGGGTGCCTCGTCTTTGAAGGTTGACGTGTAGCCCGGCTCAGAGCATCGTCTGGCTCTTCGCCTCCATCTCGGCGGCGGCCTCCTGCTTCGACTCCTTGGACAGCGGCTTGCCGCCCGGCGCCGGACCCTCGCCGCCGAGGCCGTCCGTGCCGCCCGTGGCGCCGCCCGGGCCCGCGCCGCGCAGCTTCTCGTTCGGCAGCGCCAGGGTGACCAGCACCGCCACGATCGCGATCAGGCCGGTGGTCAGGAACACCAGGTGCAGCGACTCGACGAACGCCGCCTGGACGGCCGCGCGCACCGGGGCGGGGAGCGCCAGGATGGTCGCCGGGTCGTTGACCGAGACGTCCGCCCCGCCGCTCGCCGCGACGGCGGCCTGCTGCTCCGGCGGCAGTACGGCGATCGCGCCCGGCAGCCGGTCGGCGAGTTCCGAGGTGAGCCGCGACGACAGCACCGCGCCGAGGATGGCGACGCCGAACGAGCCGCCCAGCGACCGGAAGAACGTCGCCGACGAGGTGCCGGCGCCCAGGTCACGCATCGACACGGAGTTCTGCACGGCCAGGATCAGCGACTGCATGCAGAGCCCCAGCCCGACCCCGATCACGACCATGTAAGCGAAGGCCACCCAGAGCGAGGTGTCCACCTCCAGCCGGGTGAACAGCAGCATGCCGACCAGCAGCACCGCCGCGCCGGACACCGGGAACCACTTGTACCGCCCGATCCGGCTCATCGCCCGGCCGGTCAGCACCGAGGTGACGATGATGCCGGCCATCATCGGCAGCATCAACAGGCCGCTGCGGGTGGGCGAGGCGCCCCGGACGATCTGGAGGTAGAGCGGGATGAAGATGATCGAGCCGAACATCACCAGGCCGAGCACGAAGCCGGCCGAGTTGGCCAGCGCGAACGTGGCGCTGCGGAACAGCCGCAGCGGCAGGATCGGCTCGGCCACCCGGGCCTCCTGGAGCACGAAGAGCACGCCGAGCACCGCGCCCGCGACGAAGAGGCCGATGATCACCCCGGAGCCCCAGGCGTACTCGTTGCCGCCCCAGCTCAGCGCGAGCAGCAGGCAGCTCACCCCCGCGACCAGCAACGCCGCGCCGAGCCAGTCGATCGAGTGGTCGCGCCGGGTGAACGGGATCAGCCGCAGCACCCGGGAGCAGACGATGAGCGCCAGGATCCCGAGCGGCACGTTGATGTAGAAGATCCACCGCCAGTCGGTCTCGGCGAAGTAGCCGCCGACCAGCGGGCCGGCGACCGAGGAGAGGCCGAAGACCGCCCCGAACAGGCCCTGGTAGCGGCCGCGCTCCCGGGGCGACACCACGTCCGAGATGATGGTGAACGCGAGCGTCATCAGGCCGCCGGCGCCGAGGCCCTGGACCCCCCGGGTGACGATGAGCTGGGTCATGTCCTGCGACAGGCCGGCCAGCAGCGAGCCGAGCAGGAACGTGCCGATGGAGAACAGGAAGACGGGGCGTCGCCCGTACAGGTCGGCCATCTTGCCGTAGAGCGGGGTCGAGGCCGTGGAGGCGAGCAGGTACGCGGTCACCACCCACGAGTAGTGGTTGATCCCGCCCAGCTCGCCGACGATGGTCGGCAGCGCGGTGCCGACGATGGTCTGGTCGAGCGCGGCCAGCAGCATGCCGGTCATCAGGCCGAACATCAGCAGCCGGATCTGCCGCCCGCCGAGCGCCGGGGCTTCCGTGGTCATCCCGCCTCCTTTCCCCGCCCACCCGAAACATGCGTGCGGACCGGCGGGCACCTCGTCGGTCGTGAGGCCGGTGGCGGCCACCGGCCTCACGACCAACGACCGGTCAGCGGGACGAGTGCGGGCCCTCGGCGAACTCTTCGACGATCTTGGCACAGAAGGCCGGCAGATCGTCCGGTTTACGGCTGCTGACCAGACCGCCGTCCGTGACGACCTGCTCGTCGACCCAGTCCGCGCCGGCGTTGGCCAGGTCCGTGCGCAGGCTGGGCCAGGAGGTGAGCCGGCGGCCCCGCACCACGTCCGCCTCGATGAGCGTCCACGGCCCGTGGCAGATCACCCCGACCGGCTTGCCGGCGTCGAAGAACGCCCTGACGAAGCGCACCGCGTCCGGGTCGGTCCGCAGGAAGTCCGGGTTCGCCACCCCGCCCGGCAGCACCAGCGCGTCGTAGCCGCCGGCGTCCACGTCGGCCACGGTCACGTCCACGTCGTACGTCTCGGACTGGTCCAGGTGGTTGAAGGACTGGATGGTGCCGGGTTTGAGCGAGACCAGCTCCACCGTGGCGCCGGCCTGCTCCACCGCCTCGCGGGGCTGGACGTACTCGACCTCCTCGACGCCGTCGGCGGCCAGGAACGCGATCCGCTTGCCCTGAAGTGTCGTCGCTGCCATCTCGGTGCCTCTCCTCTCCGGGGGTACCTTCCGTCCCTTCCCGGGGCCCGGTGCCCGAAACCCCTGCCGGGCGGGGGCAGGTTTGGCCCGGATGCCCCGGGGGACCCGGGACGGCATGGCAGGAGGAGCAGCGGAACAGCGCCGGCTCGCCGCGGTGGTGGAGGGTTGGCTGGGTCGTCCCGTCCTGGTGGTCGGCGACGCCATGCTCGACGAGTGGCGCTTCGCCGAGTCCGACCGGCTCTGCCGGGAGGCACCAGCCCCGGTCCTCACTTTGCGCCGGCGGATCTCCGCGGCCGGCGGGGCGGCGAACACCGCCGTCAACGTCGCCGCGCTCGGGGGCCGGGCGGTGCTGGTGGCGCCGGTCGGCGCGGACGTCGCCGGCGACGAACTGCACGACTGTCTGGACCGGGCCGGCGTCTGGGACCGTACGGTCAACCAGCCCGCACGCCCGACGCCGGTGAAGCGGCGCATGCTGGCCGGCAACCAGATCCTGCTCCGGGAGGACTCCGGCGACGCCGATGACGCGCTCGACGCCAACGGGGTGGGCCGGTTGCTCACCGCGCTGGACTGCGCGACCGAGGAGCTGCGCGCCGCGGGTGGCGAGGCGCCCACCCTGGTGGTCTGCGACTACGGGCTGGGCGCGCTGCCCGCACCGGTGCGCGCCTGGCTGGTGACGCACCGGGAGCGGTACGCGACGGTCGCGCTGGACGCCCACGACCTGGCCGACTGGCGCGGCCTGGCCCCGACGGTGGTGACCCCCAGCTTCGCCGAGGCGACCCGGCTGCTCGCCCGGGCCGCCGGTGCCCGCCCGGCGCCCGGTGCGGGGCTGCACCTGGACCACCCGGACGGCGACCCGGCCGACGGCCCCTCCGAACTCACGGTGGGTGTCGCCCCCGGCGGCGCCGGCCCGCACCGCGCCGGCTCGACGAACCCGACCGGCGAGCCGACGGCCGGCGAGGGCCGGGTGGCGATGACCGGGGACGGGCTCACCGTGACCGGCACCGGCGTCACCGTGAACGCCACGGCCGGCGCGGGCGTCGACCGGGCCGTGCTGGCCGAGTCCCGCCTCGCCGAGCTGCGCGCGCACACCGGCGCGGACGTGGTGGCGGTGACCCTGGACACCGACGGCGCGGTGGTCGGCGGGGCGGACGGCGAGCCCCGGCGCAGCCACAGCACCCCGGTGCCGGCCAGCCACGCGGTCGGGGCGGGCGACGCGTACCTGGCGGCGATGACGCTGGCGCTGGCCGCCGACGCACCGCTGCCCACCGCCGCCCAGCTGGCCCAGCTCGCCGCGACCATCACCGTCTCGGACACGGGCACCTGCGTGTGCCGCCGGGAGGACCTGCTCGTCGCGCTGGACGCACCGGTCGACGGGGCGGGCCACCGGGCGCTGGTCGGCACCGGCGAGCTGGCCGCGCTCGTCGCGGAACACCGCCGGGCCGGCCGCTCGATCGTCTTCACGAACGGCTGCTTCGACGTGCTGCACCGCGGCCACGTGCGCTACCTGGAGCAGGCCCGCGCGCTCGGCGACCTGCTGGTGGTGGCGGTCAACTCCGACGGCAGCGTACGCCGGCTCAAGGGCCCGGACCGGCCGGTGAACCCGGTCGAGGACCGCATCGCCCTGCTCGCCGCGCTGGCGTGCGTCGACCACGTGGTGGTCTTCGAGGAGGACTCCCCGGCGGGGCTCATCGAGACGGTCCGCCCCGACGTGTACGTCAAGGGCGGCGACTACCCGCCGGAGATGGTGCCGGAGGCGCCACTGGTGCGCCGGCTCGGCGGGCAGGTCCGCACCCTCGGGTACGTGCCCGACCGGTCCACCTCGGCGATCATCGACCGGATCCGCGCGCACGGCCAGGAGCCGCAGCAGGAGGACACCTCCCTGACGAGCAAGCCGTCGTGAACCGCCCGCTCGACCTCGGCACGGCCGGGGGGTTCCGCGCGGACCGGCTGCTCGACGTGCTGATCCCGACCCGCAACCGCCCCGCCGAGCTGGCGGTCACCCTCTCCGGGCTGGCCGCCCAGGAGGGGGTGCCCGGCTTCGGGGTGGTCGTCAGCGACCAGTCCGACGGCGACGCCGCGTACCGGCACCCGGCGGCGGCCACCATGGTTCGGGTGCTGCGCCACCGGGGGCACCCCGTGCTGCTGACCCGCCGGCTGCCCCGGCGCGGGCTGGCCGAGCACCGGGCGTACCTGCTGGCCGCGTCCGCCGCCCGGTACGTGCTCTGCCTCGACGACGACGTCTGGCTGGAGCCGGGGACGCTGCGCCGGCTGGTCACCGCCATCGAGGAGTTGGGCTGCGGCTTCGTCGGCAACGCGGTGCACGGGCTGTCGTACGCCGACGACGTCCGGCCGGAGACGCACCGGCACTACGAGGAGTGGACGGACCGGCCCACCCCGGAGCGGATCCGGCCGGGCACCCCGCAGTGGGACCGGGCGTCGATCCATTCGGCGGCGAACCTGCTGCACGTCACGCGCGAGCGGGACCTGCCGGCGGGTGCCTGGCGGGCGTACAAGGTGTCCTGGATCGGCGGCTGCGTGCTCTACGACCGGGCGAAGCTGGTCGACTCCGGAGGGTTCGACTTCTGGCGGCGGGTGCACGAGAAGCACCAGGGCGAGGACGTCGCCGCCCAGCTCGCCGTGCTGGCGCGCTTCGGCGGCGCCGGCGTCCTGCCCAGCGGCGCGTACCACCTGGAGTCGCCGACCACGGTCACCGACCGGGACGTGGAGGCGTGGGAGGTCGTGCTCGCCGAGGAGGAGACGGCCCAGCCCGCCTGAGGGCGGCGGCGCGGCGGCCCGGGAGCACGCGGCGCGGCGGCGCCGGGGGGTGCTCAGGGGGCGCCGGGCTCCGGGCGGAGCAGCTCGCGGGCCGCCTCCAGGACCTCGACCACCGGCACGTCGATGACGAAGGAGTCCCGGTGCGGGCACTCGCCGTCGCCGGGGCGGTGCGGGTAGATGCCCGGGGTGCAGTCCACCCCGCAGACCGGGCAGAGCACCGTCCACGAGCTGATCGGGCGGTGCCGGCCGCGCAGCAGGTTCGCCACCGTGATCAGGTTGCCGACCCAGTAGATGCCGACGGTCGCGGTGCCCACGGCGGCGGCCAGGTGCAGTGGCCCGGTGTCGTTGGAGACCACCAGCTCGCAGCCCGCGTAGCAGCCGGCCAGCCCGCCGAGGCTGAGCGTGCCCACCTGCGGCCGGACCGGCACCCCGGCCGCCGCGACCACCCGGTCCACCACCTCCTGCTCTGCGGGGGTGCCCGTGACCAGCACCTCGTACCCGTCGCCGACCAGCTCGCGGGCCACCTCGGCGAAGCGTTCGGCGGGCCACCGCCGGCGGGTGTCCGTGGCGCCGGGGTGCAGCGCCACCCTCGGCCGCTCCGCCGGGCCGAGCACCTCGGCCGCCTCGTCCCGGTCGGCGTCGGTCACGGCCAGCGTCGGCACGATCGTGGTGGCGTCCGCGCCGACCAGGCCGACCACCTCCAGGTAGCGGATCACCTCGTGCTGGTAGTAGACGTACCGGATCCAGCGGTCCAGCGGCGGCGCGTCCTCGGCCCGCAGCCCCACGGTGACCCGCGCGCCGAGGGCACACACGAACGGATTGGAGTTGGCACCGCCGCCGTGCAGCTGCACCGCCAGGTCGAAGCGCTCCTCGCGGGCCGCGGCGAGGAACTCGTCCGGCGCCGACTCCGGCTCGCCCGGATCGGGGCCCCGGATCCCCGGTGCGGGCGGTACCACCAGCACGCGGTCCACCGGCCCGGGCCGGTCGCGCCAGAGCTTCGCGTGCCACGGCGCGCCGAGCAGCACGATCTCCGCTTCCGGGTACGCGGCCCGCAGCGCGTCCAGCGCCGGCAGGACGAAGATGAAGTCCCCGAGCGCGTTGGCGCGCAGCACGGCGATCCGCTCGACACCGGGCACGCGCCCGGCGGCCGGGCCGAGCAGGTTCGGGGTGCCCACGCGGCTCGTTACGGCCGGTCGGTCTCGCCGACGGCGATGTCCGGGTGGTGCATCTCCCGGTCCGCAGCCGGGTCGACGACGCTCGGCGTACCCCCGTCGGGGCCGGCCGGTCGAGGGCCGGTGCGGCCGACGGTGATGGTGCGCGGCGCGGGCCGGGCGGCGCGCGGCAGCCGCACCCGGAGCAGGCCGTGGTCCATGACCGCGTCGATGCTGTCGGGGTCCACCCGGGACGGCAGATCGACCCGGTACTCGAAGCCCCGGGTCTCGAAGCCGCCGGGGATGCCGTGGTCGGCGTTGACCTCGGCCTCGGAGCGGGCCCGGACGCAGAGCTCGCGGTCGTCCAGTTCGACGGCCACCTCCTCCGGCGCCACCCCGGGCAGCCGCACCACGACCTCCCAGCCGTCGGCGGTCTCGGCCATCTCGACGTCCGGCGGCCCGGTCCGGCCGCCGACCAGCCGGCGCAGCTCCGAACGCAGGGACTGGAGTTCGCCCATCGGGTCCCAGCCCTGCTGCCGGCCGCGCCAGCCCCGGCCGGCCCCGCCACTCTGCTCGCTCATGCCGCCCCTCCGCTGCGCTCGCTCATGCCCCGCCGAGTTCGATGATCCGCCTGCCGCGCTCGCTCATCGCGCTTCCCCCACCCGGTGGGTGGCCGCCGGGGGACGCAGTGAGCTGGGCGCGTCCAGCCCGGCCTCCCGGTCCACGCCGACGCCGAGCCGGTCGACCAGTTCCCCGCCCAGCCAGGCGCTGACGCCGAGGATGGCCAGCGCGACCACCTCGATGGCGATCAGCGCGCCCCCGGCGGCCCGGGACTCGGCGTTGAGCCGGACCACCCAGATCGCGGCGAAGAGCAGGATCACCGCCACGTTGGCGGCGGCGTGGGTCAGCGCCACCCGCTTCGCGCGGGTTCCCGGCGGGATGGCCAGCAGGTCGAACGTCCCGGCCGCCGCGGCCAGCAGGCCGCCGATCAGGCCGACGGTGATGTTCCAGTACGCGACCTCGCCGAGGAAGTCCGGCCCGCCGACGGTGTCCACCAGGTCGAACAGGACCGCGGTGACCAGCAGGCCGACGGGGAACATGACGAGCATCGGGTGGACGGGATGACCCAGCACCTTGAGTCGGCTCTCCATCGGGCCTCCACTGCTCGGTCTCTCCGGGCGGGACGGATGAGGCGGTACCCCCGTCCCGGAGGGGACAAACCTCGCGCTGGTCGCGCTCCCCCAGGCTGGCCCGGGTGGTCCTAGGCTGGCCCCAGGTGGCATGCCGCCCACCGGGGTCAACGCACGAGGGAGGATCACGTGACGGTGGAGATCACCTCGCACGAGGAACTGCGTGAGCTGCTGGGGGCGCCGATGCCGCGCGCGCTGACCAAGGAGCGACCCGTCCTGCACGCCCGGGACCGGGACTGGCTGGCCTCGTCGCCGTTCTGTCTGGTGGCGACGGCGGGCGTGGACGGCAGTTGTGACGTCTCGCCGAAGGGCGATCCGCCCGGCTTCGCGATGGTGCTGGACGAGCGGACCATTGCCATCCCGGAGCGGCCGGGCAACAGGCGCGCCGACGGCTACCGCAACATCCTGGACAATCCGCACGTCGGGTTGATCTTCCTGATCCCCGGGCGCACGGACACGCTGCGGATCAACGGCCGGGCCAGGCTGGTCCGCGACGCGCCGTGGTTCGACGACATGGTCGTGAAGGGGCACCGCCCGATCCTCGCCGTGCTGGTGGAGATCGAGCAGATCTTCTACCACTGCGCGAAGGCGTTCCTGCGCTCGCAACTGTGGCAGCCGGAGAGCTGGCAGCCGGACACGCTGCCGTCCCGGGCCCGGCTGATCAAGGAGGTCGAGAATCCGGCCGAGAGCCTGGCCGACCTGGAACGCTACTACGGCCCGCAATACGCCACCACCATCTACACCTGAAGCCGCCCCACCCGCCCCGGGGCCTCGCCGTCAGCGTCCGAGGCCCCACCGCCGCCCCCGCTCCGGACCAAATCCCCCTGGCAGCCCGCGCGGGGTGCCCCAGGGCCACCCCGCTGCCCCCGGCGGGCGCCCTCCCCCGGCGATCTCCCCGGTGATCAGGACGCCATGGACGCTACCGGGCGCTCTTGACGTCCATGGCGTCCTGATCACCTATGGCTGACGCCTTCGGACGGCGTTGGCGGGTGGGTGACGCAGGCGTCGTCCTTCGTGGTGCGCCCTGTGGCATTGCTAAAGACATCTTTATAAAGATAGCTTTAGCGTATGTCGCTGCCCGAGGTGAAGCTCTCCGACGCCAAGGCCCTGCGCGGCTACGCGCATCCGCTGCGGATGGCCCTCATCGGGCTGCTGCGCCAGCACGGCCCGCTGACCGCCACCCAGACCGCCGAACGGCTCGGCGAGAGCGTGCCGAACTGCTCGTTCCACCTCCGGCAGCTCGCCAAGTACGGGCTCGCCGAGCGGGTGCCCGGCGCCGACGCCCGGGAGCGGCCCTGGCGGGCCACCGCGCACAACACCTCCTGGGACGACGCCTCCGACGACCCGCAGGTACGTGCCGCCACCGACGCCCTGAGCGCGACCCAGCTCGCCCTCTACACCCGCCGCGCCGAGGAGTTCCTCGCCCGGCGGGCCGACGAGCCGGTGGCCTGGCGGGCGGTCACCGGGTTCGCCGACCGGCCGCTGTACGTGACCGCCGACGAGATGGGCCGGCTGACCGAGCGCATCGAGGCCCTGCTCGCCGAGTACGACGACCGCGTCACCGACCCGACGAAGCGGCCGGCCGACAGCCGGAAGGTCACCCTCGTGCAGCTGGCCGTCCTCACCGACCCACCACCGGCGGAACCCACCGCCGAACCGCATGCCGAGACGGCGTCCACGCACGCCGGGCCCACCGGCCCCACCGCAGTGCCGGCCACCCCGCGCGCCGAATCCGCCGGTCCCACCGCAGCGGCGGGCTTCCCGCGCGACGGATCCGCAGGCGAGGAGCCGGGCGGCCAGCCGTGAGCGGCGGGGCCACCGTCGCCCCGGGCACCGCCGCGCCCGGCGGCCCGGCCCGACGCGGTCCGCTGCCGCGGCTGCTGCGCGAGCGGGTGTTCCGCCGATACTGGTCCGCGCAGACGGTGTCGTACTTCGGCGACGAGATCTCCACCCTGGCCCTGCCGCTGCTGGCCGTGCTGGTGTTCGACGCGACGGCCGCCGAGATGGGCTACCTGACCGCCGCCGCGCTCGCCCCGAATCTGCTCCTTCCGCTACTCGCCGGCGCCTGGGTGGACCGGTACCCGCACAAGCGCCGGGTCATGATCCTCACCGACCTCGGCCGCGCACTGCTGCTCGTCGCGGTGCCGGTCGCCCACCTGCTCGGCGTACTCACGATGGCCCAGCTCTACGCGGCGGCCTTCGCCGTCGGCACGCTCGCCGTGTTCTTCGAGGTCGCCCGGGGGCCGCTCTTCGTGTCCATCGTGGCCCGACCCGACTACGTGGATGCAAACACCCTCATCAATGGCAGCCGGGCGATGTCCCTGGTGGCCGGGCCGAGCATCGGTGGCGTCCTCGTGCAGGTGCTCACCGCCCCGATCGCCCTGGTCGTCGACGCGCTGTCGTACGTCGTGTCCGCGTCCTTCCTGGGGCGGATCCGGCCGACGGAGCCGGCGCCCGCGCGCGGCGGCGGCCTCGCCCTCGGCGCAGGGCTGGGGTTCATCGCGCGGACGCCGATGATGCGCGCGATCCTGCTCGGCACCACCACCGTGAACCTGTTCAACTTCATGTTCATCGCGCTCTTCGTGCTCTACGCGACGCAGGAACTGCATCTCGCGCCCGGCCTGCTGGGCGCGGTGCTGGGCGCGGGCGCGGTCGGTGGGCTCATCGGCGCGACCGTCACCGGCCGGCTGGTACGCCGCTTCGGCGTCGGCCCGGCGCTGGTCGCCTCGTTCGTCCTCTTCCCCGCTCCCCTGCTGCTCGTCCCGCTGGCCGGCGGGCCGACCCCGCTGGTGCTCGGGATGCTCTTCGGCGCGGAGTTCCTCTCCGCCGTCGGGGTGATGATGCTCGACATCGTGGGCGGCTCGGTGCAGACCGCGCTCACCCCACAGGCGCTGCTGGCGCGGGTGACCGGAGCCCGGCGCACCGTCAACTACGGCATCCGGCCGATCGGCGCGCTGCTCGGCGGCGCGCTCGGCACCACCCTCGGCGTACGGCCGGCGCTCTGGATCGCGACGGCGGGCGCACTCGCCGGGGTGCTGTGGGTGGTCTTCTCGCCGGTCCGCCACCTGCGCGGGCTCCCCGAGCAGGCCGACTGACCGGCCCCCGGTCCCGGTGCCTGGCCGCCGTCCGATGTGGTGTTTCGGCAGGCCCGGCGATTGAGGGCCCTTGCCGGGGGTAGGAGTTCGATTGACGAGGACGGCTCTCACCACCGACGAGAGCGGTTCGACCTGACGAGGAGGATTGCCCATGACCACGAGGGTCGAGAAGTCCATCGAAGTACAGGTTCCGGTCAGCACCGCGTACAACCAGTGGACGCAGTTCGAGGAGTTCCCCCGCTTCATGGGGGGCGTGCGTGAGGTGCGCCAGCTCGACGACAGCCGGATGCACTGGGTCGCCGAGATCGGTGGCGTCCAGCGCGAGTGGGACGCCAAGGTGCTGGAGCAGGTGCCCGACCAGAAGGTTGCCTGGGCGGCCACCGAGGGCGTGACCAACGCCGGCGCGGTCTACTTCCAGCCCGTCGACGCCGACCGCACCATGGTCCGCCTGCACCTGGAGTACGAGCCCGAGGGCCTGCTCGAGAAGGCCGGCGACAAGCTCAACATCATCGAGCGGCAGGCCGATTCCGACCTGCGGAAGTTCAAGACGTACATCGAGGAACGGGGCGTGGAGAGCGGCGCCTGGCGCGGCACGGTCGACAGCGGCGTCGGTGTCGGCACGCCGGGCGTCGAGCACGCCGCCGCCACCCGCGGCGACAGCGGCAGCGCCGGCGTGTCCGGCAAGGCCGTGGCGGCGGGCGCCGCCGTGGCCGGGGCGGCGGCGGCCGGAGCCGCCGTGGCCGCGAAGCGCCGCTCCGACGCCGACGAGGACGGCCGGCCGACCACCGCCACGACCGACACGGAGTACGTGGTGACCGAGGTCGAGGTCGTCCCGGAGCCCGGCACCGCCGGCTACCCGCACCGCACCCTCTGATTCGGCTCTCGTACGCCTGCCCCTGTCAGCGGACGGCCCGGGTCCTCGCGACCCGGGCCGTCCGCTCGTGCGCGACCTGCCGCACGCCCTGCCCCTTGAGCCTGGCCCGCGTCCTGCCATCCGGCCCGGCTCGTGGTCGGGCCGGTGGCCGTCAGTGCGCGTCCGCGGACGCCGTCCAGAGGTGACCGTCCGGGTCGGCGAAGGTGCCCGTGTAGGCCCACGGCTGCTGCCCCGGCTCGACGACGACCTCCGCGCCGGCGGCCCGCGCCCGCCCGAAGATCTCGTCGACCTCGGCCGGCGTCGCGGCGGGGAGGTTGACGATGCACTCGCTCTGCCCGCGCCCGGCCACCTCGCGGCCACCGATGGCCCAGCCGAAGCCACCGGTGGGCACCAGCATGACGCGCAGGCCGTCGTTGACGGCGTACTGCAAGGGCTCGGGGACGCCGTCGTCGGCCAGTTCGCCGACGGCCTCCAGGCCGAGCCCCTCCGAGTAGAAGCGGTACGAGGTCCGGCGATCGGCGATCGGCAGGGCGACGACGACGGGTGCGTACTGCATGAGGCTGCCTCCGGAGGGTTGACGACTGCGTACGGTCAGTATTTAGGGCGCCCGGCGTAACTCGCGGTTCCCACCCGAGGGTGGGCGCGTGAGTCAGGCGCTCCAGCCGGCCGGATTGTGCCGGACTCCCCCGACAGGAAATCGTCGATCGCCGACGTACCCGCAGCTCGCGGCCCCGGTCGCCGCAGTTGCCACCGGCAGGATCGCGTCACCGCACGGTCCGCGGGGTGCGGCGGGGTCAGCGGCCGGCGTCCCGGGCGTGTCGACCACCCGCGGCGGGTGCCGCCGGAATCGCAGCCTCCTCCCCGTGCCGGGCGGCCCGCTCGGAGATCAACTGCCCGAACAGCCCGCTGGGCCGGCCGCAGTCACCGCACAGGAAGTTGTCGTCCAGCCGCCCGCCGCCGCAGTGGTCGCAGCGGCCCCGGTCGCGCGGGTCGTGGTACGCCCGCAACGCCTCCACCAGGGCGCGGGCGACCGGGACGGTCAGCGCCAGCCGCGACTCGACGCCACTCAGGCCGATCACCAGTTCGCCCTGCGGCGGAGCGCCCGGATCGAGCGCGTCGACGCGGGCCACGAAGTCGCGGACGGCAGCCAGGACGTCATCGGGTGCGGGCATGGCTCGAACCGTACGACACCCGGCCGGCCGACGTGCGCTCCCCCGGGAGCCGGCCGGCCCGTCCCCGCGCTCACCCGCCCGGCGCGACCGTCCGAATTTGAGCGGCCGATCCCGTAGAGGCACGGCCAGTTGGACTCAGGAATCGATGGCCGCGTTTGGCGTGACCATCCCCGGGTAGTGGGCTCACACAGCGGGCGCCGGGAAGGGCGGACGATGGAACGCGGAGCCGTCAGGGCGCGGTACGGGCAGCGCTCCATCGCTCTGATGATCCTGCTGACGGGGCCTCACGGTCGCGGTTCCAGTCGTCGTGGCGAATCTCGACCACCTGACGTGGTGGCAGGGGCTGCTCTTCCTGGCGGTAGGGATCCCCCTGAGCTGGTGGTACCTGGTGCGCCTGGTCTACCGGATGGAACTCACCGACACCCGTCTGCGACTGCGGACCCTGGTGGCGTCCTCCTCGATCGCACTCGACGAGTTGGCGGAGATCGGGGCGCCAGCGGGCAGAAACGTGGTCGAGGTGGTCCGGCGCGACGGGCGGTCCTGGAACATCCTGTCGGGCGAGGGCCTCATCGACTTCGTGAACGAGGTGGGCCGTGCGGCCCCGGGCGCGGAGGTTCGGCTGACCGGGCCCCAACTGCTCGCGGACCGCGGCTTCAAGTTCTTCGGCGACGGGCGCGCCGAGCGGCGGTAACCGCCCCGGCTGCGTCTCTTGCCCGTTGTGCACCACGGTCACTGGCCCACGGACGGCTCATGGTGACCTTCCGTGGGCTTCTCGGCGTCGAGGGCTTCCAGCCAGCCGTAGTCGTAGTCGAGGTGGTCCAAGCGGGTTCGGAGCCAGCCTCGTCTGCGTCCTGACGAAAGTCCCCACACGTATCGCAGTCCTGCCGCAGCCCGGTGCCCCTGGTCGGATGCGAGGTATCCGGGCAGGTTATGGCAGAGGTCAGCGAGTTCATTGATCCGGTCACGGCGCTTGGCCAGTGCTTCCATCGACTGGTCTCCGTTCGAGCGCGACGTCTGGAGACGGATTTCGATGAACGCCAGATGCAGGAGCATGGCCAGCGCTCTCTTGGTCACTGCCTCTGGTGGCTCCTGGACGGACATGGTCGTTCCTCCTCGGAAAGGCAGCAATGCTGGCCGGTCCGCCCCGTCCCCCGACAGGTGCCGAGGGCTGCGGCGCCGGTCGGGGGACGGGGCGGCCGTAAGCCATCGGCGTGCCGACGCGCAGCGCCCTTGACGCCGGGCGGGTGGCGTAGCGGATCGGGCACCCAGGGGGGTGGGTCACACCCTGGTCCTCGTCGTCATCGAACTGCGGGCGGTGCCCACGAGAGTCCAGGGGCAAGCGGCTCACGCGCGTTAATGTGCCCTGTGATCGTATGGCTCAACGGCACCCACGGTGCGGGCAAGACGACGACCAGCGTTCTCGTGCAGCAACTGATCCCGGGTTCACGGGTCTTCGACGCCGAGAAGGTCGGCGAGACACTCATGGACATCACGCCAGGGCTGCCTGAAACTGACAACTTCCAGCACTGGCCGCCGTGGCGGCAGCTCGTCGTCGAGACCGCTCGCCGTGTGCTCGACTACACCGGCGGCACTCTGGTGATGCCCATGACTGTCCTGGTCGAGCCATACTGGCGCGAAATCAGTACGGGCCTCGCCCAACATGACATCCCGGTAAGGCACTTCGTCCTCCACGCCGACGAAGACACCCTGCGCGGGCGTATCGAGGGGGAACACCCCGTTCCGTCTCCGTTCCGTCTCAAGTACCTTGAGCCCTACGCCGAGGCGGCCCGCACGTGGCTGCACGCCGAGGCCGAGGTCGTCGACACCGCACACCTCACTCCCGCCCAGGCCGCCCTGCAGATCGTCCTCCGAGTAACCGAGGGAAGCTCAGGCCCTGTCCTGCCGAGACCTGAAGACGGTTGCTGACGGCTGTTACTGCGGCCACAGCCCTATCGAACTGGCATCGCACGAATACGCGAGGCTGCCGGTCAGCGTGGCCGACCGGCCCGTCCGATGCCGGCCGGAGGTCGCCGGCAGGCCAGAGCCGGGCCGGCGCGGCCCGCCTGCGGGCCGCCTTGATCTAAAGAGCGGAATCAACAACTACTCGCGTCGTTTGATCCGTCAGCTGATGTGCGACGCAACTCTGCCAGGTGATCTGCGACAGGGCCGGCGATCTGGAGGCGGTAGGTTGGCCGTCGACGAGACGTCCGCTCATGTCGATGTGCGTGCGAGGGCTTGAGGAGTCGCAACGGCGATGAGTTTCGTTATGGTGTCCAGTCTGTACTCCCATGCACCCGATCTCCCAACTCTCGGGGAGAGCGTCATGACCGCTACGCACAGGAGGCGAGCGTGAAACTCCTTCTCACGTCCGCGGGCGTCAAGAACCCGAGCATCCGCGATGCGCTGGTCGACCTGCTGGGGAAGCCGATCGCCGCCTCCAGTGCCCTCTGCATCCCTACGGCAGCCCACCCCATGGGCGGGCCAGCATCGGCCTGGCGCTTCATCACCGGGCAGACGCCGCTACCCATGTGCGACCTGGGCTGGAAGTCGCTGGGCGTCCTCGAGCTGACAGCGCTGCCCAGCATCGGCGAGGAGCGATGGGTCCCCTGGGTCCGGGAGGCTGACGTCATGCTCGTGGCCGGCGGCGATGCGACGTACCTGTGCCACTGGATGCAGCAGTCCGGGCTGGCGGATCTCCTGCCGTCGCTGCGGGACACCGTCTGGGTGGGGTTGAGTGCGGGGAGCATGGTGCTGACCCCCCGGATCGGTGCGGACTTCGTCGAGTGGCAGTCCGCGCCCGACGACCGCACACTGGGGGTCGTCGACTTCTCGATCTTCCCGCACCTAGGTCTCGAGCCGGACAACACCATGGCTGGTGCCGAGAGATGGGCGGCCGAGATCGCCGGTCCGGCGTACGCAATCGACGACCAGACGGCCATCAAGGTGACCGACGGCACCGTCGAGGTCGTTTCCGAGGGGCACTGGAGGCCGTTCCCCTCGTAGCCGCGGCCAACAGTGATCGATGATCCTGGACGTGTACGCCGGGCTGTTCGGTGACGACCTGGACGCGGCCGCCAACCGGCTGGACGAGGCGGTCACGGCGCGGGATGCCGACCAGCACCACCGGCGGCGGTGTGGTCGAGCTTGAAAAGCGGCGAAGCCCAGGTCGTTGACCTGGGCTTCTTCACCGAGCCGCCTGACGGAATCGAACCGTCGACCTACGCATTACGAGTGCGTCGCTCTAGCCGACTGAGCTAAGGCGGCAACGATCGTCAAGTGTACGGCACGACCCGCCCGGTGGCCGAACCGGATCCCCATCCGGACATCCGGCCCCGAACCGTCGTCCGCCGGACAGCGTCCTCCGCCGGCCGGGACTACGCTGCGGCGGGTGAACGACGATCGCGTCCCCGACGTGGATCCGCAGGACGGCGCGGCGGAGAGTGCGCACACGAGCGAGGCGGCCGGCGGGCGGGCGGCGCGCCGGCCACGCGGCATCGACCCCCGGGAACTGGGCTTCACCCCGCGCAAGCCCGTGCCGTGGCTCGCGCCGTTCCTGCTGATCAGCACCGGCATCCGTACGCTGCTGGCGATGCTCTTCGGGGCGTACCTGGACAAGCGGGAGCTGCAGAACTCCCTCGACGCGGGCATCGCCCGGCAGGTCGGGCCGGACGGCGGTCTCTGGCTGGACTACGTGGCCGACCTGGGCGACGGCTTCAACGCCACCTACTCGGTCGCCTACCTGCTCGCCCAGCCGGAGCTGGAGGTCGACGGGCACCGGCTGCCCCGCGCGCAGACCCTGGTCATGGGCGGCGACCAGGTCTACCCGTCGGCGGCCTTCGAGGCGTACGAGGACCGGTGCAAGGGGCCGTACCAGGCCGCGCTGCCGGTCACCCCGCCCGAGCGGCCCACGCTGTTCGCGGTGCCCGGCAACCACGACTGGTACGACGGCCTGACCGCCTTCCTGCGGCTCTTCGTCCGGTCCCGGGACCGGCACTTCGGTGGCTGGGAGACCGGGCAGTCCCGCTCGTACTTCGCGGTGGAGCTGCCCGCCGGCTGGTGGCTGCTCGGCCTCGACGACCAGTCCGGCTCGTACCTGGACGATCCGCAGCTCACCTACTTCGACCGGGTCGCCGAGCGGCTGGGTCCGGAGAGCCGGGTGATCCTGGCCGTGCCCGCGCCGACGTGGGTCAAGGCCGTCGACCATCCCACGGCGTACGACTCGATCGACTACTTCATCCGCACGATCGTCGCGCCCACCGGGGCACAGGTGCGGTTGCTGATCTCCGGCGACCTGCACCACTACGCCCGGTACGCCGGCCCGGACCGGCAGCTGATCACCTGCGGGGGCGGCGGCGCGTACCTCTACCCGACGCACCAGCTCCCGGAGCGGATCGAGGTGCCGCCGCGCGACACCCTCGCCCGGCGGGCCAGCGTCTCCCACCCGTACGAGCTGGCCGGCCGCTACCCGGAGAAGGCCCGCTCCCGGCGGTACGCCTGGGGGATCTTCCCCCGCCTGCCGCTGCGCAACCCGGGCTTCACCACCCTGCTGGGCACCCTGCACACGCTGCTGATGCTGGCGATGGCCGGCGTCGTGTCCAACCCGAGCGGGACGGACCAGCGGCTGTTCAGCGTGCCGCTGATGGCGATGCTGATCGTCACGATGCTCGCGGCGGCGTTCTTCGCCAAGCCGCCCAGCTCCGGTGGCAAACGGCACGCCCGGCACTGGATCCTCGGCGTGGGTCACGGGCTGGCCCAGATCGGGCTGGGCGCCGCCGGCACCTGGGCCTGGCTGGCCCTGCCTTTCTACGACTGGCCGTGGCCGCTGCCGGCCGTCGCCGCGGCGGTGCTCTACGGTCCGGTGAGCGGGCTGGTGGCGAGCCAGTTGGTGGCCGCGTACCTGCTGGTGGCCGGCGCGTTCGGGGTGAACCTCAACGAGCTCTTCGCGGGCCAGGGCATCGAGGACGCGAAGGCGTTCCTGCGGCTGCGCATCGACCCCGACGGCACCCTGACGATCTACCCGGTCGCCGTCGACCGGGTGGCCCGCGACTGGCAGGTCAACCCCGACCAGTCCCCCGGCTCCTCCTGGCTGGCTCCGAGGCAGCCGCTGCGCCCCCGCCTGGCCGAACCCCCCACGACCATCGTCTGAGACGCACCAGGTCCGCACCGGTCGGCAGCCGGCGTGCCGGCCGCTAGTCGGGCAGCGGGGGCCTGCCGCCACCGGCGGGGCGGGAGGACATCTGGCGGAACGCCGCCTGGACGCCGGCCTGGAACCGGGTGCGCGCGCCCAGGTCGCTCATCAGCGTGGCGATACGCCGTTGCACGGTGCGGTACCCGACGCCGATCTGGCGGGCGATCGCCTCGTCGGTCAGCCCGGAGAGCAGCAGCACCACCAGCCGCCCGTCGTCGATCTCCGTGGTGCGGTTCCGGCTTTCGCCGCCACCGCGGTGGGCGGGCAGGTGCAGGGGCACCGCCCGGTGCCAGAGGCTGTCGAACAGCGTACGCAGCGCGTCGAGCAGCGCCGACGGGTGGACGATGATGGCGCTCTCCTGCCCGATCGGGCCGGGCTGCATGGGCAGGATCGCCCGCTGACCGTCGGCGATGTACATCTTCATCGGCAGGTCGGGCAGGACACGGGCCTGCTGCCCGACCCGGATCAGCTCCTCGATCGTGGGCAGGCCCCCGCTCTCCTCCACGGCCGCCCGGTCGTAGATGCAGCGGCTCTGCACTCCGGCGGCGAGCAACTCCCGGTCGGTCGCGGCCGTGCTCTCCAGGTGGAGGTACGGCGGCTTGTCGAAGCAGCACAGCTCTCGGCGGGCGCTGCGCTGCACCTGGTTGACCGCCTGCTCCATCGCGCGGCGGCCCCGCACCACCTCGACGACGTGCGGGTCGACGTCGGCGCGGGCCTCCCGGTACGCCTTTGTGAGCCGCAGGACGTGGTCGTGCGTCCGGTCCAGGGACGCCTCGCGCTCCTGGAGGAGCCCGGCGACGACGTCGGTGGCGGACGCGGTGTAGCGGGGCGGGTTTCCTGGTTGGACGCCGACCAGGCCGGCGGCCTCCAGCCGGGCGAGCGCGTCGGACAGCCGGCCGGGCCCCGACCACATCGCGGCGAGTTCGGCGAGGGTGGTGCCGGGGCGTTCGAGCAGCAGATCGTAGCCCGTCTCCTCGGCGTCGCCGATCAGTTCGTACACAGCTCCTCCCGGTCCTCGGCGGTCAGCCAGCCACGCTGGACGGCCTGGTAGCCGGCCTGGAACCGGGTCACCGCGTCGAGCCGGGCGAACAGCCGGTTCATGTGCCGGCGGACGGTACGCGGGTGGCAGCCGAGGTGCTCGGCGACGTCCTGTTCGGTCAGCCCGGCGACCAGCAGGGCGAGCAGGTCACGTTCGAGGTCCGACGGCGCGTCCGGGTCCGACTCGACCCGCTGCCGCACCCCCACGTCCAGTGGCACCGCCCGTTCCCAGAAGCTTTCGAAAAGGGCCAGCAGCGCCGACAGCAGGACGGAGTCGCGGACCAGCAGACAGGTCTCCAGCGCGAGGTCCGGTCGCAGCGGCACGAGGCCGACCCGCCGGTCGCAGAGCATCAACTTCATCGGGACGTCCGCAACCCGGGCCTGCTCACCCGCCGAGACGAAGCGGGCGAGCTTGGCGAGCCGCCCCGGAATGGCCACGCCCTCCCGGTCGTAGATGGTGCGCATCCGCACCTCCCGACGCTCCGCCTCCTCGGCGGGCACCGCGAACGCGTTCAGGTACGGCGGCGCGTCGAAGATCAGCAGCTCCCGCTCGGCGCTGCCTCTGAGCTCCTGGAAGGCGGCGTGGATGGCGTCGCGCCCGTGCAGCACCTCGACCAGTTCCGAGTGTTCGGCGGTCGCGGCCCGCTGGAAGCGGTCGGCCATCCGGGTCACCCGCTGGCGCAGTTCCCGCAGGGACTCCCGGCGCTCGGTCAGCAGGGAGCCCAGCGCGACGTCGGGTGCCACCGCCGTCCACCGGGGAGGCTGACCGGGCAGCCGCGTGGCCAGGCCCAGCTCGGCCAGGCGCGCGAAGTCGGCGGTTCCCGCGACGTCGGGTGACACCGGGTCCGCGCTGGCGACCAGCGACTCGTAGAGGGCCTGCTGCCCGGGAGACAGGCCGAGGTCGGGGAACGGCCGTCGATCATCCCGCATCCGGTCATGCTGCCCCCGGTTGGCGGTGGCGACAAGGGCCGTGCGGCTGTTCGTCTGGCCGGGTGATGCGATCCGTACCCACCGTCACCTGCGTAGACGCAGATCCCCTTCGGATGGTGCCCCATTCACGCCAGTGGCGTGAACCAGGCAGACGGACAGCTTCCGTGACGCCTGACCCGCTGCGAAGCTCCACGGGACGCATCCGTTCCCCCTGCGTACACCCCTCGGAGAGGAATATTCATGTCGAGCCTGATCCCACGGCGATCACGGCGTGGCGGGGTCGCCTGCGGCCTCGCCGTCGCGGTGGCCGTCGCCACCGTCGGCGTCCCGGCACCGGTGACCGCCGCACCGACGGTGGGCGAACCGGGGCCGAACCCGACCGCCACGGCCACCGTGACCACCGCGACCGGCGACGGCCTCGAGGCGACCGTCACCCTGATCACCGGCCACCGGGTGCGGTACGCGGAAGGGGCGGACGGCCGGAGCAGCGCCACGGTGATCAGCTCACCCGACGGCCCCGCCGCGACGGACGCGTTCCGTTCCTACTCGGACCCGACCGGGGTCTACGTCATCCCCCAGTCCGCACAGGATCTGGTGGCCCGGGGCCTGCTGGACCAGGAACTGTTCGACGTGCGGTACCTGGCCCGCAACGGCTACGGCGACGACGCCGCCCAGTCGATGCCGGTGATCGTGAGCTACGGCACGGGTACGAGGGCGCGCGCTGCCTCCCCGGCGGCGCTGCCCGGCGCCACCGTGCGACGCGACCTGCCCAGCGTGGCCGGCGCCGGGTTGTCCGTGGACAAGGCCCGGGTCGGTGACTTCTGGACCGCGCTGACCGGCGGCGCCGACCGGGCCGCCGCTGCCCGTGGACCGGCGGCGAGGAGCACCGGACCGTCGTTGGCCTCCGGGGTCGGCAAGGTGTGGCTGGACCAGAAGGTCAAGGTCGACCTCGCCGAGAGCGTGCCCCTGATCGGCGCGCCGCAGGCGTGGGCCGCCGGGCTCGACGGCAGCGGGGTGAAGGTGGCGGTGCTCGACACCGGCATCGACGCCGACCACCCGGATGTGCGGGGCAAGGTCGTGGGCTCGAAGAGCTTCGTGCCGGGCGTCGAGTCGGTGACGGACGGGCACGGCCACGGCACCCACGTCGCGGCCACCATCGCCGGGTCGGGCGCCGGCTCGGGCGGCGCGCGCAAGGGCGTCGCCCCCGGCGCGGACCTGCTCGTCGCGAAGGTGCTCAACGACGGCGGCAACGGCGACATGTCGTGGATCATCGACGCGATGGAGTGGGCCGCCACCAGCGGCGCGAAGGTCGTCAGCATGAGCCTCGGCGGCGAGCCCACCGACGGCACCGACCCGGCGAGCCAGGCGGTGAACCGGTTGACCGCCGAGACGGGCACCCTGTTCGTCATCGCCGCGGGCAACTCCGGCCGGGAGAACACGGTCGGCGCCCCGGGCGCCGCCGACGCGGCGCTGACCGTGGGCGCGACCTCCAAGACCGACCAGCTCGCCGACTTCTCCAGCCGGGGCCCCCGGGTCGGTGACCGGGCGATCAAGCCGGACATCTCCGCGCCCGGCGTGGGGATCGTCGCGGCCCGCGCCGCCGGCACCTCGATGGGCACCCCGGTCGACGACCGGTACACCTCGGCGAACGGCACCTCCATGGCCACCCCGCACGTGGCGGGCGCGGCGGCCGTGCTGGCCCAGCAGCACCCGGACTGGACCGCCGCCCAGCTCAAGCCGACGCTGATCGGCACCAGCAAGGACGCCGGCCACACCGCCTACGAGCAGGGCGCCGGCCGGCTCGACCTGGCCCGCGCGGTGCGTCAGCAGGTCACCACCGGCACCGTCAACGTCGACTTCGGCACCGTCTCCCCGAACACCGACCCCCGGCTCGACCGGCAGGTCAGCTACCACAACCCCACCGCGCAGCCGGTCACCCTGACCCTGACCCCGACCCTGCGCCGGATCTCCGGTGGCGACGCCACCGGCGCCCTGAACACCCCCGCCTCGGTCACCGTGCCGGCCGGCGGCACCGGGGAGGTCACCGTCTCGCTCGACGCCGCCGAGCTGGAGATCGGCAGCTACACCGGTTCGCTCGTGGCCACCGACGAGGCCACCGGGACCCGGCTGACCCTCGCGGTCGGGCTGATCCGGCAGCCGCCGATGCGCACGATCACCACCCGCATCGTCGGCGTGCCCGGTGACCCCATCGCGATGGGCAACGCCCCCTGCGACTTCCGCAACCTCCGGGACGACACGTCCTACCTGGTCATGATGGGTGGTGTGCCGGGCCAGAACGTCATCCAGGGCGTCGGGTACGTCCCGGACGGCGAATACCACGTGAGCTGCTGGGGCGCCTACTGGGGTGACACCGAGGCGTTCCGCCACCAGGCGTGGCTGGAGAACCCGCAGTACACGATCAGCGGCAACGCCACCCTGGAGTACGACCTCGCCCGCGACCTGGTGGAGGTCGAGAAGATCGACACGCCGCTGCCGAGCGAGGCGGTGCACCTCGCCATGGGCAGCACCTTCTCCACGGCGTCCGGTCTGACCTACTCCAACATGTGGTACACCGGACCCGGCCACGCCTACAGCTGGCGGACGCACGTCGTACCGAGCCGGGCCAAGCCGACCATCGGCAAGTACGGGACCTGGTTCGAGCAGCTTCGCGCCGCGCCGGAGGCCATCACCACCGTGCACGGCAACGGCCGGCTCCGGGTGAACCCGACCTACCTCACCGACAGCGAGTTCGCGCCGAAGTTCGCCACCGACCAGCGACTCCAGCTCGCCAGCCGGGCCGACCTGCTGGCCGGCCGGGACGTCAAGGGGAAACTGATCCTGCTCGACAGCCCGGCCAACAGCTGGTTCGTCGACGAGATCGAGCAGGCCGCGAAGGCCGGCGCGGCCGGCGTGCTCCAGTACTTCGTCGGCCGCGACGACATCGGCCTGCCCGCCCAGATCCCCCCGTACGACATCGTCAAGCCCCGGCTGCCGCTGCTCTGGCTCGACGGCGCGCAGGGGGCGAAGGTGGCGAAGGTGATCGCCGGGGCGAAGCGGCCGTACGTCGACATCGACGCGCAGCTCGTCAGCCCGTACCAGTACAAGCTGCGGCACCACACCGCCGACCGGATGCCGGCGAAGCCGGTCGACAGCGTCCGCCACCGCGACCTCGTGCAGGTGCGCAGCGAGCAGCACGCCCAGGTGCCCTCGCCGCAGTACCAGACGAACGCGCACGAGGTCAGCCACACCTACGTCCCCGGGCAGACCTTCAGCGCCAACGCCGCGCACGACTACGACGTGCCGGTCGCCCGCACCGAGTACTACAACGTCACCGGCCCGGACGTCCTCTGGGCGCGGTACTTCACGGTGATCAACCGGGCCGACGGCGCCAGCCGCGGCACCGACCACATCGGGACGTTCACCCGGCCGCTGTCACGGACGGAGAAGATCCACCAGCCGCCGGTCGTGCTGGGCACCCTGCCGAGCCACCCGCCCCAGCAGCACACCTGCATGTCGTGCCGGGACGGGGACACTATCTACCTGCTCGAACGCTCGTCGTCGGCGGCGGATCTGACCAGCTCCGTCTCCGGGACGCGGCGGGTGCAGGCAACGCTCGAGCGGGACGGCGCCCGGATCACCCCGAACCCGCCGCCGGGCCGCGGGGGGAACTTCCTGCACTGGACGGTGTCTCCGGAGCCGGGCGAGTACACGCTGCGGACCGTCCGCGAGGACCGGTTCTCCGGGCAGACGCTGGCGAAGCGGATCGCCACCGACTGGACGTTCCGCTCGGCCGGCGCGACCGGCACGGTACGGGAGCCGGCGCAGTGCTACACCGCGCTGATCAACATCGGCACGGGCGCGTGTGACTGGCAGCCGTTGATCCAGCTCGAGCACGACTTCGACCTGTCGCTCACCGACACCGCGCAGGCCGGGCGGGCGTACCGGTTCGAGGTCACGCCGCACGCCGCGCCGAACGCGCCTCGGATCGCCGGGCTGCGTACCTGGGTGTCGTACGACGACGGGGCCACCTGGAAGCAGGCGGTGGTCGTGCCGGGCCTCGGCGGCAGCTACCACGCGCTGGTCGTGCACCCGAAGCTGGCGAAGACCACCGGGGCGGTCTCCGTACGCACCGAGGCCTGGGACCGCTCGGGCAACCGCGTCGTACAGACCATCGACCGCGCCTACGGCCTCACCGACGTCCGGTAGACCTCTCCCCCGCACCCTGGTCGCCCTCCGCGTCTCCCGACGCGGAGGGTGACCTCTTTCACGTCGAGTGCGCGTCAGCCCGTCAGGCGGGGCCGGTCACCTCTCCTCGGCTTCCGCGACCGACTGGCGGACGGCTCTCGTAGGCCTGGCGCGGACCACAGACCGAAGCACGCGAGCAGGAACACCGGGAGCCGTCCGCGTCCATGCGGACGGTCACCGCATCGCGTGGCACGCTGTGCCCCACGACCCGGCCGGTGCCGTCGGGGGTGGTCACCCGACTGCCCACTGCCGGGGCGGACTCCTGGAACCGCTGGTAGAGCGGGTGCTCGTACTTCAGGCAGCACATCAGCCGGCCGCACGCGCCGGAGATGCGCAGCGGGTTGAGCGGCAGGTCCTGGTCCTTCGCCATCCGGATGGTGACCGGCTCGAAGTCGGTGAGGAAGGTGGCGCAGCAGAGGTCCCGGCCGCAGGAGCCGATGCCGCCCTGCACCCGTGCCGAGTCCCGGGCGGAGAGCTGGCGCAGTTCCACCCGGCAGTGCAGGGTGGCGCCGAGATCCCGGACCAGCGCGCGGAAGTCCACCCGGTGCGGTGCCGTGAAGTAGATGGTGCTCCGCTCGCCGCCGCCCTCGGCGGCCCCCAGCACGTGGTCGATCGCCACCACCTTCATCGGCAGGGCGTGCTCCCGGATCAGCCGCTTCGCCGCGACCTTCGCCTCGGCCTTGCGGCGGCGCACCGTCTCGTCGCGGCGCAGGTCCTCCTCGCCGGCCAGGCCGGCCAGCCGGGGGAAGCCCTCGGTCTCCTCGGTGACCCACTGCGCCGCCCACACGCACTCGGCCACCTCGGGCCCGTCGTCGGTGGGCACCAGCACCTTGTCGCCGACCTGGGGACGCAGCTCGCCCGGGTCCAGGTAGTAGAGGCGCCCGTACCGCTGGAAGCTGACCGCGCAGAGCATGCCCATGCCTCACACCCTACGACGCGCGGACCGGAACGACCGGGTCGGCAGTCGCCGACCGACTACTGCACGTCCACACCGGCACGTCACCAGCCGACGCGGGTGGGGGTGTCGTAGCGGGGGCGGTCGACCACCGGCGCCCGCCAGCGGGACTCGGCGAGGCTCGGCGCCCACTGGCGCAGCAGGGTCTCGGCCCCGTCGTACGCGACGCAGAGCACCGCCAGCACGCGCGCGGCGATCTCGGCGGCCGCGGTCCCGCCAGGACCCGCCGCTGCCCGGTGCCCCGGCCCGCCGGCCGGCATCGACGTCGCCGCGACCACGGTCACCGCCTCGGCGCAGCGGAGGACGTCGGCGAGCGCCCGGGCCAGTGCGAGCCGGCTGCCCTCCACCCAGTCGGCGAGCGCGTCGGCGTAGCCGGCCGTCGACTCCAGCCGGCCGACCAGGCTCTCCGGCCCCTCGTCGAGGTGGCGCAGCAGGGCCGCCCGGGCCTGCCCGTACGACGACGCGGCCGGGCCGGACCAGAGCATTGGGTCGGTCAGCGCGGCGCAGGCCTCGTCGTAGCCCCGGATCAGGCGGCGCGCGCTGTGGCCGGCGGCGGCCAACGGTGCCGGATGCAGGTCGAGGAAGTTCCGGACGGCCTCGCCGGGGAGCACCTGCATCCGGCGCAGCAGCGGCCACACACGGTGCCCCTCGGGTGCCCCCGCGGCGAGCACCGTGTCGACCCGGCGGAGCAGGTCGAGGCCGGGCTCGGCGAGCCGGTCCAGCGCGTCCATCACGCCTCCCCGGTCAGCCGGTGGCGGGCGGCGCGGTCGACGTCGGCGTAGTGGTCGGCGGCGGCCCGCACCGCCGCCGCGGCGGCGGCCAGCCGTTGGGCGGCGACGTGCGCCTCCCGGGCCCGGTCGCCGGTGGCGGCCGTCCACTGCCGGTGCAGGGCCCGCCCGATCTCGCCGGGCCGGCCGGGGGCGTCGGCGCCGAACGCGGCCTGCGCCGGATCGCCGGCGGTGACCGTGCGGGACACGGCGGTCATGGTCTCGCTCGCCTCGTCGAGCCGGGCGGCGAGGGCGCGCAGGCTCTCCATCTCAGGCTCCCGCCAGCGGCCGGTAGGCGGCGAACGTCTCGTTGTGCAGCTTCTCCCGGGCCCACTGGGCGGCGTCGGCCGCCGCGGTGACCGCCGCCTGCACCGAGCCGGCGACGTCGCGGGGGTTGCGGGTGTGCAGCGGGCCCAGGAAGCGCACGTCGGTGATCCGCCCGCCGGCGGTGACCACCACCTCGACCAGCCCGTCGGGCGATCGCACGGTGACCTCGACGGTCGACACCGCCTGGTCGAACTCGGTCTGGAGGGACTCGATCCGGCGGTAGCGCCGCACCGCCTCCTCGATCCAGGCCTCGTCGATCTCCCCCCGCGGCATCGGCGGACTCCTCCCGGACCAGGTCATCACTGTGCGTGCCGCCACCGTCACCGCGGCACACCGGACCGTACCGCACAGCAATTGCGCCTGTCGATGCCTGTGGACAAGGGGTCCGGCCGGGGGGACCTCCATGGGGTGGAGCGACCACCGAAGGCCCGGCTCGGGCGGGCCGGTCGGCGGGCTCAGCCCTTCCAGAGCGAGAGCATCATCGCCTCGACGGCGATCCGGGGCTTGACGTTCGCCTCGATCGCCGCCCGGCACTCCAGCACCGCCTCCAGGCGGCGCAGCGCCCCCTCGGCGTCCCACTTCTGCGCGCCCGCCCCGGCCAGCGCGGCGGTGTCCGTGTGCACCGGCGCCACGGGGGCGCGCAGCGCCATGGTGAGCGCGTCGCGGTAGAAGCCGGCCAGGTCGACCAGCGCCCGGTCCAGCGCGTCCCGCTGCGCCCGGGTGGCCCGGGACCTCTGCCGCTTCTCCAGGTCCTTGAGCTGCCCGGCGGCGCCCCGCATCGCGCCGGCCGCCCCCCGCCCGGTGCCGCCGGCGCCGAGCGCGGTCTCCAGCGCCGCCCGCTCGGCCGCGTCGGCCTCCGCGACGGACGCCTCGGCCTCCGCCTCGGCCGCCTCGATCAGCGCCGACGCCGCGTCGAACGCGGCACCCACGCCGGTCAGCCGGCGCGGCACGGCGAGCACGGCCTCCCGGCGCTTGCGCGCCTCCGGGTCGCGGGCCAGCCGGCGGGCCCGCCCCACGTGCCCCTGCGCGGCCGCCGCCGCCCACCGCGCCACGTCGGGCGCGACGCCGTCGCGGCGGACGAGCACCTCGGCCACCGCCTCGGGCGCGGGCTGCGCCAGCGGTACGACCCGGCAGCGCGACCGGATGGTCACCGAGATGTCGTCCGGGTGGGTGGACGGGGCGCAGAGCAGGAAGACCGTCCGCGGCGGCGGCTCCTCGATGGCCTTGAGCAGCGCGTTGCCGGCCGCCTCGGTGAGCCGGTCCGCGTCCTCGATCACCACCACCTGCCAGCGCCCGCCCGACGGGGTGCTGGCGGCGCGCAGCACCAGCGCCCGCATCTCGTTGACGCCGATGGAGAGCCCCTCCGGCACCACCATCCGGACGTCGGCGTGGGTGCCGGTCATCGTGGTGTGGCAGCCGGGGCACTCGCCGCAGCCGGTGCCGTACGCGCACTGGAGGGCGGCGGCGAAGGCCCGCGCCGCCACCGACCGGCCCGACCCGGGCGGCCCGGTGAAGATCCAGGCGTGCGTCATTCCCGCCCCCGCGTCGACGGCGGCCGCCGGCTGACCGCCGTCGGACTCCTCGGCGAGCGCGTCGAACCCGTCCCCGGCGGCGTCGGTCGTGGGCGGGACGGCGGCGGTGCGCAGCACGGCGGACGCCGCGGCGGCGGCGCGGCGCAGCGTGTCGACCGCCTCGTCCTGCCCGACCAGGTCGGCGAAGACGTCGGGCATCAGGTCCGGCGCTCCATCGGTACCAGCTCCGATTCGGATAACTCCGGCTGCACCGAGGTGTCCGGCCCGTGCGCGGGGCGCGGGTGCACGATGCCGCCGGGGGTGCCGAACATCTCCTCGACCCGCCGGGCCACCTGGCCGGCGATCTCCTCGACCGGGCGGGACGCGTCGAGCACCAGGTAGCGCTTCGGGTCGGCGGCGGCGAGGTCGAGGAAGGCGTACCGGACCCGCTCGTGGAAGGCGACGGACTCGGCCTCCAGGTGGTCGGCCGCCTCGGCGCGCGCCGCCACCCGGGCCAGGCCGGTGTTCGGCTCGACGTCCAGCAGCACCACCAGGTCGGGCTTGAGCCCGCCGGTGGCCCACGACGAGAGCCAGGAGACCTCGTCGACGGGGAGCGTCCGCCCCGCCCCCTGGTACGCCAGGGACGAGTCGACGTACCGGTCGCTGATCACCACCGCGCCCCGGACGAGCGCCGGCCGGACGACGGTGGCCACGTGGTGCGCCCGGTCGGCGGCGTAGAGCAGCGCCTCGGCGCGCGGCGACGGCACGTCGGAGCCGGGCGCGCCGAGCAGCAGCGACCGGATCCGCTCGCCGACGGCGGTGGCGCCCGGCTCGCGGGTCACCACCACGTCACGCCCCTGCCCGCGCAGCCGCTCGGCGAGCGCGGTGAGCTGGGTGGACTTGCCGGCGCCCTCGCCGCCCTCGAAGACCACGAAGAGGCCGGCGGAGACGAACGGCTCGGCCGGCATCAGCGGGCGGCCCCGGATCGAGCCCCAGAGGTCGGCCAGGACGGGAACGCCCTTCTTGTCGTCCATCTGCCCGAACGCGCTGATCCCGGCGAAGATGCCGGCGGCGCCGGCGGCGAGCAGCAGCAGTCGGGTGGACGAGATCGAGATGCCCAGGTCCGCCAGCTCCAGCCGGCGCGAGCCGCCGACGCCGGCCAGCAGGCTGCTGAGGCCGATCGCGAGGATCAGCACCAGCCGGGTGCCGATCTGCACCACCGCGAAGACCCGGCCGCGCACCTCGTCGGCGATCTCCCCGCCGAGCAGGGTGGTGCCGGAGAGGAAGGCCATGCCGGCGCCCGCGCCGACCAGGATCGCGCCGACCATCGCCATGGAGAGGTGGATGGCGAAGGCCAGGGCCATCACCGAGGCGCTGGCCAGCACGATGCTCATGCCGAACCAGCGCCGCCGGGACATGTCCTTGACGATCATCGGGCCGAGCCCGATGCCCAGCGCGAGGCCGATGAAGATGGCGCCGAAGAGCAGGTAGAAGGCGGCGTCACCGGCGCCGAGCGAGGTGGCGAAGAACTTGGCGGTGCCGATCACGATGCCGCCACCGGCGAACGCGCCGAAGATGCCGAGCACCAGGCCGCGGACCAGCGGGGTCTGGCCGATGTAGCGCCAGCCCTCCTTGAACTGGCGCAGCATGCTCTGCTCGGTGCCCTCCCGCTCGGCGGACTGCCCCTGGCTGATCTCCTTGATGCCGTACGCCACCACCAGCGCGGTGGCCAGCCGGGAGAACGCGTTGAACCAGAGCGCCAGGTCGGCCGGCGCGGCCCAGTCCGGCGTCGAGCCCCCGGTGGCCGCGCGCACGATGCCGTCGAGCGCGGCGAGGACCAGGGCGGCGAGGACCGGCGTGAGGCCGTACGTGGTGATCAGCGTGAGCTGGTTGGCGGCCTCCAGCCGGGCGCGCGGGATCAGGTTGGGGACCGCGGCCTCCTTGGCCGGGATCCACAGCAGCGTGATCGACTCGATCAGGAAGGTGGCGATCGCCGCCCAGCCGACCACGACGGGCCCGCTCGCCCCGAGCAACGCGACCAGCGGGATCGAGGCGAAGAGCAGGAACCGCAACACGTCGCAGATGACCATGGTCCAGCGCCGGTCGAAGCGGTCGGCGAACACGCCGGCGATCGGGCCGAGCACCAGCGCCGGCAGCAGCCGGATGGCGATCACGCCACCGAAGGCGGCGCCCTGGGCGGTGCTCCCCTCGACCTGGGAGGCGGCGAAGACCGACGTGGCGAGCAGGCCGAACCAGTCGCCGAAGGAGGCCGCGCCGAGCACGATCCAGAGCCGGCGGAACGGGGTGATCCGCAGCACCGAGCGGATGGCGGCGTAACCGGAGTGGTCCGCGCCGGGCTTCTCGGCGGTGCCCCCGGGCTTGGACGAGGACGACGACACGCCGGGCGACTCGCCGTTGAACTGGCTTTCGATGGCCGTACCTCCACGTGCCGGCCCATCGCTGGGCAGTCCCGGTGGAACACTCTAGACCCGGCGGGGACCCACCCCGCCGCGACATTCTCCTGTTCGCCGAGCCTAGGCCGCCGCGACCACCGCCCGCAGCCCGGACAGACGCGAGGGTATTTCGCATTGCCTCCCAGACAGTTAGCGTGCACACGTGGCCATCGAAAGCGACAAACTTCGTGAGTGCCTCGACCGGGCGACCGCGCACCTCGACCCGCCGTACGCCGTCGTGGACCTCGCGGCCTTCGACGGCAACGCCGCCGCGCTGGCCGAACGTGCCGACGGCAAGCCGGTCCGGATCGCCAGCAAGTCCGTCCGCGCCCGGGACCTGATCGGCCGGGCGCTGGCGCGACCCGGCTGGCGGGGCGTGATGGCCTTCACCCTGCCCGAGGCGATCTGGCTGGTCCGCGCCGGCGTGACCGACGACGCGCTGGTGGCGTACCCCACGGCCGACCGGGGGGCGCTCGCCGCGCTCGCCGCCGACCCGGCCCTCGCCGGGGCCGTCACGCTGATGATCGACGGCACCGACCAGCTCGACCTCGTCGACGCCGTGTGCCCGCCCGGGCGCCGCCCCGAGCTGCGGGTCTGCCTCGACCTGGACGCCTCCTGGCGACCGCTGGGCGGGCGGGTGCACGTCGGGGTGCGCCGGTCGCCGGTGCACAGCGCCCGGGCCGCCGGCGCGCTCGCCGCCACCGTGGCGGCCCGCGCGGGCTTCCGGCTGGTCGGGCTGATGGCGTACGAGGCGCAGATCGCCGGCCTCGGCGACGCACCGCCCGGGCGGGCGGTGCTCGGCTCCGCGATCCGGCTGGCCCAGCGCGGGTCGTACCGCGAGTTGCTGGCCCGCCGGGGCGCGGCGGTGGCCGCCGTACGCGAACACGCCGACCTGGAGTTCGTCAACGGCGGCGGCACCGGCAGCGTGGCCGCGACCAGCGCCGACCCCGCGGTCACCGAGGTCACCGCGGGATCGGGCCTGTACGGGCCGACGCTGTTCGACGCGTACCGCGCCTGGCGCCCCACCCCGGCGGCGTCCTTCGCCTGCGCGGTGGTCCGCCGCCCGGGGCCCGGCCTGGCCACCGTGCTCGGCGGCGGCTGGATCGCCTCCGGCCCGGCCGAGGACAGCCGGCTGCCCCGGCCGTGGCTGCCGGAGGGCCTGAAGTTCATCGGCACCGAAGGGGCCGGCGAGGTGCAGACCCCGCTGGCCGGCGCGGCGGCCGGCGCGCTGCGGGTCGGCGACCGGGTGTGGTTCCGGCACGCGAAGGCCGGCGAGCTGTGCGAGCACGTCAACGAGTTGCACCTGGTCGAGGGGGATGCGGTCGTGGCCACCGTGCCCACCTACCGGGGCGAGGGCCATGCCTTCCTCTGATCCACCGGCCCGGCGCACCCCGGGCCACCTTCTTCCTGTCCGGCCGCCACCCCGGGCCGTTCGCACCCCGGCCGCCGCCCGGCCCCGGGCGCCGGCGCGGTCCCGGTCAGCCGGGCTGGTCGGCGCCGGCCGGGGCGTCGACCTGACGGTGCAGGTACTCCCGGATCAGCGCCTTCGCCTCGGCCAGGACGCGGTCGTCGCCCTCGGGCAACCGGCGGAACGCCAGCTTGATCAGCGCGTCGGCCGCCTCCACGGCGATCTCCAGGTGGAACCGGAGGTCGGGCACGTCCAGCCCGAAGCGCTCGGCGAGCACGCGGGCCAACTGGTCCGCGATCACCCCGTTGTTGTCCCGCTGCTCGTCGAGCAGGTGCAGGTCGACCACGTCGCCGAAGTGCAGGGTACGGAATCCCGGAACGGTGCGGTGCATCGTGATGTACTCGTCGATGCCCGCGTCGACCCCGTCCCACCAGTGGGTCAGGTCGTCGGAGGCGAACCGCTCGTCGAGCCGCTGGAGGTAGGACTCCATCGTGCGCAGGGTAAGCGCCTGCACGATCGCCCGCTTGTCCGGGAAGAACTGGTAGACCGACCCGATCGCCACCTCGGCACGCTCGGCGAGCAGGGTCGTGGTCAGACCCTCGTACCCCACCTCGTCGACGAGTTCTGCACAGGCGTCCAGCATCCGCTGGACCCGTGCGACACTTCGACCCTGCACCGGTACGCGGCGCAGCGGCCCGGCTGTGGCGGCTGGTGTGGACACTCGCCACCCCCCTTCGACGGATGAACATATCTGCACGTCACGGGTTCGTGACTACCGGTACAACGAGCAAACCTCGATTGCGGTATTTACCTGCGACAACGTTGCTGATATGAAGTCACTTCACATTCATGTCGAGGAGTGCGCATGGCCGGTACCGCACCGCCAACCCTGACAGCCTGGTCCAACTGGGCCGGCAACCAACGCGCCAACGCCACCGCCATCCTGCGCCCCACTTCCCTCGCCGACGTCACCGAGGCCGTCCGCGTCGCCGCGACGACCGGGGACCGGATCAGGGCGGTGGGCAGCGGCCACTCCTTCACCGGCGTCGCGGTCACCGACGGACGACGCATGGAACTGACCGACCTGGACACCGGGGTACGCGTCGACGTCGATCGCCGACTGGTCACCGTACCGGCCGGGATCACCCTGCGCGCACTCAACGAACTGCTCGCCGCACACGGCCTGGCCCTACCCAATCTGGGCGACATCGACGCGCAGACGATCGCCGGGGCGATCTCCACCGGCACCCACGGCACCGGCGCCGGGTACGGCTGCCTGTCGACGTTCGTCGAGGCGCTCACCCTCGTCACCGGCACCGGCGAGGTGCTGCGCTGCTCCGCCGACGAGCATCCCGACGTCTTCGCCGCCGCCCGGGTGTCGCTGGGCACGCTCGGCGTGCTCGTCGAGGTGACCCTGCGCTGCGTCGACGCCTTCGTGCTGCGCGCCCACGAGCGGCCGGCGCCACTGGCGGCCGTGCTCGACGAGTTGCCCTCGCTGATCGACGGGCACGACCACGTCGAGTTCTACTGGTTCCCGTACACCGAGCGCGTGCAGGTCAAGGTCAACGACCGGGTGGCCGCCGACGACCGGCCGCTGCCCCGGTGGCGCGGCTGGCTGGACGACGAGTTCCTCTCCAACACCCTCTTCGCGGCGGCCTGCCGCCTCGGCCGCACCGTGCCGGCGCTCGCCCCCCGCATCAGCGCCATCTCCGCCCGCGCCCTCACCGAACGCCGCTACACCGGCCGCTCCGACCAGGTCTTCTGCACCCCGCGCCGGGTCCGCTTCGTGGAGATGGAGTACGCGCTGCCGCGCGACGCCCTGCGCGAGGCGCTCGACGCGCTGCGCCGGATCGTCGACGGGCTGCCGTTCAAGGTGCTCTTCCCGGCCGAGGTGCGCTTCACCGCCCCCGACGACATCTGGCTCTCCCACGGCTACGGGCGCGAGTCGGCGTACGTGGCCGTCCACCAGTACGTCGGCATGCCGTACGAGCCGTACTTCCGGGCATTCGAGCAGGTCGCCGCAAGCCTCGGCGGCCGGCCCCACTGGGGCAAGCTGCACTGGCGCGACGCGGAGTCGCTCGCGACGGCCTACCCCCGCTGGGCGGACTTCCAGGCGCTGCGCGCCCGCCTGGACCCGCACCAGATCTTCACCAACCCCCACCTGACCCGAGTCCTGGGCTGACCCCGTCGGTGCTGCCGCGCGACGGCGCTGCTCGCCGCGCAAAGGCACTCGGCGCGATCTTGGCGAAGAAGGGCCCCTCCAGGGGACGGCAGCTTCCAAGATCTCGTGGCGGACGTCAGCCCCGCCAGCCCGCTCTGCGAAGTGCCGTGCGGAGTTGGGCGATGACCTCGGCGGGGTGGGCGCGGAGAGTCCAGGACGGGAAGCGGAGGACGCGGTCTCCTTCGACCCACAGGTCGTTCTGGCCGCGCATGTCGCTCAGGCGGCACGCGGGTCGAGATGCTGGCCGCCGTCGATCTCGACGTGCACCCTCCACTCCTCGAAGTACGCGTCGAGGTAGCGGCGCCGTCCGGTGGCGTCGTACCTGATCCTCTGTCGGGTGGGCTCGGGCAGTCCGGCACGGCGCGCCATGCTCAGGAAATCCAACTCGGCCAGGGAGTGCGCTCCCCCGGCCGCGTCCGTGGCGACGCTCAGGATCAGTTTCCGGCGACGCAACCGGGGCATCCGGTCGAGGACCTCGCGCAACTCCTCCTCGCACACGATCCGTTGCTGGAAGCCTGCCGCGACGATCGCCCGGGCCTCCACATCGGTACGCGCCCACTGCGCCGCGTCCACGACCGAGCGGGCGGGCGTCGTCCGACGCGACTGCCCGACCGCGAGCACGTCCCGCTCCGGCAGATGGGTCGTTCGATGCGCCACCACCCGCTGCGGCAGCTCTCGCCGCCGGCCAGCCGGAAGCAGGAGGTGGATCGCCAGGTCGGGAAAGCCACGCAGACCTCCCGCCTGGGCGGCGGTGAGCCCACCGAGCATCGCGCCCGGCCCGGCGGCCAGCACCGCGATCCACCGAAGCTGTGCGGGACCGATCGGCCCGTTGTGGGCGACGAAGACGGCACGGTGGACGTGTCGCCACCGCCCGCTGGTCACCCGGTGCCGGATCGCCTTGTGGGACAGGTGTCGTAGCGCCTGGTCGAGGCTGATCACCTCGTCCTGCCGGAAGAGCAGCCAGCTCAACTCGTCGGCGTCGTCGCCTGGCAGCGCCCGGCCCAGCGCCGCCAGGGAATGCGTGAAGCGCGGTCTCACGCCCTCCACCCTGCCCACGCGGCACCGCCGCGCGCTGCCCCTGTGGACAAGGCAAGAGATCTTGGCAGGCGGTGGGCCTTCCACGGGCCGGGACCTGCCAAGATCTCTTGCAGCAGCAGTTGCCGGCTGGCGAGCCGGGCGCTCAGTCAGTCGGTGCTGGTGGTGGCCTTTCGGGGGGCCGCCTTCTTCGCCGGGGTCTTCCTGGCGGTGGTGGCCTTGGCCGTCGTGGTCTTCTTCGCCGCCGTCGACTTGGTCGCCGCGGCCGTCTTCTTCGCCGCCGTGGCCTTCTTGGCGGGTGCCTTCTTCGCCGCGGTCTTCTTCGGCGCCGGCCCCTTCGCCCGCTTCTCGGCGAGCATCTCGGAGGCCTCCTCGATGCTCAACGCCTCCGGGGTCTGGCCGCGCCGCAGCGACGCGTTCGTCTCGCCGTCGGTGACGTACGGGCCGAACCGGCCGTCCTTGATGACCAGCGGCTTCTCGGTCAGCGGGTCGACGCCCATCTCCCGCAGGGGCGGCGCGGCGGCCCGGCGCTGGCGGGCCTTCGGAGCGGACAGCAGGGCCAGCGCCTCGTCCAGCGTGACGGTGAACATCTTCTCTTCGGAGTCCAGCGAGCGGAACTCGTCACCCTGCTTGACGTACGGGCCGTAGCGGCCGTTGTTCGCGAGGACCTCGGTGCCGTCCGGGGCCACCCCGACCAGCCGGGGCAGGCTGAGCAGCTTCAGCGCCTCGTCGAAGGTCAGCGAGTCCGGCGACTGCGAGCGCAGCAGCGACGACTTGCGCTCGCCGCTGGCCACGTACGGGCCGAAGCGGCCCGACTTGAGCAGGATCGGCTCACCGGTGCCCGGGTCGTCGCCGAGCTTGCGCTCGCCCCCGCCGCCCAGGAACAGCTCGTGCACCTTCTCCGGGGTCAGCTCGTCCGGCGCCAGCCCCTCGGGGATCGGTGCCCGGTCGCCCTGACCGCCACCCTCCTCGCCCTCGGCGGCCGGCGCCTGCTGCTCGCCCGGCACCGCCCGCTGCAGGTACGGCCCGTAGCGGCCCACCCGTACGACGACCTCGCGGCCCTCGTCGTCGGTGAACAGCGGGATGGAGTTGACGCTGCGCGCGTCGATCTCGTTGAGGTTCTCGGTGACCAGCTTCTTCAGGCCGCCCGAGCGGGCGATGTCCTGGTCACCGACGCCGTTGGCGCTGCCGAAGTAGAACGCCGTGAGGAAGTCGACGGCCGCGTGGTCGCCGCCGGCGATCTCGTCCAGCTCGTTCTCCATGCTGGCGGTGAAGTCGTAGTCGATCAGGCGCGGGTAGTGCCGCTCCAGCAGGCCGATCACGGCGAAGGCCAGGAAGGTCGGGATCATCGCCTGGCCGCGCTTGGTCACGTACCCGCGGTCCTGGATCGTCTGCATGATCGACGCGTACGTCGACGGGCGGCCGATGCCCAGCTCCTCCAGGGCCTTCACCAGCGACGCCTCGGTGTAGCGCGACGGCGGCTGGGTGTGGTGGCCCTGCGCGGCCAGCTCGTCGGCGGTGAGCGGCTGGTCCTTGACCAGGTTGGGCAGGCGACGCTCGGCGTCCTCGGCCTCGGCGTTCTCGTCGTCGCTGGACTCGACGTACGCCCGCAGGAAGCCCGGGTCGGTGATGGTCTTGCCGGTGGCGCCGAAGTCGGCCTCCTCCTGGGCGGAGGAGACGGCGCGGATGCGCACCGAGACGCTGGAGCCGACGGCGTCGGTCATCTGCGAGGCGATGGTGCGCCGCCAGATCAGCTCGTAGAGCTTGAACTCCTCGGCGGACAGCTCCTTGGCCACGTCGCCCGGCGTGCGGAAGTTGTCCCCCGCCGGGCGGATCGCCTCGTGCGCCTCCTGCGCGTTCTTCACCTTGCCGGTGTAGCGGCGCGGCTCCGGCGGCACGCTGCGCTCGCCGTACAGCTCGACGATCTGCCGGCGGGCCGCCGCGATGGCGGTCTCCGACAGGTTCACCGAGTCGGTACGCATGTAGGTGATGTAGCCGTTCTCGTAGAGCCGCTGCGCGGTGCGCATCGTCTGCTGCGACGAGAACCGCAGCTTGCGGGCCGCCTCCTGCTGGAGGGTGGAGGTGATGAACGGCGCGTACGGGCGGCGGCGGTAGGGCTTCTCCTCGACCCGGGTGACGGTGAACGGCCGCCCCTGAAGGCGGGCCGCGAGGCCCCGGGCGCCGCCGGAGTCGAGGTGCACGACGCCCGCGCCGGCCCTCACCCGGCCGGTGGTCGGCTCGAAGTCCTTGCCGGTGGCGATCCGGTCGCCGTTCAGCGCGACCAGGGTGGCGTTGAAGGTGCGCGGCCCCTCGTTGGCGTTCGCCACGGCGAGCGTGGCCAGGATGTCCCAGTACTCCGCCGTGCGGAAGGCCATCCGCTGCCGCTCGCGCTCCACCACGATCCGGGTCGCCACGGACTGCACCCGGCCCGCCGAGAGCTTCGGCATGACCTTCTTCCACAGCACGGGCGAGACCTCGTAGCCGTAGAGGCGGTCGAGGATGCGCCGGGCCTCCTGGGCGTCGACCAGGTCCCGGTCGATCTCGCGGGGGTTGGCCACCGCCGCCTGGATGGCCGGCTTGGTGATCTCGTGGAAGACCATCCGCTTGACCGGCACCTTGGGCTTGAGCGTCTCCACCAGGTGCCAGGCGATGGCCTCGCCCTCGCGGTCCTCATCCGTCGCCAGGAAGATCTCGTCGACCTCCTTGGCCAGCTTCACCAGCTTGCTGATCTGCTGCTTCCGGTCGGCGGAGACCACGTAGAGGGCGTGGAAGCCGTTGTCGACGTCGACCCCGAGCCGGGCCCACGGCTCGCCCTTGTACTTGGCCGGCACGTCGGCGGCGTTGCGCGGGAGGTCCCGGACGTGGCCGAAGCTGGCCTCCACGACGTACCCCGGGCCGAGATAGCCCGAGATCGTCTTGGCCTTCGCCGGTGACTCGACGATGACCAGACGGGTGGTTCCAGCGTTGCTCGGCACGTCTCTCCCCGACCTCACTCCTGCTCGTAGCCACCGGCGCCCGGTTCGGGCCACTTTCGGCCCGCCGACCCCCGGCGGTCCGGATGTCCAACGTAACGCGCCGCCCGCGTTTCGGGTTTCGCGGGCGGCAAACCGTCCCGGCGGGGCGGCCTCTTTCTCCGCCGACGGCGGGGCGTGCCGGACGGCGCCACCGTACACCGTGCGTGTGCCGCCGGGCGGGACACTGTGACGATGGCGGACCCTCGGCCGAGGCCCCACCCGGCCGTTTTCCGCGAAATTGCGCACTTGCTGTCCCCCATCGGACAGGCACGACCGGCTCGACGGGGCGGGCACCGACGGGCGGTCAGGACCGGGCCGGCCACTCCGTCGCCGGGGCGGCGGGCGGCGGGTCGCCGACCAGCTCGGCCAGGCGGGCGAGCCGCCGCCGGCCGGTGATCCGGTACGCGGGCCCGCCCTCGCCGGGCCCGAGCAGCACCCCGGAGAGGCCGACCGCGTCGAGCGCCCCGCCGACCGGCGCCCAGCACTCCTCGTCGGCGGCGCCGAGCCGGAGCAGGAAGCCGGACGGCTCGGCGGCCCCCGCCGCGGCGAGCCAGAGCCGCAGCCGCCGCCCGTTGAGGTGGAAGCCGGCGGGCGGCCGCTTGCCCGCACCGCGCAGCCAGGCCACCGCGAGCGGCTTCAGCGAGCGGGCGTACGAGGTGCGCACCGCGTGCCGCCCGTCGGTGGTCGCCTCCCAGGTGGCCGCCACCCCGCGCAGCGCCAGCTCGGCGACGAGGACGTGCACCCGCCAGGCCGCGTCGACCACGACCGAGAGCCGGGCCGTGCCGCCCATCCGGACCGCCTCGCCCGGGCCGGCCAGCAGGCCGGCGAGATCGGCGACGGACGGGTCCGCCGCCTCCGCGCCGAAGAAGGTCAACTGCCGGGCGGATTCGTCGGCGTCGGCCGGCGGGGGCGGGGCGGCCCGGCGGGCGGCCGGCGCGACCCGGTCCGCGGGCGCCGGGAAGAGCACCGGCAGCGCTTCGCCGCCCGACGGGTCACCGGTCCCGCTCAGCGACACTCCGGCACCTCGTCGAAGGCGCGTTTCAACTCCTCGGAGTTGAGCCGGCTGGTGTCGAGCGCGCTGGCGTCGTACTCCTTGTTCAGGGTGTCCACGGCGGCCCGGACGCCGTCGTAGAAGACGGTGGGCTGGCCGGTGCCCAGCCCGTCGATGGTGTCGCGGGCCCTGCCGTACGCGTCGCGCACCTTCGCCAGCGACGCCCGGAAGCCCGCCGAGACCTCCTCGCCGTGCTCGGCGTCGGGGATGCCGGCCTCCTCGACCTTGCGCCGGGCGGTCTCGCTGGCCTGCTCCGCGCCGCCGAAGAGCCGCACCAGGTTCTCCTTCGCCTGCGCCGGGGTGGTCTGGGCGGTCATCTGCTGGTCGGTGCTGCTGGTCAGCTTGCTGATCTCGGCCCGCCACGGGGTGAGCGCGGAGCAGACCGACGCCGCCCACGCCCGCGGGCTGGGGCCGCCGCCGCAGCCGGCCAGCACGAGTACGAGCGTGGCCAGGACCACCGTGAGCTTTCCGGCGGCTGCCGCCCGGCACGTGCGCATGCGTTGCAGCGTACGGCCTCTGTCGAGTCCGGGCACCGGACAGGTTTGCCGGGGTGTACGGGCGGTCCCCGGCCGGCCGCGCGGGCCGACCGGGGACCGGGATGCCGGACGGTTCAGGCGTTGACCGTCTCCGGCCGCTGGTCCGGGCTGCCCGCGCCGCTGCCGGAGTCGGCGTCGGACATCGCCACGCCCTTGCGCTTGCTGAACACCACCGCCGCGGCGATGATCAACGTCGCGGCCACGGCGATCCCCACCCGCAGGGCGGTGTTCCGCTCGTCGCCCACGCTCCACGCCACCACGGCCGGCGCGATCAGCAGCGAGACCAGGTTCATCACCTTGATCAGCGGGTTGATCGCCGGGCCGGCGGTGTCCTTGAACGGGTCGCCGACGGTGTCGCCGATGACCGTGGCGGCGTGCGACTCGGAGCCCTTGCCGCCGTACGCGCCGTCCTCGACGAGCTTCTTGGCGTTGTCCCACGCGCCGCCGGAGTTCGACAGGAAGACCGCCATCAGCGTGCCGGCGCCGATCGCACCCGCCAGGTACGCGGCCAGCGCGCCCGGCCCGAGGCCGAAGCCCACCGCGATCGGCGCGAGGATGGCGAGCAGGCCGGGGGTCATCAGCTCGCGCTGCGCGTCCCGGGTGCAGATGTCGACGACCTTGCCGTACTCGGGACGCTGGGTGCCGTCCATGATGCCGGGCAGCTCGCGGAACTGCCGGCGTACCTCCATCACGACGGCGCCCGCCGAGCGGGAGACCGCGTTGATGGCCAGGCCGGAGAAGAGGAACACCACGGCCGCGCCGATGATCAGGCCGACCAGGTTGCGCGGGTTCGCCACGTTCAGCGAGTTGAGGATCTCGGCACCGACGTCGCCCACCCCGGCGTCCGCGTACGCGGTGCGCAGCGTGTCGGTGTACGAGCCGAACAGCGCCGTCGCGGCGAGCACCGCCGTGGCGATCGCGATGCCCTTGGTGATCGCCTTGGTGGTGTTGCCGACCGCGTCCAGCTCGGTGAGCGTCCGGGCGCCGTGCTCGTCGATGTCGCCGGACATCTCCGCCACGCCCTGGGCGTTGTCGGAGATCGGGCCGAAGGTGTCCATCGCGACGATCACGCCGACCGTGGTGAGCAGGCCGGTGCCGGCCATCGCCACGGCGAACAGCGAGAGCGTGATGGAGCTGCCCCCGAGCAGGAACGCGCCGAACACGCCGGCGCCGATCAGCAGCGCCGAGTAGACCGCCGACTCCAGGCCGACGCTGATGCCGGCGAGGATGACGGTGGCGGCGCCCGTCTGGGAGCTCTTGCCGATGTCCTGCACCGGGCGCCGGTTGGTTTCGGTGAAGTAGCCGGTCAGCGCCTGGATGGCCGCCGCCAGCACGATGCCGATGACGACCGCGCCGATGGCGACCACCCGCGGGTTCTCGTCGACGTCGGTCAGCCCGCCCTCCAGCTCGGCGAAGGTGGCCGGCAGGTACGCGTAGGTGGCGATCGCCACCAGCACCGCGGAGAGCACCGCCGAGATGTAGAAGGCCCGGTTGATCGCGGTCAGGCCGTTGCGGTCGGAGGCGCGCAGCCGGGTGATGAAGACGCCGACGATCGCGATGAGCACGCCGATGGTGGAGACGATCAGCGGGAAGACCAGGCCCTGCTCGCCGAAGGCGGCGCGGCCGAGGATCAGCGCGGCGACCAGGGTGACCGCGTACGACTCGAAGAGGTCGGCGGCCATGCCGGCGCAGTCACCCACGTTGTCGCCCACGTTGTCGGCGATGGTGGCGGCGTTGCGCGGGTCGTCCTCGGGGATGCCCTGCTCGACCTTGCCGACCAGGTCGGCGCCGACGTCGGCGGCCTTGGTGAAGATGCCGCCGCCGACCCGCATGAACATGGCGAGCAGCGCGGCGCCGAAGCCGAAGCCCTCCAGCACGGTCGGCGCGTCGCTGCGGTAGAACAGCACGACCAGCGCGGCGCCGAAGAGGCCGAGGCCGACGGTGAGGAAGCCGACCACACCACCCGTACGGAAGGCGATCTTCATCGCGGCCTCCCGGCCGCCCTCGCGCTCCCGGGCGGCGGCGGCGACCCGCAGGTTGGCCCGGGTGGCCAGCCACATGCCGGCGCCGCCGATGAACGCGCTGAACAGCGCGCCCACGACGAAGAAGACGGACCGGCCGATCTTCACCGCCGTCTCGCTGCCGTCGGTGCCGTGCACCGGCAGCAGGAAGAGCAGCACCACGGCGATGACCACGAAGATCGCCAGGGTCCGGAACTGCCGGAGCAGGTAGGCCGAGGCGCCCTCCTGGACCGCGCCGGAGATCTCCTGCATTTTGTCGGTGCCCTTGCCGGCGGCCAGTACGGCCTTCGTCAGCGCGCCGGCGAAGGCGAGCGCCACCAGCGCGATGACCGCGGCGATGACGACGTACGTGACGTTGTTTCCGGTGAGGGAGATCCCGCCGCCCTCGGCGGCCAACGTGTCGGACATCTGTGTCCTCCTGTACCGAACGCTCGCGCCGGCCGGTGCAGACGCACCGACCCGGCGCCTGGATGCGGAGTCGCAAGCGCGCGCCACCCCACCCCGAACGGACCAGCGAGGAACGACAGTTCGCGCTGGGTGCGGGATGGATCACTTGCTGACAACCCGCGTACTGTAGCCCTCCACAGTGTTGGAGGTCACATCGAGGGGGCACCCCGCCGCGATGATCTTCGTCGCTGTGTTATGAGGAAAAATCTGATATAGGAGCCCATCCATGCTGAAGAGGCCGCGCCCCGGCGGGACGCGGCCTCTCACGGCGCACGACGCCCTCGGCGAGAGCGGTGGAAGATCAGTTCAACGGCCGACGGGCCAGACCATCCGCACCTCGGTGCCGATGCCCTCGTCGACCGGGCGGACCTGGAGGTCCTCGACGAAACCGGCCAGCAGCGCGAAGCCGACACCGGTGGTGAGGTCGTCCTCGTTGAGCGACTCGTTGGCGAGCTGGTCGGCGTTCAGCGCGGCCAGGCCGAGACCGGCCTCGATCGGCGCGCGGTCGACGACGCGCACCGCGTACGCCCCCGTGTCGGACATCTCGACGAGCACGGGCTCGGACACGCCGTACTGGCGGTGCAGGGCGACCGCGCGGGTGCACGCCTCACCGATGGCCAGCCGCACCTCGTCGAGCAGCTCCTCGCGGACCCCGGCCCGCCGGGCGACCGCCACGCCGACCAGGCGCGCGGTGCGCACGTGCACCGGGGCCGGCGAGAAGGAGAGCTTGACCGTGGCCATCAGACGCCGGTGCCGGCCGGGTCGGTGCCGATCGCCGCGTCGACCGTGGGATGCAGCGGGAAGACCTGGTCGAGCGCGGTGATCCGGAAGATCTTGAGCAGCGGCTCCTTGTCGCAGACCAGGGCGAACGAGCCGCCGGCCGCGCGCAGCCGCTTGAGCGCGCCGACCAGCACGCCCAGCCCCGTGGAGTCGAGGAAGTCCACCCGCCCCAGGTCGACCACGACGTGGCGGGCCCCGCCGTCGACCAGCTCCAGGAGCCGCTCCCGTAGCCGGGGCGCGGTGTAGACGTCCACCTCACCGCCGACCTCGAGCACCGTGTGCTCGCCCACGGTGCGGGTCGCCAGCGACAGCTCCATCGGTCCTCCCTCGCAAGAGCCGTAAACTCTCCTGGGCATCTAACCATCCCCGCCGGACACCGGCTCTGCTCACCGGCGGGGGCCTCCCCTTACCCCGGCCCCCCGCTTTCCATCTCCGAACACCAGTGCGAGAGTGCAGGACGTGACCTCCGACCCGGCGCGCGGCAACCCGGGGCCGTCGCCCGCGGCCACCGTAGTCGCAGGTGGCGGCCCCGGGCGAACGCCGGCCGACCTGCTGGGCCGGCTGCGCGCCCGCACCGGCGCCGACCCGGTCACCCACGTCGAGCGGGTGCCGGCACGGGCCGGCGAGCCCGCCCCGTGGCCGGACTGGGCACCGGAGGACCTGCGCGCGGCGTTCGCCCGGCGGGGCGTGGTCGCGCCCTGGCGGCACCAGGCCGAGGCGGCCACCCTGGCGTACGACGGCCGGCACGTGGTGGTGGCCACCGGCACGGCGTCCGGCAAGTCCCTGGCCTACCAGCTCCCCGCGCTGGCCACCCTGCTCGCCGACCCCCGGGCCACCGTGCTCTACCTGGCGCCGACGAAGGCGCTCGCCGCCGACCAGTTACGCGCCGTCGCCGCGCTGGAACTGGAGGGGGTACGCCCCGCCTGCTACGACGGGGACACCCCGCGCGCCGAGCGGGAGTGGATCCGGAAGCACTCCCGGTTCGTGCTGACCAACCCGGACATGCTGCACCACGGCATCCTGCCCGGGCACGCCCAGTGGTCCGGCTTCCTGCGCCGGCTCACGTACGTGGTGATCGACGAGTGCCACACCTACCGGGGGGTCTTCGGCTCGCACGTCGCGCACGTGCTGCGCCGGCTGCGGCGGCAGTGCGCCCGGTTCCGGAGCACGCCCGTCTTCGTACTGGCCTCGGCCACCTCCGGGGACCCGGCGACGGCGGCCGGGCGGCTCACCGGGCTGCCCGTCACCGCCGTCACCGAGGACACCTCGCCGCGCGGCGGGGTGACGTTCGCGCTCTGGGAGCCGCCGCTGCTGCCGCCGGACTCCGCCGCCGACCAGCAGGCGGACCTCACCCAGGTCCGCCGCTCGGCGCTGCGGGAGACGGCCGACCTGCTCGCCGACACGGTCGCCGAGGGGGTACGCACGCTGGCCTTCGTACGCTCCCGGCGCGGCGCCGAGGTGGTCGCCGCGAACGCCCGCCGGTCCCTCGACGAGGCGGTGCCCGGGCTCGGGGACCGGGTGGCCGCCTACCGGGCCGGCTACCTGCGCGAGGAACGACGCGAACTGGAACGGGCGCTGCTGCACGGCGACCTGCTCGGGCTGGCCTCGACCAACGCGCTGGAGCTGGGCGTCGACCTGGTCGGCCTCGACGCGGTGCTGATCTGCGGCTACCCGGGCACCCGGGCCTCCCTCTGGCAGCAGGCCGGCCGGGCGGGGCGCTCCGGGCAGGAGGCGCTCGCCGTGCTGGTCGCCCGGGACGACCCGCTGGACACCTATCTCGTGCACCACCCCGAGGCGCTGTTCGGGCGGCCGGTGGAGGCGACCGTGCTCGACCCGGCCAACCCGTATGTGCTGGCACCGCAGCTCGCCTCCGCGGCGGTCGAGGCGCCGCTGACCCCCGACGACCTGGCGCTCTTCGGCGACGGGGCGAAGGAGGCGGTGGACCAGCTGGTGGCGGCGGGGGCGCTGCGGCAGCGGCCGACCGGCTGGTACTGGCGGCACCGGGAGCGGCCGGAGGTGGACCTGCGTGGCGAGGGCGGTGCCCCGGTCTGCGTGGTCGAGGCGGCGACCGGGCGGCTGCTCGGCACCGTCGACGGCGGCTCGTCGCACTTCCTGCTCCACCCCGGCGCGGTCTACCTGCACCAGGGCGTCTCGTACGTGGTCGACTCGCTCGACCTGGCCGACGGGTGCGCGCTGGTGCACCCCGAGGAGCCGGACTGGTCCACCCACGCCCGCGACGTCACCTCGCTGTCGGTGGTGTCGGTCCGCTCGTACGTGGACGCCGGCCCCGTCGGGCTCTTCCTCGGCGAGGTCGACGTGACCAGCCAGGTGGTGTCGTACCAGCGGCGGCGGATCGCCACCGGCGAGGTCATCGACACCCGCCCGCTGGACCTGCCGGCCCGGGAACTGCGTACGGTCGCGGTCTGGTTCACCCTGTCGCCGCAGTCCCTGACGGCCGCCGGCGTGGAACCCGCCGACGTGCCGGGCGCGCTGCACGCCGCCGAACACGCCGCGATCGGCCTGCTGCCGCTCACCGCGACCTGCGACCGCTGGGACATCGGCGGGCTCTCCACGGCGGTGCACCCGGACACCGGGGCCCCGACGGTCTTCGTCTACGACGGGCACCCGGGTGGGGCGGGCTTCGCCGAGCGCGCGTACGGGACGGCGGCGGCCTGGCTGCGGGCCACCCGCGACGCGATCGCGGAGTGCGGCTGCGAGACGGGCTGCCCGTCCTGCGTGCAGTCCCCGAAGTGCGGCAACGGCAACAACCCGCTCTCCAAGTCGGACGCCGTCAGGGTGCTGGACGTGGTGCTCGCCAACCTGCCCGACGGCGTACCGGCCCCCCGCCCGTCCGGCGACTCGTCCGGCGGCTTGTCCGGCACCCCGTCCGGCGACTCGCCCGACGTTCCGTCCCGAGTCCCGTCCGGCAACTCCTCCAGCGGCTCGCCCGACGGTTCATCCGGCAGCTCGTCCGACGGTTCGTCCAGCGGTTCGTCCGGCAGCTCGTCCGACGCGCAGTCCCGCGGTTCGTCCGGTGGCGATGTCGCGGTCCCGGGCCGCCGCGGGGTTCGAGGTGCCGTCCTGCCGAGCGGCCCTCCGGTTCCGGGGGAACGCGTCGCTCCGGACGACCTCGCCGCAGGCGGCCCTGGGGGTCCGGGTGGCTCCCCGTCCCGGGTGGTGGAGGCAGGTTCGGGGGACGCCCCCGTCCCGGGTGGTGGAAAGCAGGCATAGAACCCCTTCTCTCGGGGCAACGAATACGTGGGAGCGCTTCCATCGCTGCTCGCGGATCCTTGCCGTGTTTCCCGTCGAAGGAGGAGTCGTGGCCGACACCATCGCCGAGACCGTCGACCTGCTCTACACGATCGACCAGGAGAAACTCACTCCCGACCAGCAGATCGCCCTGGGCACCGCGCTCGCGAGCCTGGCACAGGCCGAACGCCTGGAACAGATCAACGAGCGGCTGCGCAGCATCCACCAGGTCCTCAACGCGTGGGCGCTCAAGGCCACCGTCGACGGGGGCCGGTGACCCCGCTCCGGACAACCCAGCATGGCCGCGGCGGGGTCGCGGAGCGCTGCGGAATTCCGCTCGTGGCCGGGTTTGCCGGTCGCGGGAGGGGTTGGGTCGCGGCGCGGTTCCCGCTCGCGGCGCGGTTGCCAGTCGCGCGAAGGGATCGGCCACGGCGGGGTCGCGGGGCGCGGCGGGGTCGCCGGTCGGACGGCGCCGCCGGGGCCGGCGCGGTAGCAGGGTCGGGCAGCGCGGCAGGGTCCGGACGGGGTGGCGGGCCGGCCGGAACCGCCGCGTTCTGGCAGGTCGGGCCGCGTAGCCTGCGGGGAGGGACGCGTGACCTGTCGGCGGCGGCACGGATGGAGCTGTGCGACACTCCGGCGACCCCTCGAAGGAGAATTTATGCAACTCGACAACTTGCAGGCCCAGCAGCAGTTCCACATCCGGCAGCGGCTCCGGATGATGGTCAACCAGTACGAGGTCCACGCCGTGGCACCGGACGGCTCCGAAGGTGGCCTGCTGGCGTTCGCCCAGCAGAAGCGGCTCGCCTTCAAGGAGCAGGTGACGATCTACACCGACGACTCGAAGCAGCAGCCCCTGCTCGGGTTCAAGGCCCGCCAGCGCCTCGACATCGGTGCCACGTACGACGTGACCGACCACGCCGGCAACCCGATCGGCCTGTTCCGCAAGGACTTCGCCCAGTCCCTGCTGCGGTCCACCTGGCACGTCGAGCAGGCCGGCCTGCCGCAGGTCACCGGCCAGGAGCGCAGCATGCCGGTGGCGCTGCTGCGCCGGTTCGTCGACTCGCTGTCCTGGCTGCCCTACCACTTCGACTTCGTCGCCGGCGGTCAGCCGGTCTTCTCCGTCATCAAGCAGTGGGGTCTGCGCGACCGGTACGTCGTCCAGATCCATCACCCGCAGGTCGACCGCCGCCTCGTGATCGCGATGGCCGTCGCCCTCGACGCTCTTCAGGGACGCTGATCCGCCCGGGTCGGGGTGCCGGCTTCCGTCACCCCGGCCCGGTCGCGTACGGCGCGGCCCGGTGCCGCCCGGCCCGGCACCACGCCGCTCGACACCCGGTTCCCGCAGCGCCTCGCCGCCACTGGCGGCCTGGCCGTGCCACTGCCGCCACCCGGGAGGCTTCGCCTGATCTGGTGAAGCTGCCGACGTCCCGGTGACGACGTCGACCGCCGCCGGCAACGGCGGAGAACGCGAACGTCTCCCGGAACTACTCGTGTCCGGCCGGGCTGGTGGAGGTAATTTCGGGCGGGCGGTCCCGATCGAGCTGCGCCGCCTGTCGTTCAGCCGCGGAGCGGGCCGGCGCGGGCGCTGGCCGCCGCGACCCGCGCCAGGCCGGGCAGCGGGGTGACGGCCACCTCGGCGGTCACCAGGACGTCGAGTCCGTCGAGTCGACAGGCGAGCAGCCGACCACCGTTGGCGGCGGTGATCTCGGCGGCCCGGCCGCAGGCCGCCGACTCGCCCAGGAGGGCCCGGGCCGCACCGGCCAGCGCGCCGAGGTCCGCCGCCACCCGGGCCTGCTGCCGGGCCGCCCGGGCCGCGCCGACGGCGGCACCGAACAACCCGACCATGACGAACGCCAGCCCCACGGCGAGCAGGCAGACGGTCGCCCCACCACGCTCCCCCGTCTGCCCCACCGCGTCCCCCCGCACCTCCACCCCGCTCCCCCGCACTGCCACCGCGCCACCGCCCCGCCGGTCAGCGCCGCCGCCCTGTTGGTCAGCGCCACCGCCCCGTTGGTCAGCGCCACCGCCGCCCCGCCAGTCACGGCCACCGCCGCACTGCCGGTCGACGCCCCTGATCCGCCCGTTCACGGTCCGCCCTCCGACGGCTCGACGCCCGGGGTCGCGGGCTCCGCGACACCGGGCCCCAGGGGGTCCGTCCCCACGACGCCGGGTTCCACCGCCGCAACCGCCCTCGCGGTCACGGAGATCCGGGGCAGCCGGGAGCCGAGTGCGCGTACGGGCGCCCGGACGGTGGCGACGACCTGCTGGCCGTCGACGGTGACGGTCACCTCCGCTCCCGGCGGGGCCGCCCGGCTGGCCTCGGCCGCCCCGTCGGCGCCCCGGGAGGCGGCCAGCGCCGCCTCCCGGGCCGCGTGCAGGCAACCCGCCCTTGTGCCGACGGCGTTGACCGCCGACAGCCCGGCGAGCAGGAGCAGCAGGAGCGCCGGCAGGCCGGCCGCCAGTTCGGCGGTGAAGGAACCCCGGTCACGGCCAACCGACCGGCGCTCGGTCACTTGAGCGCCCGGTCGATGACGGCGGTCAACGCGGACTGCACGTTGCCCGAGGTCAGCACCTTCAGCAGGATCCCGGCGAAGGCGACCGCGGCCAGGGTGCCGACGGCGTACTCGGCGGTGTTCATTCCGGCGTCCCCGCGCAGGCGGGCGAGCAGTTTACGCATTTCCTTGTCCTTTCTTGACGATGGTCAGAGCACGTCGCCGAGGACGGCGACGATCACCGGCACCAGGCCGGCGAGAATGAAGGCCGGCAGGAAGCAGAGCCCCAACGGCAGGACGATGAGCACGCCGGCGCGGCGGGCGGCCGCTTCCGCGGCCGTGGACCGGTCTGCGCGAAGGTCGTCGGCGAGTCGGGTCAGCGCGCCGGCCAGCGCGGCTCCGCTGTTGGCGCTGCGAAGCACGGCGGCCGTCAGCCGCTCGGCCCCCGGCACCGCCGCGAGCGGAGCCCACGCCTCCTCGGGGCCCCCGCCGAGCCGCAGCAACCGGCCGACCCGGGCGAGCCGGTCGGCGAGTGGCCCGTCGAGCGCCCCGGCCACGGCCAGGATCGACCTGTCCACGGGCGCCCCCGCCCGCATCGCCGCCGCCAGCAGGTCGGCGGCCAGCGGAAGATCGGCCGCCTCACGCAGCCGCCGGTTCCGCACGGCCGGCGGCTCGATCCGACGAAGCAGCCGGTCGAGCAGCAGCGCCGTCGGCACGGCCGCCACCGCCCCGGGCCAGCCGCCGACGATGACGGCCACGGCCACACCGCCCAGACCGGCGGCGACTCGAATGGCGTCCGGCCGCCACCGAGGACGGACCTCGTCGGTCATGTCGTCGTCCGGACCGACCGGCCGACGGGGCGAGGCGGCCGGGTGCACGCCGACCGGCGCCCTGCGCAGCGCGCGCAGCCGGCGCAGGGGCCGCCGGCCCGCCGCGAGCATCGCGACGAGCAGGCCCGCCGCGGCCACGAAGCCCATTGCCAGCGCCGTCCGAGGCATCAGTTCACCCGTCCCGGCGACGCACCGAGCCGCTCGGCCCAGAACAGTCCCGCGACCTGGAGCGCGATGGCGACGACCGCGCACGCACCACCGACGGGGGTGTGCAGCAGCACCGCCACCGGGTCGACGCCGATGCCGTAGCCGAGCCCGATGCCGCCGAGCGGCAGGGCGGCGAGCAGTAGAGCGGTGGCCCGGGCCCCGGCCGCCTGGGCCTCCGCCGCGGCCAGTCCACGGTCGGCCGAGCGGGCGTCCGCCTCGATCCGCTCCAGCAGCTCCGCCAGCGGCGCGCCCGTCTGGTCGGCGAGGCGTACGGCCGCGCGGGCCAGTCGGTCCAGCCGCCCCGCGCCGCCCCGCTCGTCGCGGGCCCCCGCGTCGCCGTGGCCCCGGCTTCCGGCTGCTGCCGACCCGTCTTGTCGCCCCGGGGATCCGCGGTCGGTCCCCGGCGGGCCGGGGGTGAGGCGCTCGGCGGCGACCGGTACCGGTAGGCCGGCCCGCAGATCCGCGGCCAGCCCGCAGAGCTGGTCCAGCCGGTGCCGCCGGGCCCGGACGGCGTACCGGCCGTCGTTGCGTCGGAGCAGCGCGCGAGCGGCCAGCGTGCCGTAGGCGCCGACGGCCACCGCCGCGACCGGACCGGCCAGCAGCAGGCCAACTCCGGTGCCGGCCGACGCGGCGAGCAGCAGGGTGCGCCTGGGGGACGCCGCCAGTACGTCCGGCCGGAGCCACCTCGGTCGCCGGCCTCCGCCGGGGGGCGGATCGGTCACCGTGCCGGGCCGACGCGCCTGGGCAGCCGCCGGGGCGGGCGGTCCGCCGGGGCGCCGGGCGTCCCGCCGAGCGGGCGGCCGGACCCGACCGGGGTCTCCGCCCCCGCGCGGCGCGTCCCGGTAGTCCAGGTGGCGCACGGGTCGGGCCGGGCCCGTGGGTCGCGTCAGTCGTGGGTCACCGTCTCCTCCTCGTGCAGCGCCAGGGTCGTCTCCGGCCGGCCAGGGCCAGGACGACCGGTCGACCACGTCCCGCGACGCCCACCGAGCCCCGCCCTCCGGCACGCGCCCACGCCCGGGAGTACCGCTGGCCGGGGCGTCCGGACCGGTCGGCGGCTGCCGGCGGCGAACCCGGGACTCGTCGCGTGGGTCGCGGCGGTCGACGGCCTGCGGGCGAGGAACGCCGCCGGCGATGCGCGCCGCGGCGCCGTCCGCGTCCTGACCGGGTGTCCGGCGCAGCTCGGTGATCCAGGCGACGAGCGGGTCCTCCGCGCCGGCACGCGCGCTCCCGCCGACGCCGGCGGCCAGCACGCCCCGCCGGCTCCGGCCACCACGCACCGCCCCGGCCACCAGCACCGCCGCCAGGACGGAGAGCAGTGCCACCAGCGCGTACGGGGCGGTCACCTGGGCCCCGCCGATCCGGGCCACGGCTCGGTCAGGACCGGCGGCACTGGTACGGCCCGCTCCCGCAGCAGCTCGGCGAGCGCCGGTGCGGCGAGGTCGGGCCCACGCCCGCGTACCCAGGCGGGAACCGCCGTGACCAGCCGGTCCGGGCCCTCCGGCAGGAGCAGGCAGACCGATTCCAGTACGCGCCCCTCGGTGTTCCGGCGCACCTGGAGCAGCACCTGGAGTGCGGCGGCCACCTGGGCGTGGAGCGCGGGACGGGGCAGCCCGCCGAGCATCCCGAGGGCCTCCAGCCGCGCCGGCACGTCCGACGGGGCGTTGGCGTGCAGGGTGCCGGCGCCTCCGTCGTGGCCGGTGTTCAGGGCGGCGAGCAGGTCGACCACCTCCCCGCCCCGGCACTCGCCGACCACCAGCCGGTCGGGCCGCATCCGCAGGGCCTGCCGCACCAGGTCGGTCAGCCCGACGGCACCGGAGCCCTCCACGTTTGCCGTCCTCGCCTGCAACCCGACGACGTGCGGGTGCCGGGGATGCAGCTCGGCCGCGTCCTCCACCAGCACGATCCGTTCGGTGGCGGGGACCAGTCCGAGCAGCGTGTTGAGCAGCGTCGTCTTGCCGGATCCGGTGCCGCCCGTCACCAGGTACGCCAGCCGGGCCGCCACCACGGCGGAGAGCACCGGCGCCACCGGCCGGGGCACCGTCCCCCGGCTCACCAGCTCGTCCAGGGTGAAGGGCCGCTGCCGGAAGGTGCGCAGGGACAGGTAGGGCCCGTCGGTCGCCACCGGCGGCAGCACGGCGTGGAGGCGGGTGCCGTCGGGAAGCCGGGCGTCCGCGTACGGGGAGCCGTCGTCGAGCCGCCGGCCGGCGCTGGCGGTGAGCCGCTGCGCGAGCCGGCGTACGTCGTCCACCGTGCCGAGCGGCACCGCGACCTGGTGCAGGCCCCGCCCCCGGTCGACCCAGACCCGGACGCCGTTGACGAGCACGTCGGTGACCTCCGGGTCGGCCAGCAGCGGGGCGAGCGGACCGGCTCCCACCAGGTCGTCGTGCACCTGGTCGGCCATCCGCAGCACGGCGGTGTCGCCGAGGACGGCGGAGGTGGGCTCCGCCCGTACGGCCGACACGATCGCCGCGGGGGTGACCGGGGCCGCGGCGGCCGCGATGCGCTGTCGCACCCGGGCGGCCAGGGTCTCGCCCTCGGACGGCCCGGTCATGCCGCACCCGCCGCCGGTGCGCCGGTCAGCTCGGCGACGATCCGCTGGCAGAGTGTCGCCAGCGGGCCCCGGCCGTGCGCGGCCGGGGCCTCGCCCCGCTCCAACCCACGAGCCAGCGCCGGTTCCGGGCGCAGCGTGCCGGCCAGCGGCAGCCCGAGCGCCCGGGCCACCTCCGCCGCTCCGAGGCGGCCCGGTGCCGGACCGCGCACGATCACCGACATCGCGGCGCAGTGCGGGGCGGCCGCCGCCACCACGCGGGCCGCCGCGGCGGTGGCCCGCAGCTCCGCCGGGACCACCACGTAGACCTGGTCCGCCGCCTGCAGCGCGGTCACGGCCGCGTCGTCCAGCTGTCGGGGCAGGTCCACCACCACGAAGTCCCGGCCCCGCCGGGCGGCGTCGACGGTCGCCGCCATGGCCTCGGCGGGAAGGGCGAGCAGGTCGCCCCGGTCCCAGGAGAGGACCACCAGGTCGCCCCGGCTCGGCAGGGCCCGCACCAGCGCCGGCGCGTCCACCCGACCGTCGGCACCGGTCAGCGCCGGCCAGCGCAGCCCCTCCAACTGCTCCCAGCCGAGCACCAGGTCGAGCCCGCCGCCGAGCGGGTCGGCGTCGACGAGCAGGGTGCGTAGCCGGGCCCGGGCGGCGGTGACGGCGAGCCCGCCCGCCAGGATGCTCGCCCCGGCGCCGCCGCGCCCTCCCAGGACTGCGACGATCCGAGCGCCGCCCCGCTCGACGCCCTCCGGCCCGCACTCGGCGAACCGGTCGACCAGCCAGGGCTCGGCGGCCGGGAGCGTCGCCACGTGCTCCGCGCCGATCAGTTCGGCGACCTGCCAGCCGGGATCGAGCTCCCCGGACCGCCCGACCAGCACCATCCGGGGCCGCTGCGGCAGCCGCGCCCGCAGGCAGGGCTGGGCCTGGTCGGCGCCAACCAGCACCAGCGGGGCCGGCAGCCAGCGGGTGCGGGCCGCGGCGGGGTCGGCGGCCAGTTCCACCTCGACGCCGCCCGCCGCGGCGAGCCGGAGCAGGTCGTCGAGCAGGTCGCCGTCCGAGGTGACGAGCAGCGGCAGGGGCCGGTGCGGCGGGACGGAGGTACGGGGTGGCATCGCGGCCTCCAGCGGTCGGGCTCGGGGTTGCTGACCCGAGACCCTGCTCCGACGCCAGCCGGAACGTCGCCCCGTCCCCACAGCCTGTGGACAACCGCGCGCCCTGTGGACAACGCCCGCCGAGCGAGTCGATCTGCTATGGCCGCCGGCGGGCCGCACGCGCCTCCAGCTCCGGAATCACCCGGCTACCGCCACGGCGGCGAGGGCTCCGCGCGGACCGTACGGATCGATAGTCTGCGCTGCATGCATCGCAGTCGCGTGTACGCCGTCCTGATCGACACCCCTCGTGCGGAGGCTGCCCGGGCCGTGGCCTTCTGGTCGGGAGCCCTGGGTGTCCCAACCGAGTCCGACCCGTCGTATCCGCAGTTCATCAACCTGCACGACGCCCTGCCCGGGCTCGTCATCGCCGTGCAGGAGGTCGACGACGAGCCCCGCTTCCACCTCGACTTCGAGACCGACGACGTCGAGGCCGAGACCGCTCGCCTGCTCGCCCTCGGCGCCACGCAGGTCGCGCAGTGGCAGGAGTGCCGGGTGCTGCGCGTACCCGGTGGGCATCTGGTCTGCGTGCTGCCGGTGGAGAGCCGGCCTGAGGTCTTCGATGCCGAGGCCAGAACCTGGCCGTGACACCTGTGTCGGCGCGTCGAGAGCCGCTCGGGCGAGCCGGTCAGTCGACGCAGGTGCCGGGCTTGGTTGGTTCACGGGATCGGCCCGCGTCGACGCTCCGCTGACTTCCCGCCGCCTCGACGCCTGACGCCTCGTACACAAGCTGCGGGCGCTTCGTCTGGCGGCGTGCCTCGTATCGGCCTCGGGCGTCTGTCCGCGCTCGGCGTCCGGAGCCGTCCACGTCCGGCCCTGCTGCTGTCACTGTGGCTGTCGACAGCCACCCACGCCGCGCCCGTACACGAAGATCAGGCTGGTTGGCGGTTTTAGGATCCTGTAGTGACGCACCCCCGCCTTCGTAGGTTGTCGGCTGTCGTTGGCTGGGCGCTCTACCTCGCAGCGGGCATCGGGCTGTGGCTGCATTGGGGTCTCGCAGCCTGGCTCCTCACGGGCGCAGGGATGCTCGCCATCCAGTGGTCCTACGGTTTCGGCCGGCGCGAGTCCTCCCGCATGGCGGGCGTGGAGGGGGACGACGATGGGCAGGAAACAGAAGTAGTCAGAGCCGCGGAGAAGGTTCTGAGGTGGTACCCGAAGTGGTGGTAGGTCAGAGGCGGCGTGTCCGGCTGCCCTCGCCGGCGCGCTCCGGGCTGCTCGGGTCAACGACGCTCAATCGTTATACGCACACCCCGGACGGCGTAGTCGTCCGGGGTCGGCGGCCTTCGACGGTTCTGCCTCGGGCGGAGGATCCACCCTCCGGAGAGCGGCCTCCACGGGACGGAGACGACCTATGACCTGGGTAGAAGCGCTCCCGCAGGAAAGGGACGACCCCCGTCGGGGGGAGACGGGGGTCGTCGAAGGTTCGGCTCCGGGGGGGTCGAGCCGAACCCACTCAGCGGTCACGGGGGGTGCAACCGCCGAGGGTCTGCCTGTTGTACGAGATGTGAACACTCGTCGCATCAACAAGTCTGCCTGAGCGAACCTGTATACGTCGAGTGGTGTTGCCTCCACTCCCTGCGAAATAATGTTCGCAGAGTGTGACCATCATCACGATGAGCGAGGGTGGCGGAGGGCCGGCCCGCAGGTCCGAGGGGTCGCCGGGCCCCGGGCACCCGCCGACCATAGACCATCCGGCTAGACTTTCGCGCCGTGGGCCGAAGTGCCGCTTTCTTCGATCTGGACAAGACCGTCATCGCCAAGTCGAGCGCCCTGGCGTTCGGTCGGCCGTTCTACCGGGACGGTCTGATCACCCGGCGTGACGTGGTCAAGTCGGCGTACGCGCAGCTGATGTTCCGGCTGGGCGGCACCGACGAGCAGACCATGGCCAGGACCAGGGACTACCTCGCCGCGCTCTGCAAGGGCTGGCAGGTGGAGCAGGTCCGCCAGATCGTCGCGGAGACGCTGCACGAGCTGATCAATCCGTACGTGTACGCCGAGGCCGCCGCCCTGATCGAGGAGCACCAGGCCGCCGGCCGGGACGTCGTCCTGGTCTCCGCCTCCGGCGAGGAGATGGTCCGGCCGATCGGCGTGCTGCTCGGGGTCACCGACGTGATCGCCACCCGGATGGGCGTGGTGGACGGCCGCTACAGCGGCGAGGTCGAGTTCTACGCGGCCGGCCCGAGCAAGGTCGACGCGGTCGGCGAGCTGGCCGCCGAGCGCGGCTACGACCTGGCCGACTCGTACGCCTACTCCGACTCGTACAGCGACCGTCCGCTGCTGGAGTGCGTCGGCCATCCCTCGGTGGTCAACCCGGACCGGCAGCTGCGCAGGCTCGCGGTCGAGAACTCCTGGCCGGTGCTGGAGTTCCGGCACCCGATCCCACTGGGGCGGCGGCTGCGCGAGCGCCCGGCCGTTCCGGTCGCCGCCGCGGCGCTCGGAGTGGGCGTGGGAGTCGCCATCGGCATCGCCTGGTACGGCCGCCACCGCCGCACCCGCACCGCCCCCGCGCCCGCCTGAGCCCGCGAGACGACCGGCTGCCTGAGCCGGCCGCCAGGCGTCGGCCGCTCAGGCCGCCGCGAGGACCTCGTCGCCGATCGTGGTGACCTGGTCGGCGCCGACCTCCACCGCCGCCATGTAGTGGCGCAGCCAGGAGCGCAGCCCGTCCGGGGTGCCGGTGGCGAAGGCGCCGGCCGAGCCGACGTACTCCGGCTCGCGCTCGTGGTGACCCACGTCCACGGCGAGCAGGCCGCGCGGGTCCAGCCCGCTGGACAGCAGCACCAGGCGGGCGGCGCCCCTGGCCACCACCCCGGACGGCCCGGCGAAGGGGCGCAGGTTCAGCAGTTCGCCGTGGACGACCGCGGCCAGCACCAGCGGCGAGACCTTCGTGCCGCCGGTGACGAGCCCCGCCAGCCCGTCCAGCCGGGCGGCGACGACCGGGTCGGCCACCGGCCGGCCCAGCTCGGCCTCGCCGACGACGTCGCGGGCGGCGAGCACGTGCAGCCTGGCCAGCGCCTGCCGGGGCGCCTTCGGCCAGAGCTCGGACAGCCCCGGCAGCGCCCCGGCGACCCGCAGCGCGCCCTGCACCACCGGCTCGGTCACCGTCCCGGCGCGCACGGCCTCGCGCTCGCGGGCGTACCCCTCCAGGGCGGCGCTGGCCACCGCGGAGCGGAGGCTGACCTCGGCCGCGACCTGGCCGCCGTGCCGGCGCAGCGCGCGGTGCCCCAGGGCCCGGTCGAACCGCTCGCGGGCCCGCTCCACGGCGGGGGCGACGTCGGCGAGCGCGAGCAGCGGGGCGAGCGGGTCAGCGGTCACCCCGTCACGCTATCGACTGCCCGGCGCGGGCCGCCGACGAGCCGCCTGGAAGCGACCACCGCCACCCCGCGATCCGTCGGCCGGCGGGCCCGCCCGGACAAATGGCGTCGACCCGGCGGCCCGCGTCGCCGTCCGGCGCGCGGTGGAGGCCGCTCGGCGCGCGTCGGCCGGACCGGCGGTCGCCCGTGCCGGCCGCCCCGACTAACCTCGTGCCCTAGAGAGACGCAGGTCACCCGAGCGACGAGGGAGCACGGCATGAGCGAGGCATTGGCCAATCTGCTGAACGAGACGCGCCAGTTCCCGCCGCCGGCCGAACTCGCCGCGAACGCCAACGTCACCGCCGACGCGTACGCGGACGCGGACGCCGACCGGTTGGCGTTCTGGGAGCGGCAGGCCGGGCGGCTGACCTGGGCGCGGCAGTGGGACCAGGTGCTCGACTGGTCGAAGCCGCCGTTCGCGAAGTGGTTCGTCGGCGGGCAGCTCAACGTGGCGTACAACTGCCTGGACCGGCACGTCGAGGCCGGACTGGGCGACAAGGTCGCCATCCACTGGGAGGGCGAGCCGGGCGACACCCGGACCATCACGTACGCCGACCTGCACCGGTTGACCTGCCAGGCGGCGAACGCGCTCACCGACCTGGGCGTCACCGCCGGCGACCGGGTGGCGATCTACCTGCCGATGGTCCCGGAGGCGGCGGTCGCGATGCTGGCCTGCGCGCGGATCGGCGCCACGCACAGCGTGGTCTTCGGCGGCTTCTCCGCCGACGCGCTGACCAACCGGATCCAGGATGCCAGCGCGAAGGTGGTGATCACCGCCGACGGCGGCTACCGCCGGGGCAAGCCGTCGGCGCTGAAGCCGACCGTGGACGAGGCGGTGGCGAACTGCCCGTCGATCGAGCACGTGCTGGTGGTGCGCCGCACCGGCGAGGAGGTGGCCTGGTCGGGCAAGGACCGCTGGTGGCACGAGACGGTCGAGACCGCTTCGGCCGAGCACACCGCACAGCCGTTCGACGCCGAGCACCCGCTGTTCATCCTCTACACCAGCGGCACCACGGCCCGCCCGAAGGGCATCCTGCACACCACCGGCGGCTACCTGACCCAGACGTCGTACACGACGCACGCGGTCTTCGACCTGAAGCCGGAGACCGACGTCTACTGGTGCACCGCCGACATCGGCTGGGTGACCGGGCACTCCTACATCGTCTACGGTCCGCTCTCCAACGGCGCCACCCAGGTGATGTACGAGGGCACCCCGGACACCCCGCACAAGGGACGGTTCTGGGAGATCGTCGACAAGTACAAGGTCAGCATCCTCTACACCGCCCCGACGCTCATCCGCACGATGATGAAGTGGGGCGAGGACATCCCCGCCGGCTACGACCTGTCCTCGCTGCGGCTGCTGGGCAGCGTGGGTGAGCCGATCAACCCCGAGGCGTGGATGTGGTACCGGCAGCACGTCGGCGGGGGTGCGCTGCCCATCGTGGACACCTGGTGGCAGACCGAGACCGGGGCGATCATGGTCTCGCCGCTGCCGGGCGTGACGGCGACCAAGCCCGGCTCCGCGATGACGCCGCTGCCCGGCATCGTCGCCGACGTGGTCGACGACCAGGGCCAGTCGGTGCCGAACGGCGGCGGTGGCTACCTGGTGCTGCGTGAGCCGTGGCCGTCGATGCTGCGCACCATCTGGGGCGACGACAACCGGTTCATCGAGACGTACTGGTCGCGGTTCGAGGGCATGTACTTCGCCGGGGACGGGGCGAAGAAGGACGACGACGGGCACGTCTGGCTGCTCGGCCGCGTCGACGACGTGATGCTGGTGTCCGGGCACAACATCTCCACCACCGAGGTGGAGTCCGCGCTGGTCTCCCACCCGGCGGTGGCCGAGGCGGCGGTGGTCGGCGCGACCGACCCGACCACCGGGCAGGCCATCGTCGCGTTCGCCATCCCGCGCGGCACCACGGACATCGCCGGCGACGCCGGCGAGAAGCTCATCGCCGAGCTGCGCAACCACGTGGCGAAGACGCTCGGCCCGATCGCCAAGCCCCGGCAGATCATGCTGGTGCCGGAGCTGCCGAAGACCCGCTCGGGCAAGATCATGCGCCGGCTGCTGCGCGACGTGGCGGAGAACCGCTCGCTCGGCGACGTCACCACGCTCCAGGATTCGTCCGTGATGGACCTGATCTCGTCCGGCATGGGCGGCGGCAAGTCCGACGAGGACTGACGCGAGGCGTACGCCCCGATGGGTGGCGGTCCCACGCGGACCGTCACCCATCGTCGTTTCTTACGGGTGTGCGACCGGCCGGATGCGAACTGTCACATCGGTCGGTCGGGTGAGCCGGGTGAAGCTGAACGGACACAGGCGGACGTCGACCCCTGTCGTTCCCCTGTTTTCTGATTTAGGTTCACGCACGTCGGGTCGGTTCGATGGACGTCACATCGATGGAGGGCCGACCGACTTCCTCCTCCCCCATGCCCGAGAAACGGAGCGGCATGAACAAAAACCCGCAATCCGGGTCGCGCCGACGCCTGCTCGTCGCGCTGCCCGCCATCGCCCTCGCCGCCACGTCACTGACCGTGACCGGTGGCGCGGCGGCGGCGGAGCCCGGCCCCGCCCGAGCCACGATCGGGGCGGACGAGCACTACATCAACTACGCCGAGCCCGCCGTCCAGCCGGACAGCGGCGGCCGCGAGGTCAAGGGCAAGGGCGGCGTCTACGCCCCGGCGGTCGAGGACGCGCGCGCGTACGACCGCAAGTTCGCCCGCGGCAACCCGGTCGCCGCCGAGCAGCTCGCGAAGCACGAGGCCAAGGCGATGAAGACGGGCAAGAGCCCGCGGCAGATCAAGAAGGCCCCGAGCACCCAGACCGCCAAGCTGCTGACCCTGCTCGTGGAGTTCAACGACCAGGCCAACGACGACTTCACCGGCGTCATGGTGCCCAGGACGGTCTTCGAGGACCGGACCTGCGTCCCCGGCACCGTGCAGAACGGGCCCAGGCACAACAACATCCCGAACCCGGCGAACCTGCCGCACGAGGACAACAACTCGATGTGGGTGCCGGACTTCTCGCCGAGCCACTACGACAAGATGCTCTATTCGAAGCGGGGCATCACCGAGCGGGTCCGCAAGGACCTCAAGGGCCCGGACGGCAGGCAGGGCATCGACCTGACCGGCCGCACGATGCACAACATGTACCTGGAGATGTCCAAGGGCGCGTACACGGTCGACGGGCAGGCCAGCCCGTGGATCACCGTTCCGCACTCCGAGGGCTGGTACGCGGCCTCGCGCTGCTTCCAGGACGAGAACGGCAACTGGGTCCCCGGCCGCCAGCAGTCGATGAACGGCCACCCGGACAACCCGCAGGGCGCGGGCCGGCTCGCCACCGACGCGATCGACGCCCTCGCGAAGATGGACCCCAGCTTCCCGTGGGCCGACTACGACATCGAGGACCAGGGCGACCGCGACGGTGACGGCAACCTCTTCGAGCCGGACGGCGTGATCGACCACCTGGTGCTGGTGCACGCCGGGCAGGGCAAGTCCCGCGGCGGCGGCGCCGAGGGCACGTACGCCGTCTGGGCGCACTCGTCGACGGTGACCGGCGGCTACACCATCCCCGGCACCAACCTCCAGGTCTCGAACTACATCGTGCAGCCGGAGGACGCCGGCGTCGGCGTCTTCGCCCACGAGTTCGGTCACGACCTGGGCCTGCCGGACCTCTACGACACCTCCGGCAACGCCGACTCCGACGTCGACTTCTGGGACCTGATGGCCTCGGGCTCGCACTCGGGCGAGATCTTCCAGGCGCTGCCGACGCACATGGGCCTGTGGGACAAGTGGGTGCTCGGCTGGGCCGACCCGCTGACCTTCGCCCCGGGCTCGGACCCGCGTGCCGTGCAGCTCGGCCAGACCTCGCGGACCCCGCGCGGCACCCAGGACGGCATCAAGATCGACCTGCCGGACAAGGTGATCACGCTGGCCACGCCGCACAGCGGCGCGAACATGTGGTACTCGGGCGCCGACCAGGACTGGGCGGACGTCAAGATCACCCGCCAGGTGGCCGTGCCGGCGGCGGCCGACGCGAAGTTCTGGATGTGGAACAACTTCGTCATCGAGGCCGACTGGGACTACGGCTTCGTCGAGCTCTCCACCGACGGCGGCACCACCTGGACCGAGCAGAAGGTCTACGACGCGGCCGGCAACCTCGTCACCACGAACGACGGCTACGCCGACCCGAACGGCCGGATGGTGGATTTCGGCAACAAGAAGTACGGCCTGACCGGCGACACGCACGGCTGGCGGCACGACTACGTCGACCTGTCGGCGTACGCCGGGCAGAACGTGCAGGTCCGGCTCCGCTACGCCACCGACGAGGCGTTCGCCGAGCGCGGCTGGTTCGCCGACGACTTCTCGGTGACCGGCGGCGGCACCACCACGTGGAGCGACGACGTCGAGGGCGGGGCCAACGGCTGGACGGCGACCGGCGGCAGCTTCGTCGACACCACCGGCCAGGGCTGGCACATCGACACCGGCACCTCGACCCAGTCGCACTACTACCTGGCCGAGTGGCGCAACTTCGACGGCTTCGACAAGGGCCTGAAGTACACCTACGACACGATCTACTCGCGCGACGCGTGGAAGGTCGACCGGGTCGCCTACAACGCCCCGGGCATGCTGGTCTGGTACCGGGACACCGCGCTGGGCGACGTCAACCACACCACGGCGCAGATGACCGCGCTGCCCAGCTACGGCGCCAAGGGTGGTCTGCTGATCGTCGACTCGCACTTCGACCCGTACCGCCGCAAGGGCGAGGCGGCCGTCAAGGACCCGTCGGTGCTGGACAACCTGCCCAGCCGCCCGCAGTCCGCGAACGCGGCCTTCTCGCTGAACCCCACGTACCCCTTCACGGAGTGCCTGGAGGCGGCGGACGAGCCGTACAGCGAGTACTGCACGAGCTTCGGCCGGCAGGCGCCGGTGCGGGGCTTCACCGACGCGAAGGGCTGGTACCCGGGCATCGAGATGCGCGACGGCTCGCCGTACGCGCGGGACAACGACGCCTCCGTGGTCATCCCGTCGAAGGGCAACGCGCCGTACACGACCCGGGTCACCAACCCGGACGGTACGCCGGCGACGTCCTACTACGGGGTCAGCCTGGGCAGCGGCATCGTGCTGGGCAGCGGGAACCCCGGCGACCAGGGCGTGTCCTACGGCGTCACCATCACCATCAAGCGCACCGCGCGGGACAACTCGTACGCCACGGTGTACGTCACCCCCGCGAGGAACTGACCGAGGGTCGGCAGAGCGGTGAGAGGCGGGGCCCGTCCGGGAGCACAGTGCTCTCCGGGCGGGCCCCGCCCGCCGGAAATGACGATCGGGCACTCGTGGGGCCGGTGGCGGTGACGTCACCGGCCCCACTTTTCGCGTACGCGATCACGCCTATCGAGAACTGTCTCTTTCTTCTCCGGGGTGACCGTTCGCGCTGCTCACGCCGTGGATGAACGGCCGGGATGTGACGGTGAAAAGCATTCCCAACAAAAGTTTGCAACAAATCGACGCACGCATCTTCCCACCGGTCACACGAGTGTCTATGTTCACCATTGGTCCCACTAGTGGGACCGGTAGCACCGGCCCGAACCCCCGTTGGGCCGGTTCCCTCACACCGGAGGTACCACGTGCGCAAAGTCGCAGTGGGTCTGCTCGGGCTTTCGCTGACGGCGACGGGACTGGCGTTCGGTTCGTCCGCCACCGCCGCGCCGCAGCCGAAGTTGCCGACGGCCGCTCCGTCGGTCGCCGAGCCAGCCCATGTCGACCACGACCTGCCGAACCCGCTGGAGGACAAGCGTCGCGCCCTGCGCCAGGAGGGCCTGAGCGACGTCCTCTCCGGCCGGGCCAAGCCGCAGAAGGTCAACGGCAGCACGGTCGTCAAGGTCGGCAAGACCCAGGCCGAGGGGGCTGCCGCCCGCTCGACCCGGGCCAACGCCGCCACCCAGACGGAGGACCAGTACGTCGAGCTCTCCCGGGAGAAGACGGACCGGATCTTCGTCATCCTCGCCGAGTTCGGCAACGAGCGGCACCCGAGCTACCCGGACCAGGACACCGACCCGGACACCGCGGGTCCGACCCGGTTCGACGGGCCGCTGCACAACGAGATCCCGCAGCCCAACCGGGCGGTGGACAACTCCACGGTGTGGCAGGCGGACTACAACGCCGACTACTACCGCAAGCTCTACTTCGGCACCAACCCCGGTGACGAGTCGGTGAAGCAGTACTACGAGGCCCAGTCCTCGGGTCGCTACAGCGTCGACGGCAAGGTCACCGACTGGGTGAAGGTGAAGTACAACGAGGCCCGCTACGGCCGCTCCGGCGGCTACCCGTGCGCCTCGAACGTCTGCACCAACACCTGGGCGCTGGTCCGCGACGCCGCCAACCAGTGGGTCGCCGACCAGAAGGCCGCCGGCCGCACCGACGCCCAGATCGCCGCCGACCTGTCGGCGATGGACCAGTGGGACCGGTACGACCACGACAGCGACGCCAACTTCAACGAGCCGGACGGCTACATCGACCACTTCCAGATCGTCCACTCCGGTGGCGACGAGGCCGACGGTGACCCGCACCAGGGCGAGGACGCCATCTGGAGCCACCGCTGGTACGCCTTCGCGTCCGACCAGGGCTCGACCGGCCCGGTCGCCAACCCGGCCGGCGGCACCCAGATCGGCAACACGGGCATCTGGATCGGCGACTACACCATCCAGCCGGAGAACGGTGGCCGGAGCGTCTTCTACCACGAGTACGGCCACGACCTCGGTCTGCCGGACGACTACAACGTCACCAGTGGTGGGGACAACAACAACGAGCACTGGACCCTGATGGCCCAGAGCCGGCTCGGCGCCAAGAACGACGCCGGCATCGGCGACCGTGGCGGCGACCTCGGCGCGTGGAACAAGCTCCAGCTCGGCTGGCTCGACTACGAGGTGGTCGTCGCGGGGCAGAAGCGGACCATGACCCTCGGCCCGCAGGAGTACAACAGCGACGAGGCGCAGGCCGTCGTCGTGGTGCTCCCGAAGCGTGACTACACGTTCGAGCACGGCGCGCCCTTCGAGGGCACCAAGCAGTTCTTCTCCGGCAACGCGGACGACCTCAACAGCACGATGACCCGGACCCTGGACTTCACCGGGAAGTCGTCGGCGTCCCTGTCGATGAAGGGCCGCTACAACATCGAGGCCGACTACGACTACCTGTTCTTCGAGGCGTCGCTGGACGGCGGCCAGTCCTGGGTGACCCTGCCCGGCACGGCCAACGGCCAGCCGCTGAAGGAGATCTCGGCCGGTCGCTACGCGCTGGACGGCAGCAGCGGCGGCGAGTGGGTCGACGTCAACATCCCCATGGACGTGGCGGCGGGCAAGGTCGCGCAGTTCCGGCTGCGCTACCAGACCGACGGCGGCGTCTCCGAGGGTGGCTTCTACGGTGACGCGATCACCGTGACGGCCGACGGCCAGACCGTCCTCTCCGACGGCGCCGAGACCGGCGCCGCGGGCTGGACGCTCGCCGGTGGCTTCGAGACCGCCGAGAAGAGCTACACCAAGGCGTACGACAACTACTACATCGCGGGCACCCGGCAGTACATCTCGTACGACAAGTACCTGAAGACCGGCCCGTACTTCTTCGGCTACTCGAACACCCGCCCGGACTACGTGGACCACTACGCGTACCAGGAGGGTCTGCTGATCTCCTACTGGAACACCCGGTGGGCGGACAACGACACGTTCGTGCACCCGGGTGAGGGTCGCAACCTGATCATCGACGCGCACCCGCGGCCGATCTACAACCTGACCGGCCAGCCCTGGCGGGCCCGCGTCCAGGTCTACGACGCGCCGTTCAGCCTGAAGAAGGCCGACTCGTTCACGCTGCACCTCAACAGCCAGCCGCAGTACATCCGTGGCCAGGCCGCGCAGCCGCTGTTCGACGACACCCAGCAGTACTGGTTCCCGGAGCTGCCGAACCACGGCGTCAAGCTCCCGGCCACCGGCACCAAGATCAAGGTCCTGGAGAAGGACGGCGTCTACACCAAGATCCGTATCTCCTGATCCACTGATCACGCACCACCCGCACCACGCGATGCCCGGGCAGGTCACCTGCCCGGGCATCGCCCTTTTCCACCGACCCACCGACCCACCGACCCATCGACCACCGGCCCGGCGGCCCGGCAGCCCGGTGGGACGGCAGCCCGGCCGTCTCACCGCCACGGCGGCCCGGCGGCCTCACCGCCGCCGACCGGGTCGGGGCGCCCCGTCGAGCGATCCCGACCACGCCGTGGGTCGGCGTCGGGGGCGACCAGCGTCGGGGTCCTAGGCTGTCTGCCATGACCGAGCAGCGCGGCGGACCCGTCGACGAATCCTGCGTCCTCACCGAGGGGCCGTGGACGCACCGGTTCGTCGGCGCCAACGGCAGCCGCTTCCACGTGGTGGAGGCCGGCACCGGACCGATGGTGCTCTTCCTGCACGGCTTCCCCGAGCACTGGTGGGCCTGGCACGAGATGCTGCCGGCGATCGCCGACGCCGGCTTCCGGGCCGTGGCGGTCGACCTGCGCGGCTACGGCGCCAGCGACAAGCCGCCCCGGGGGTACGACGGCTACACCCTCGCGGCCGACGTCGCCGGGCTGATCCGGGCCCTCGGCGAGCGCTCCGCCACGGTGGTGGGCACGGGCGTCGGCGGCATGATCGCGTGGACGGTGGCCTCGTTCCACCCGTCCCTGGTCCGCCGGCTGGTGGTGCTCGGCGCCCCCCACCCGCTCCGGCTCCGCGCCGCCATCTTCGCCGACCCGCGCGGGCAGTTCGCCGCCGCCACGCCCACCCTCAAGTTCCAGCTCCCCCGCTACGAGCACGTCCTGACCCGCGACGACGCGGCGGCCGTGGAGGAGATGCTGCGCCGCTGGGGTGGGCCGCGCTGGGTCGACGGACCGGGCTTCGAGGCGTACGCCCAGCGGTGCCGGGAGGCCATGCGCATCCCGCAGGCGGCGTTCTGCGCCCTGGAGGGCTACCGCTGGGCGTTCCGCTCGGTGCTCCGGCTGCACGGTTACCGCTTCGTCCGGCTGATGCAGAAGCCGCTCATCACGCCGACCCTCCAGCTGCACGGCGCGCTGGACGAGGCCTCCCTGCCGCGTACCGCCCAGGGCTCCGGCCGGTACGTGGTGGCGCCCTACGAGTGGCGGCTCCTGGACGGCGTCGGGCACTTCCCGCACGTGGAGGCCGGCGACCTGGTGCTGGGCGAGGTCCTGCGCTGGGCGAAGTCCTGACTCAGACCCGCTGCTCGCGCAGGTCGGCGACCTCGGCGGCGGGCGCCCAGCCCTGGTAGACGCCGAAGTCGAAGACCTCCAGCCCCATCGCCCGGGCCACCGGCCAGCGTCCGCCCGTGTACTCCACCCGTAGCCAGCCGTCGTGCTCGCCGAGGACGATGAACGGCTGCCCCTGCCAGGTGCAGACGGTCCGCACGTACGCCAGGTCGTCGATCTCGGTGGCCGGCAGCACCCGAACGTACCGGCCGGGGCGGATCTCCTCGAAACCCTCGCCCGGCTCCGGCTGGTAGAGCCGGACGTCGTCGCCGTCCGGGCTCGCCTGGTATTCCCGGCCCTGCCAGCGGACCACGTAACCGTCGCGCGTCACTGCTCACCGACCTGTCGCCACCGCAGCGCGTCCGTGTCGAGGATGGCGACCACCCGTTCGGTGCCGTCCGCGCCGATCCGCCACAGCTGCGCGCCGTGCGGCAGCCGGGCGCTGTCCACCTTGAACTCCGCCACCACGTCGCTGCTCTCGCCCGGCGCGAACCCGTTGCCCCGGAACGGCGGGCGCTCGATGACCCAGCCCTCCATGGCCCGCATGGCGGCCTCGTTCTGCCCGCCGTACGGGATCCGGTAGAGGCTCGGCCGGTGCGCGGGCCAGCGCAGCACGTAGATCTCGCCGGCGTCCCGGGCGAAGGGGGAGTCCGGGTAGGCCAGGCCGAGCGCGTCGTGCAGCTGGGCCGGGGTGTTGAGGTGGGCCAGCTCGCCGGCCCGGTGCACGAAGCCGGAGACCCGGTCGTAGCCCCGCTCCAGGTAGTACGCGAGCTGGCTGGGGGCGACCGCCTTCTGCATCACGATCGGGCGCGCCGGGTCGGGTGCGGGTGGGGCGTAGCGGGGGCGGCTGACCGGTTCCTCGGCGGCGGCCGGCTCGGCCTCGGCCCCGGTGTCGTCGCCGAGTCCCACCTCCGCCGCCCAGTTGGCCAGCCCGACGATCTGCTCGCCGGGCAGCTTCGCCCCGACCGGGGTGCCCGGGTTGACCGCGAACGACCAGGACTCGTCCGGCCAGCGGCGGATCAACTGGACGAACTTCACCTCGATGGTCTCGACCGTCGCGTCGGTGTGGTCGGCGAGCCGCTCCGGCGAGGTGTGCACCACGACGAACGTCTCGCCGTCGAGTTGCTCCGTACGCCAGACGAAGCCGGGCTCGCCGGGCCGGCTGCCCGGCGCGGAGTCGGCCGCGACCGGCAACAGCACGCGGGCCAGCAGCAGGGTGGACAGGAACGTGTCGGTGCTGCCGGCGCCGGCGGCGTCGAGCAGGTTCTCCTCGACCTCGTTGGCCGGCTCGAAGCCGACCGGCCCGGGACCCGCGCCCGGCGACCCGTCTCCGGCCCCGGTCAGGGGCGCGGTCACCGGCTCGTCGGCGACCGACTGACCGGGGTCCTCAGCCGGTCCGACACCGGGAACGCCGGCGTCGGTCGCGGCCCCCTGCCGGGCGGCCCCGTCCGTCGTCGGTGCGGGCGCGGCGACGCTGGTCGGCACCGTCGGATCCCCGGACCACGCGCCGGCGGGCGGCCCGGATCCGAGGGACACGGTCGCGTCCCCGGGCCACACCGCCTCGGCAGGCGGCTCGGGATCGAGGGACACGGTCGGATCCAGAGACACGGTCGCGTCGCCCGACGACACGACCGGCTGCGTCCGGTCCAGGGACACCGTCGGATCCAGAGACACCGTCGCATCGCCCGACCCCGACGACACGACCGGCTGCGTCCGATCGAGAGACACCGTCGGATCCAGAGACACGGTCGGATCCAGAGACGCGGTGGCGTCGCCGGACCACGACGGGGCGGCGGACCGCACGGTGTCGGCGGGCGACGACGGGTGGGCGGGCGCGGTCGGTGCCGGATCGGCCGTGGCGGCGGTCACCGGTTCCCGGCGGCGCCGGACCGGCTCGAACAGCGAGACGGTCTCCTCGGCGGGCGGGGCCGGCACGGGGGCAGGCGGTCCGGTGAGGTCTCGCGACTCGATGACGGTGCCCTCGATGACGATCGGCGTGAAGCCGCGCCGGGGGGCGGGCGGTCCGGACACCGGCTCCGCCTCCGCGACCGGCTCGGGCCCGACCGGTTCCGGGGTGGGCTGCCGGCGGGGCAGCGCCTGGGTGACGTCCTCGGCCGGTTCCGCTCGGCCTCCGCCGTACGCCGGAGGCGGCGGCCCGGACCCCGGGGCGGGGGGCCGGAGGTCGCGGGTGGCGTCCTCGTCGGGCCCGCGCGGCGGCAACACCTGCGTGGCCTCGCCCCCGGGCACCGTGAAGTCGTGGGTCGGCTCGGCGGCCGGCACCGTGAAGGCGTGCGTCGGTTCCGCGGCGGGCACCGCGAAGGCCCGGGTCGGCTCGCCGGCCGGCGCCGTGAAGGCGTGGGTGGGTTCCGCTTCGGTCGGGGCGCTCGGGATCGGGCGGGTCGGCTCCTCCGGTACCGGCTCTGCGAGCGGCCGGCGGCGGGGGAACGGCTGGCTGCCGGGTGCGAGGCGGGACGGCGGAGCCGCCCGCTCGCCCGAGCGCAACGCCTCCTGCCGGTAGGCGGCCGCGCGACCGGAGGCCGGCTCGAAGAACGACCGGTTCGGCCGCTCCGGGGCCTCCCCCGCCGGGCGACCGTTCATCGACGGCGAGGGGTGGGCGTCGGGCGTCGGCAGGCCCCTCGGGCGCTCGGTGAGCGGCGCGGGACGCGGCGGAAGCCGGTCCGGGGCCGCCACGGCGTCGAACCGGTCGGGTCCGCCGGCCGTCGGGTCGCCACGCCGCGGGTCCAGGTGCTCCGCCGGGAACGTGGGCGGGACGGGCGGGTGGGCCGAGCCGGGTCGGGCGGGTGCGGGGATCCTGCCGGTGACCGGCGCGGCCGTGGACTCGGGCCGGAGCGTGCCGTCGGGCCGGGCCACACGGGTGGTCGGCCCGGTCTCCGGCCCGCCCGGCGCGTCCTGGCCGGCGGCCTGGGCCCGCGCCCGGGCGGCCGTCTCCACGCGTTCCAGCCGGGCCCGCGCGCCCATGGTGCGGCCGGGCAGCCGGACGTCGCCCCGGGAGAGCTGGGCGACGAACCAGGCCGGCAGGTAGCCCTCGATGGGCAGCCCGGGATTCACCGCCAGCCACCACTCGTGGTTGGGCCAGCCGTCGGACAGATCGGCGTACGAGATGCGCCGGACGGCGCCGCCGTGCTCCCCGAGACAGGCGCGCACCGCCGCTCCGGAGGTGAACGCCAACACGTGGGTGCGGCCGCCGGTGGTCCAGGTGCCCCAGCCCACCGGCGCCGTCCCCGCGAGCGCCTCGGCGGAGACCGGCAGCAGCAGTTCGCTCCGGGCCAGGACGCGGAAGTAGAGCTGTTGGTCGCTGGCGCGCAGCGCGTCCCGCATCGCCGCTTCGGCGTCGGTGGCCGGCTCCCACTCGGTCACGGCCACCCCTCCTCCCGCGAACAGGCCATAGGTATCGCGTACAACCTACAAGGTAGAAGCAAGATCACAATCGCTGGCCGGCGGCGGTCCGCCGGTGCCGCCGGAGGCGCTAACATCCCGTTCCGGAGTCGACACGATACGGAGGCGGTCGATGTCCCGGTCCCCCTCGCGCCCGCTCCTCGCCGCCCTGACGACGGCGTTGCTGACCGCCGTCCCGGCCGCCCCCACGATCGCCGGCCGCCCCGCCGGGCCCACCCCCGGCCCGATGCCGGCCGGCTGGTCCGCATCCGCGCCGACCGTCGCCCGCGCGGCCCCCGGCTGCGCCTCGCCGCTCGCCCCGGTCCGGCCGGTGTCCGCGCGACCCTGGCCCCAGCAGCGGTACGCCCCGGAGCGGCTGGCACCGCTGGCCACCGGCGCCGGGGTGACGGTGGCGGTGATCGACTCGGGGGTGGACCGGCGGCACCCGCAGTTGGCCGGCCGGGTGCTCGACGGCACCGACCTGCTCGACCCGGGCGGCGACGGCAGCCGGGACTGCGCCGGCCACGGCACCGGTGTGGCGAGCATCATCGCCGCCGCGCCCCGCGACGGTACGGCGTTCCGTGGGCTGGCCCCGGGCGCCCGGATCCTGCCGGTACGGGTCAGCGAGCAGCAGGTGGTCGAGGGCCGGGAGTCGGGGCGCACGGTCAGCGCCGGGGACTTCGCCCGCGCCGTCCGCTGGGCGGTCGACCACGACGCCGACGTGCTCAACCTCTCCGTCGTCCTGTACGCGGACGACCCGGCGGTGCGGGCGGCGATCGGCTACGCGGTCGACCGGGACGTGGTCGTGGTGGCCGCCGCCGGGAACCTGCACGACGCCGGTGATCCCCGGCCCTACCCGGCCGCGTACGACGGGGTGCTCGGGGTGGGCGCGATCGGGGCGGACGGGGCACGGGCACCGTTCTCCCAGACCGGCTCGTACGTCGACCTGGTTGCCCCGGGCAGCGACGTGCTGATGGCCGCCCCCGGCGAGGGCCACCACCGGGCCGAGGGCACCAGCTACGCGGCGCCCTTCGTGACGGCCACCGCCGCACTGCTGCGCCAGTACCGGCCGGAGCTGACCGCGGCGCAGGTGGCGCAGCGGATCGTGGCGACCGCCGATCCTGCCCCGGGCGACGGTCGGGGTGGCGGGTACGGCGCGGGGGTGCTGAACCCGCACCGGGCGGTCACCGAGACCGGGGGCGGGACGCCGGAACGGGCGCTCCGGGCCAGCGCGCTCGCGGACGGCCGGCCCGAACCGGCGGTGCTGGCGCAGCGGGCGCGCCGGACGACGGCCCGGGACCGGGCGCTGCTGGTGGCGGGGGCCAGCGGAACGGTGGTGGCCCTGGCGGCGCTGCTGGCGCTCGTCGTGCCGCGCGGAGCCCGGCGCCGCTGGCGGCCGGCCGACCCCGCCTGACCCGGCCGGCGGTCGACAGCGAACCGGCCGACCGCCGCCTCGGCGACCTGCTGGTCGGCGCCCGGAACGGCCGGTGGTGGCGCCGACCGGCTCACGGTCGACGCCACCACCGGGCGGGGCTCACTGGAACAGGCCGACGTTCTTCTTCTCCGTGTCGAGGTAGTCGGTGGCGGAGTCGTCCACCGCGAGCTTGATGTCGCGCAGCATGGCCTGGAGGTCCTGCGAGGCCGAACGCCACCGGCCCTGCCGCTGCTCGTAGGCCTGGCGGGCCTCGCCGGACCAGCTCGCCACGAGCGGGGCGGCGTCCCGTTCGAGCTGCCCGAGCTGCGAGTCGAGCGCGTTCAGCGCCTTCTGGATGTCCGCGCTCGCCTGTTGCAGGGCGGCGAAGTTGACGACCAGTACACCGTGGTCCATCGGATGTCTCCTCCCCCGAGACCGGGTCAGAGCGGCAGCTGGATGCCGCCGCGGTTGGTGGTGGACACCCGGCTGGCGGCCTCGGTGTCCGAGACGTCGTATTGCTGGCCGGCCCTGCGGACGGCGCCGGCGGTCTCCCGCAGCGCCCGCTGCAGCGCCGCCTGGTCCTGTGCCCACTGCTGCTTGACCTGCTCGAACGAGCGCCCGCCGGCACCGCGCCAGGCCTGCTGCAACACCTCCAACTCGGCCATCAGGCTGCTCAGCATGGACTGCAGGGACTGGTCGACCTGCTCGAACTTCGCGGCGGTCTGCTGCATCACCGCTGCTTCTGCCTGGGTCTGGGACACCCGGGACGTCACCTCGTCTCATCGATCGTGGCTGGCCGTCGGCTCGCGCCGCCCGGATGTCGAACACGGCGGGCGCGGGGGTCAGCGAAACTCGTCGCTGACGGTAGCGGCCCGGTCGCGTTTCTGCTACCCCGTGGCCATCCCCTGTGGACGACTGCGGCCCCCACCCCGCCGGGCACGCCCCTTACGATGGGCGGCGTCGATGTCGCGGCGAGTGACCGGTCGAGGAGGCGCGGTGACGGTGACCACCGGCGCGGGCCCGCACCGGCCGGCCCCGGGCCACGATCCCGGCCCGACCGCCGCGGCCCTCGCGCCGGCACCGCCCGGGTCGACCCGCCCGATCGGCACCGTGGTCGGCCCGATCGGCACCGTGGCCGGCGCGCCCGCACCCCCGGCCGCCCTGTCGCCGTCGCGGAACCCGGCCGCCCAACGCAGGGGCACCGGCCTCCGGGCCGGTCAGGTCGTCGCCACGCAGGTGGCGGTGGCCGCCGTGGTCGCGGCCGCCGGCCGGGGCGTGCTGCTGACGTTGGCCGCCGTGGGGGTGGCCGCGCTGCTGCTGCCCCTGGCCTGGGTGCGGCTGCGGGGGCGGTGGCTCTTCGAGTGGCTGACCACGGGCCTGGGCTACGCCACCCGCCGCCGGGCCCTGCCTCCGGCCGCCGGCCCGGCGGCCCTGCTGGACCTGGTCGACCCGGGCGCGGTCGTGCGCCCCGCCGAGCTGGCCGGCACGCCGGCCGCCGTGCTGGACGACGCCGCCGGCATGGTGGCCGTGCTGGAGGTCGGCGACCCGGCCGACCTGCTCGGCGACGCTCCCCGCGCGCTGCCCGTCCCGGCGACGCTGCTGCCGGCCGCCGCGCCGGACGGCCCCCCGGTGCTGATCCAGCTCCTGCTGACGGGCGCACCGGCGCCGACCCTGGTCGCGGGTGGCGGCGCCGTCGCCACCTCGTACCGGCAGCTGACCGACGGGCGGCTCGCCGGCCGGGAACGGGCCGTGCTCGCCGTGCGGGTGCTGCGCGTCGAGGGCTGGACGGCAGAGGAGCTGCGGCGGGCGCTCTCCGGAACGGTGCGCCGCATCGCGCGCCGGGTCGGGCCCGTCACCGCCCGCCCGCTGGGCGAGCACGCGACGCTGCGGGTGCTGGCGGAGCTGGCCCACCACGACAACCATCCCGCGCAGGAGTCCTGGCAGGCGGTCCGGGCGGGCGACCTGCTCCAGACCACGTTCCGGCTGCGCCGCTGGCCCGACCCGCGTACCGACGCCGGCCGGCGGCTGGTGACCCGGCTGCTCGCGCTGCCCGCGACGGCGACCACCGTCTCGCTCGGCGTCGGGCCGTGGGCCGGCGCCGACTGCGCGTCGGCGCCGACCGAGCTGGCCGTACGACTTGCCGCCGCCACCCCGGCGGAGCTCTCGATCGCGGCGCAGGCGCTGCGCCGGCTGGTGGCCGAGGCGGGCGGCGAGGTGCACCGGCTCGACGGCGCGCAGCTCGACGGGTTGGCCGGCACGCTGCCGCTCGCGGCGGCGGGCGCGGCGGGTCCGGGTCCGGCACCCGACGGCCTGGAGCTGACCCTCGGCGAGGCGGGGCTGATGGTCGGCACGAACCGGCACGGCGGCGCGGTGACCGTCCGGCTGTTCCGGCCGGAGAGCACCCGGGTGATGCTGGTCGGCGGGATACGCGCGGCGCAGCTGGTGGCGGTGCGGGCGATGGCGCTCGGGGCCCGGGTGGTGGTGCAGACCGCCCGCCCGCGCGGGTGGGAGCCGTTCGTCCGGGGCGTCGGCACCCCCGGCGCGATGATCCCGGTGGTGCCGCCGGGCCGTCCGGTGGGCGAGCCGGGCTCGCCGCTGCGCCCGCTGCTGGTGGTGGTGGACGCCGGTCCCACGCCCGGCGAGACGGAGCCGGGGTCCCCGTGGCGGACCACGCTGCTGGTGCGCGACGAGCTGACCCCCGCCGACGCCGACGCGTTGGGCCGCGCCGATCTGGCCGTGCTGCAACCGCTCGACCCGGCCGAGGCCGCCGTGGCGGGCGCCGCGCTGGGGCTCGGCGGGTCGGCGGAGTGGCTGACCCGGATCCGGGACGACATGGTCGCGGTGGTCAACCGCCGGGCGCTGCGCTGGGCGCTGCTCTCCCCGACCCCGATCGAGTCCCAGCTGGTCGGCCGCCCGTCCCGCCGCTGAGCACAGGCGACGGTCACGCGCCTTCCGCACGTTGTCCGTCCGTGGCACGATCCCGGCCATGGGTTTCCTCAAAGGGCTGCTGATCCGGCTGGGCAGCACGGCGCTCGCCTTCTGGCTGGCCACGCTGCTCATCCCGGGCATCACGCTGGACTCGGCGTCCGCCAGCGAGGCGGTCGTCACGCTGGTCCTCGTCGCGGTGATCTTCGGCGTGGTCAACGCGGTGCTCCAGCCGATCATCAAGACCGTCGGCTGCGGCTTCTACCTGCTGACCCTCGGGTTGATCGCGCTGGTGGTCAACGGGCTGCTGTTCCTGCTCACGAGCTGGATCGCCGACCAGGCCGGGCTGCCCTTCCACGTCGACGGCTTCTGGCCGGAGGCGGTGCTCGGCGCGCTCTTCGTCGGCATCGTCACCTGGATCCTCGGGGCCGCCCTGGACCGGGACTGACCCGAACCGACCAGATGCGCGGGCCGCGACCAGAGGGCGGGAATTGGTTGCTGATCGGGCCGGGCGGCCGGGTTAGCGTCGCGGGCATGTTCACCGTGACCCGCGACGACGGCTACCTGCTCAGCACCGACCCGGACCGGATCGACCTGGACCTGGTGCACCAGTGGCTCTGCACGGACGCGTACTGGGCGATCGGGCGGGACCGGGAGACGGTGGCGCGGGCGTTCGCCGGGTCGGTGCCGTTCGGCGTCTACCGCCCGGGGGACGGCCGCCAGGTCGCCGTCGCCCGGGTGGTCACCGACCGGGCCACCTTCGCCTGGCTCTGCGACGTCTACGTCGGCCCCGGCGAGCGCGGCCGGGGGCTGGGCACCTGGCTGGCCGGGGCGGTCCGCGACCACCTCGCCGCCCTGGGCGTACGCCGGATCCTGCTGGCCACCGCCGACGCCCACGCGGTGTATGCCAAGGTCGGGTTCGCCCCGATGACCGATCCGCACCGCTGGATGCAGCTCGACCAGCGCAACCAGCCGGTGAGCCCGGTCACCGGCAAGGAACCGGGCGGCCACCCGGCCCTTACGGTGGAGGCGTGACGCCACTCCGCCTCGGCTACCTCTACGGCTTCGTCGCGTACCTGCTCTGGGGGTTCTTCCCGCTCTACCTGCGGCTGCTGCGGCCGGCGGGGTCGATCGAGATCCTGGCCCACCGCATCGTCTGGTCGGTGGCGTTCGTCGCCCTGCTGCTGGCGGCGATGCGCAACGTCGGCTTCCTGCGGGCGCTGCTGCGCCGGCCCCGGGCGCTGGCCGGCATCGGCGTCGCCGCCGCGCTGATCGCGGTGAACTGGGGCACCTACATCTACGGCGTGAACTCCGACCGGGTGGTGGAGACGGCCCTCGGCTACTTCATCAACCCGCTGGTGGTGGTGCTGCTGGGCGTCACCGTGCTGCGCGAGCGGCTGCGGCCCACGCAGTGGGTGGCGCTCGGCATCGGCGGGCTGGCGGTGGCCGTGCTGACCGTCGACTACGGCCGGCTGCCGTACCTGGCGCTGGTCCTGGCGTTCAGCTTCGCCGGGTACGGGCTGGCCAAGAAGCAGCTCGGGTTGCCCGCCGCCGAGGGGCTCTTCGTCGAGTCGGCGGTGCTGGCGCTGCCCGCGCTGGCGTACCTGGGTTGGCTCACCGCCGCCGGCGACGGCACGTTCGGGCAGGTGTCGGTCGGGCACACCCTGCTGCTGGTGTCGGCCGGGGCGGCGACCGCGATCCCGCTGCTGCTCTTCGCCGGGGCGGCGAACCGGCTTCCGCTCACCGGTCTCGGCATGATCCAGTACCTCGCCCCGATCCTCCAGCTCGGCTGCGGTGTGCTGATCTTCCACGAGCCGATGCCGCCGGCCCGGCTCGCCGGCTTCGCCCTGGTCTGGGCCGCGCTGATCGTCTTCACCGTCGACGCCGTGCGCCACTCCCGCCATACCCGCGCCGCCACCCTCGCCGCCCGCCGGGCCGAGGCCGCCGCCGCGCCCCGCTGACCGGCGCGGGTCAGCGGACGTCGTAGACGAGGACGGGGGTGCCGTCGGCGCGCAGCAGCTCCAGCCGGACCAGATCCGCGTCGGTGAACCGGGTCGCGCCGGTGATCCGCAGGTCGTCACCGGGCGCGGCGAGCCAGGACCCGACCTGCTCCGTCGCGCCGCCCGGGCCGTGCGCCACCAGCCGGAAGGTGTACGCCTTGGCGTAGCCGGCCTTCGCGTCGTACCCGCAGCGCATCCGCACCTCGGTGCCCCACTCGGTGCCGTTGAGGGCGATCTCGGCGTGCACCGGCACCGTCCCGGCGACCGGCTGCATGGCGACCATCCGCACCTCGACCGAGGTCGGGCCGGCCGCCTCCCGGGGCAGCAGGACGGCGGTGCCGACGCCGACGACCAGGGCCAGCGCGGCGGCCGCGATTGCGGTGAGGGCGTACCGGCGGCGGGTGGCCGACCGCTCGCGGCGACGGCGCTCCCGCGCGGCGGCGAGCAGTTCGGGCACCCGGGGATCCTCCGGCGGCGGCAGGAACTGCTCCAGCCCGGCCGGGTCGAGCCGGCCGAGCAGTCCGGGCAGGACGGCGATCTCGGCGACCGCCTGCCGGCAGGCGGCGCAGCCGGCGAGGTGCCGCTCGTAGGCCACCCGGTCGGCGGGGGCCAGCGCACCGAGCACGTACGCGCCGTCGTCGTGCGCGAACTCGCACCGGGTCATTCCGTCACCCCCATCTCGGCCAGGACCAACCGTAGTGAGCGCAGGGCGTAGTGGGTCCGGGACTTGACCGTGCCGGGCGGTACGCCCAGCCTGGAGGCCGCCTCTGCGACCGACCGTCCCTGGTAGAAGCACTCGACCAGCACCTCACGGTGGGTGGGGCTGAGCCGGTTCAGCGCCTCGGCGACGGTCCACGCCTCGACCGCGCGTTCCGCCTCGTCCACGGCCTCGGGGGGCTCGGGCAGCTCGTCGGTGTAGACCTCGCCGACCCGGGCGGAGCGGCGCCGCCAGGCGTCGATGGCCAGGTTGCGGGCGGTGGTGAAGAGCCAGGACCGGACCGAGCCGCGCGTCGGGTCGAGGGACTCCGGGTGCCGCCAGGCCCGCAGCAGCGTCTCCTGCACCAGGTCCTCGGCCCGCTGCCGGTCGCCGTTGACCAGCCGCAGGGCGTGCGCGTACAGCGCCTCGGCGTGCTCGTCGTGCAGCGCGCGGAGCAGGTGGGCGTCGTGGTCGCTGATGGCGGTCTCCTCGCTGTCGGCGCGAGTCCGGCAGTGGCGTACGCCCGGGAATACGTGCCGTCGCCCCGATCGGTTCAGCCGCAGGTCACCGTGGGATTCCCGGCCAAGGTGTTCACGCCCGGTTCACGCCGCCGCCGACGCTCGCTCACCGCGCCCTCCTAGCGTCCGGCGGGTACGCACGCCAGCGGCTGGTCCGGCGTGCACCGACCCCCATCAGGAGGCTCCTTCCATGAGCGACCGTCCCCGGCTGCTCCCGTTGCTGGGCGCCACCCGCCACGGCAGCCGCGACGCCATGACCTGTCTCTACCGGTGCGGCAACGCGTGCGACCACCCGGTGCCGAACACGTCCGACAACGCGTACTTCGGAGACGTGGTCAACGCGGAGGTGTCCCGGCGCGGCGTGGTCCGGGCCGGCGCGGTCGGCGCGCTGGTCCTCGGCTTCGGCGGCGCGGTCGCCGGCGCCGCCCCCGCAGCGGCCGCCCCCGCCACCCCCGTGGTCCCGGAGGCGGCCGGCTTCGGCCGCCCCGCCGGCGGCGTCGGCAACGGCGCGTTGACCTTCAAGCCGGTCCCGCCGAACACCCTCGACAGCCTCGTCGTGCCCAACGGGTACGACCACGCGGTCGTCCTGCGCTGGGGCGACCCGGTCGTGCCGGGCGCCCCCGATTTCGACGTGCACGCCCAGACCGCCGCCGCCCAGGCCCGGCAGTTCGGCTACAACAACGACTTCGTCGGGGTGCTGCCGCTGGACGGGCGCCGCCGGGCGCTGCTCGTGGTCAACCACGAGTACACCAACGAGGACCTGATGTTCCCCGGCTTCACCAGCCAGGACGCGCTGAGCGTCGAGCAGCTGCGGATCGCGATGGCCGCGCACGGCATGTCCGTGGTGGAGCTGGAGCGGGTCGACGGCACCGGGCAGTGGCGGCCGGTCACCAAGGGCCGGCGGCAGTACAACCGGCGGGTCACGGCGCTGGCCACGAAGTTCGAGCTGACCGGGCCGGCCGCCGGCTCGGCGCACCTGCGGACCGCCGCCGACCCGAAGGGCCGTACGGTCGTCGGCACGCTGAACAACTGCGCCGGCGGGGTGACCCCGTGGGGCACCGTGCTCTCCGGCGAGGAGAACTTCAACCAGTACTTCGTCGGCGGCGACGCGGTCGCCGAGGAGGTGAAGCCGAAGCTGGCCCGCTACGGCATCACCACCACCACCCGCTACCCGAGCGGCAGCCGCAAGTGGGAGCGCGCCGACGAGCGGTTCGACCTGGCGAGGCACCCCAACGAGGCCAACCGGCACGGCTGGGTCGTGGAGATCGACCCGTACGACCCGGAGAGCCGCCCACGCAAGCACACCGCGCTGGGCCGGTTCAAGCACGAGGGCGCGAACGTCATCGTCGCGAAGAGCGGGCACGTGGTCGCGTACATGGGCGACGACGAGCGGTTCGACTACCTGTACAAGTTCGTCTCCGACAAGAAGTTCATGAAGGGCAACTCCTGGGTGGCCCGCCGGCACAACCTGACGCTGCTGGAGTCCGGCACTCTCTACGTGGCCAAGCTCGACGAGACCAGCGCCGGCGAGATCGACGGCTCCGGCAGGCTCCCCTCCGACGGGGCGTTCAACGGCCGGGGCCGGTGGATCAGGCTGGTCAGCGGCAACCGCTCGTACGTCGACGGGATGACGGCCGCCGACGTGCTCACCTTCACCCGGCTGGCCGGCGACAAGGTCGGGGCGACCAAGATGGACCGCCCGGAGGACGTCGAGCCGAGCCTGCTCACCGGCAAGGTGTACGTGGCGCTGACCAACAACACCGACCGGGGCAAGGCCGGCAAGCCGGCCGCCGACGAGGCCAACCCGCGCAACCTGAACAAGCACGGTCAGGTGCTGGAGCTGGTCGAGGACCACGGCGACAACGCGGGCGAGACCTTCGCCTGGTCGCTGCCGATCGTCGCCGGTGACCCAACGGACCCGTCGACCTTCTTCGCCGGGTACGACAAGACGAAGGTCTCCCCGATCTCCTGCCCGGACAACGTGGCGTTCGACGCCACCGGGAACCTCTGGATCTCCACGGACGGCAACGCGCTGGGCAGCAACGACGGCCTCTTCGCCACGGCCGTCGAGGGGCCGGAGCGGGGCCACCTGAAGCAGTTCCTCACCGTGCCGGTGGGTGCGGAGGCCTGCGGCCCGTTCATCACCGGGGACAACCGGTCGGTCTTCGTGGCCGTGCAGCACCCGGGCGAGCTCAGCGGCGCCTCGGTCGAGAAGCCGGCCTCGAACTGGCCGGACGGCGACTACGCCAAGCCGGGTGTGGTGGTGGCCTGGCGCCTGGACGGCGGGCCGATCGGCAGCTGACCACTCCTCGGGCGGTCGGCGCCGGACGCCGCCGGGGCCCTCTCCCAGCCGGGGAGAGGGCCCTCGGTCGTTGCGGCCCGACGCGGTCGGCGCCGGGACGGCGGGCGGGACACGGAAGCGTCCCCCGGAGCGGCCCGCCCGGCCGGCGGCGGGCGGGATCAGCTGTCGGCGGCCAGGTTGTCGGCGATCGTCCGGGCGACGGTGAGCAGCTTCGCCCGGACCACGCGGGCGGAGGTCATCATCTCGCCGGCCGGCAGCGCGCAGGCCAGCACGACCCGGCGCTCCATGTCCTTGTCGGGGCTGACCAGCACCGCCGCGCAGGCCACGCCCTGCCGGAACTGGCCCAGCTCCAGCTGCATGCCCCGCCGGTCGCCGGCGGCCAGGTCGACCTCGAACGCCTCGGCGGTGGTCAGGGTGGCGGAGGTGAACGGACGCATGCCGTAGTCGCGCAGGTAGCGGAAGCGTTGCTCGGCGGTCAGCGTGGCGAGCAGCGCCTTGCCGAGCGCGGTCGCGTGCGCCCCCTCGTCGAACCCGGGCACCACGTCCTCCAGGTACGGCGAGCGCGGGCCCTCGGCCACGGCCGTGACTGCCACCTGGCCGCCCACGAAGCGGCCGAGGTAGTGGCTGTAGCCGGTGTCCAGGGCGGCCCGGCGCAGGCTCTCCCCGACCGTCGGCGGCCCCCGGAAAGCCGTCACCAGCTCGCGGTAGCGGTCGGCCACCTCCAGGCCCACGATGTACGTGCCGTCCTCGCGCCGGATCACGTAGCCCTCGTAAGCCAGGGTGCGGACCAGGTGGTAGGTCGTCGCCACGGTCAGCTCGCAGCGCCGCGCGATCTGCTTGACGGTGAGCCCCTTCGGGGCGCGACCGACCGATTCGAGCACTCGTAGCGCGCGGGACACACTCCGGATGAGATCCGAAGGTTCCGCCAAGGGGTCGCGCACAACCACCTCCGCCGCCGGGGACTTACACCATATGAAAAACAGGCCCGGTGCGAAATGCCTGTTCGGGTGGAGGATGCCAGATCGTCATGAACGCCGCGTTGCTCGACAGGCACGTTCCGTGACGCAAACGCCGCTCGCGTAGGTTTGCCGGACCATGACCGACCTCGCGTTGCAGCCCGCCCCGGGCGTCACCCCGCCCCGGCCCGTCCGGGCCGTGAGCGGGGCCGTCGCCGTCACCATCGCCTGCGTCCTGCCGGTCTTCCTGCTCGGCGGGCTCGCCGTGCAGATGGGCGAGGACCTGGACTTCTCCCCGGCCGGGCTGGGCCTGGCCGTGTCGGTCTACTTCGGGGTGGGCGCGCTGGCCTCGGTGCCCTCCGGCGCCCTCGCCGAGCGGCACGGGTCGACGGTGGTGGCGCGCGCCGGCATCCTGCTCTCCGCCGCCTGCCTGCTGGCCGTGGCGGGGCTGGCCCGTTCGTACCCGGTCCTGCTCGGGCTGCTCGCGCTCGCCGGCACCGCCAACGCCCTCGGTCAGCTCGCCAGCAACGCCACGCTCGCCCGGCACGTGCCGGCCCGCAGACAAGGGCTGTCGTTCGGCGTGAAGCAGGCCGCCATCCCCGTCGCCACCCTGCTGGCCGGGGCGGCGGTGCCGACCGTGGCGCTGACGGCCGGCTGGCGCTGGGCGTTCGTGGCGGCCGCCGCCGCGGCCCTGGCGGCGCTGCCGGCCGTACCCGCGCGGGAGCCGCGCCCCGCCCGGACGGCCGCCCCCACCCGCGGCGGCCGCGCCACCGCGGCCCTGGTGGTGGTCGGAGCAGCCGGGACCTTCGCCGCGGCCGCCGCGAACGCGCTCGGCACCTTCGTCGTCGACTCCTCCGCCGGCCGGGGGCTGTCACCGGGGCTGGCCGGGCTGACCCTGACCCTGGGCAGCGCGGTCTGCGTGGCGGCCCGGGTCGTCGTCGGCTGGCTCGCGGACCGCCGCGCCACCGGGCACGTCGCCCTCATCGCCGGCATGCTCGTGGTCGGCGCGGCCGGGCTCGGCCTGCTCGCGGCGGCCGGGCCGGTGCCGCTGGTGGCCGGCGTGCTGCTCGGCTTCGGCCTGGGCTGGGCGTGGCCGGGCCTGATGACCTTCGCGGTGGTCCGGCTGCACCCGCAGGCCCCGGCCGCCGCCACCTCGGTCACCCAGACCGGGGTGTACGCGGGCGGCTGCCTCGGCCCGCTCGGCCTGGGTGCCGTGGCCGCGCACGCCGGCTACCCGGCGATGTGGCTCGTGGCCGCCGGGTCGATGCTGCTGGCCGCCGCCCTGATGCTCGCCGGCAGCCGGCTGCTCGCCCGCCCCTGAGCCGCCTGCTCGCCTCCTGGGCCCGCCGGCCCGACCCTGTCGGCGCCGGCCGCCGCGTCGTCGTGCGGGGTTCCGGCTCCACCAGCACGGTGGCCGCCCGTCGAACGGGCGGGGCGTCAGCTGGTGCGGTCGGCGATGTAGTCGCAGAGGGATTCGAGGGCGCGGCGGGCCGGGCCCTGCGGAAGCGGCGAGAGCTGCTCCCGGGCGTCCTCGGCGTAGCTGCGGACCGTCTCCCGGGCCCGCTTGAGCGCCGGGCTCTCGCGCAGCAGGCCGAGCGCCTCGGCGTGCAGGTCGTCGTCGGTCAGCGGGCCGGTCGCCAGGATCTCCCGCAGCCGCACCGAGGCGGCGTCGGCGTCGTCCGAGCCGAGCGCGTAGAGCACCGGCAGGGTCGGTACGCCCTCGCGCAGGTCGGTGCCGGGCGTCTTGCCCGACTCCACCGACTCCGAGGCGATGTCGAGCAGGTCGTCGGAGAGCTGGAAGGCCACGCCGATGGTCTCGCCGTAGCCGGCGAGCGCCTCGATGTGCTCCGGGGCGGCACCGCCGAACATGCCGCCGAAGCGGGCCGACGTGGCGATCAGCGAGCCGGTCTTGCCCGCGATCACGTCGAGGTAGTGGGCCACCGGGTCGTCGCCGGGGCGGGGGCCGACGGTCTCGGCGATCTGGCCGTGCACCAGCCGGGCGAAGGTGCGCGCCTGGAGGCGTACGGCCTCGATGCCCAGGTCGGCGGCGATGTCGGCGGCGCGGGCGAAGAGGTAGTCGCCGACGAGGATGGCGACCGAGTTGGTCCACCGGGAGTTGGCGCTCGGCGCCCCCCGGCGCACGGCGGCCTCGTCCATCACGTCGTCGTGGTAGAGCGTCGCCAGGTGGGTGAGCTCCATCACCACGGCGGCCGGTACGACCTGCGCCCTGGCCGGGTCGCCGAACTGCGCGCCCAGCGCCACCAGCAGCGGCCGGAACCGCTTGCCGCCGGCTTCCACGAGGTGCCGGGCGGCCTCGGTGACGAACGGGTCGGCGCTGGCCACGCTCGCCCGCAACTCGGACTCGACGCCCTCCAGCAGGCCCAGCACGGACGCCTCGACGCGGGGATCGGCGAGATAGAGGCCGAGCGCGCCGAACTGACTCGTGCTCACCCTGGTCCGACGGCCGCCGGACCCGGAGGCACCTGAACGCTCGCCAGCCGGATTCACCACGCCATCAACCATGCCACACCCCTCCGACCTGCCCGGGACGGGGGATACGGCGCGGGGGCCGGCACGCCGTGGCGTACCGGCCCCCGCGGGCGTGAGCGTCGGTCATCTGACAAATTCGGCGGCGCCGGTGGCCAGGTCGAGCAGCGGCGCGGGCGCGACACCGAGCACCAGCGTGGCGAGCACGCCGATCATCAGCGCGGCCGAGGTCAGCCCGCCGGGCACGGCGACGGTCGGCGTCGACTCGCCGGGCTCGGAGAGCCACATCATCACCACGACCCGCAGGTACGGGAAGGCCAGCACCATGCTGGTCAGCACGCCGGCGATCACCAGCCACGCCTGCCCGCCGTCTAGCGCCGGGCCGAAGACCGCGAACTTGCTCGTGAAGCCGCTGGTCAGCGGGATTCCGGCGAAGGCCAGCAGGATGAAGGTGAAGATCCCGGCGTAGAACGGCGAGCGCCGCCCCAGCCCGGCCCAGCGGGACAGGTGGGTGGCCTCCCCGTCGGCGTCGCGCACCAGGGTCACCACGGCGAACGCGGCGAGCACCGAGAAGCCGTACGCGACCAGGTAGAACATCGTCCCGGAGATCCCGTCGGCCCCCGGCGCCAGCACGCCGACCAGCAGGTAACCGGCGTTGGCGATGGACGAGTACGCCAGCAGCCGCTTGATGTCGGTCTGGGTGACCGCCAGCACCGCGCCGACCAGCATGGTCAGCACCGCCACCACGCCGAGGACCGGGGTGAAGTCCCACCGGGCCCCGTCGAAGGCGACGTGGAACACCCGCAGCAGGGCGCCGAACGCGGCGACCTTCGTGCAGGCGGCCATGAGGCCGGTGACCGGGGTCGGCGCGCCCTGGTAGACGTCCGGGGTCCAGACGTGGAAGGGGGCCGCCGCCGCCTTGAAGAGCAGGCCGATGGCGAGCAGCGCCATGCCGGCGAAGAGCAGCACCGGGCTGGCCGGGGAGTTCGCCACGGCGGCGTCGATGGTGGCGAAGTCGACACCCGCCGGCCGACCCGGGACGCCCGACGTGAAGCCGTAGATCAGGGCCACGCCGAACAGGAAGAAGGCCGAGGCGTACGCGCCGAGCATGAAGTACTTCAGCGCGGCCTCCTGGCTCAGCAGACGCCGGCGACGGGCCAGCGCGCAGAGCAGGTACAGCGGCAGCGAGAAGACCTCGAGCGCGATGAACATGGTCAGCAGGTCGTTCGCCGCCACGAAGATCAGCATGCCGCCGATCGCGAACGTGGTCAGCGGGTAGACCTCGGTGAGGCCGTTCTTGCCCTCGGCCTGCCGGCGGTCGTCGGCCGACTCGGCGGTGACCGCGGCCTGGGCGACGAACGCCCCGCCCCGCTCCACCGAGCGCTCGCCGATGAGCAGCAGCGCCATCGCGGCGAGGACCAGGATCGCGCCCTGGAGGAAGAGCGTCGGCCCGTCCACCGCGATCGCCCCGCCGATCGTGATCTTCCGCTCGTCGGCCGCCAACACCACCATGGTCAGCGCGGCGAGCACCGCCAGCAGGGCCATCGACAGCTGGACCACGTGCCGGAGCCGGCGGGGCACGAACGCCTCGACCAGCACGCCCAGCAGCGCGGCAGCCAGCATGATCAGGGTCGGAGCGAGCGCCGCGTAGTCGATCGACGGCAGTTTCAGCTCAGTCACTGCGCAAACCTTTCGTTCGCGACTGCGGGGCTCGCAAGCTCGCTCCCCGCGCTCACTTTGCCGCCTCCTGGACGGTGCCGCCCGAGGTCGGGGCGGGGTCGGTCCGGCCGACGTCCTGCATGGTCGCCTGCACGGCCGGGTTGATCACGTCGGTGACCGGCTTCGGGTAGAAGCCGAGCAGCACGATCAGCGCGATCAGCGGGGCGACCACGAACTTCTCGCGAAGGTTCAGGTCGCGCTTCATGCCGTCGATCTGGGTCAGCGCCGGGTTGAGCGTGCCCTGGGTGGTGCGCTGCACCATCCACAGCACGTACGCGGCGGCCAGGATGATGCCGAGCGTCGCGATCACCGCGACCGGCTTGTTCACCGTGAACGTGCCGATCAGCACCAGGAACTCGGAGACGAACGGCGCGGTGCCGGGCAGCGCCAGCGAGGCCAGACCGGCGAAGAAGAGCACCCCGGCCAGGAGCGGCACCAGCTTGCCGGCGCCGCCGAAGTCACTGATCAGCGCCGAGCCACGCCGGGCGATGAGCATGCCCACCACCAGGAAGAGCAGGCCGGTGGCGAGCCCGTGGTTGACCATGTAGAGCACCGCGCCGGTGCCGGCCTGCGTGGTGAAGGCGAAGATGCCCACCCCGATGAAGCCGAAGTGCGCGATCGAGGTGTACGACACCAGCCGCTTCAGGTCGTTCTGACCGACCGCCAGCAGCGCGGCGTAGATGATGCCGATCACGCCCAGCGCCAGCGCCCACGGGGCGAACCACTTGGCCGCGTCCGGGAAGAGCGGCAGGCAGTAGCGCAGGATGCCGAAGGTGCCGACCTTGTCGAGCACACCGACGAGCAGCGCCGCCGCGCCCGCCGGGGCCGCGCCACCGGCGTCCGGCAGCCAGGTGTGGAACGGGAAGAACGGCGCCTTGATCGCGAAGGCGAGGAAGAAGCCGAGGAACAGCCAGCGCTCCGTGCCGGTGGAGATGTCCACCTGGGACAGCGCCTGCCAGTCGAAGGTCTTCCCGCCGACGACCCAGAGGCCGATCACCGCGGCGAGCATGAACAGACCGCCGACCAGCGAGTAGAGGAAGAACTTCACGGCCGCGTACTGCCGCTGGTGACCGCCGTAGCTGCCGATGAGGAAGTACATCGGCACCAGCATGACCTCGAAGAACACGTAGAACAGGAAGACGTCGGCGGCGGCGAAGACGCCGATCATCGTGCACTCGAGGACGAGCAGCAGGGCGAAGTAGACCGGCACCGACCGCTTGGACGACTCGGCGTCGTGCCAGGACGCCAGGATCACCAGCGGCACGAGCACCGCGATCAGCATCAGCATCACCAGCGCGATGCCGTCGGCGGCGAAGGTGAAGTTGACGCCCCAGTTCGGGATCCACGCGTAGGACTCGCGGAACTGGAAGCGGTCACCGCCGACCTTGAAGGTCACCCACATGACCACCGACAGCGCCAGCACCAGCAGCGACCAGCCGAGCGCCACCTGCTTGGCCAGCTCCGGCCGGCTGCGCGGCAGGAAGGCCACCACCAGGGCGCCGACCAGCGGTGCCACGGTGAGCACCGAGAGGAACGGGAAGTCGGACATTATGCGGCCTTACCTCCGTCGTCACTGCGCGGTCCGCCGGTGACGGCCGCCTGGAAGAGGTCGATCACGCCAGCCACCCCGCCTCGACGGCCAGGAACGCCGCCAGGACCAGCAGCGCGCCGGTCAGGATCGAGGTGGCGTACGACCGGACGAAGCCCGTCTGGAGCCGCCGGAGCCGGCCCGAGCCGCCACCGATCCCCGCCGCGAGGCCGTTGACCAGCCCGTCGACGCCCCGGTTGTCCAGGTAGACCAGTGCCCGGGTGAGGAAGATGCCCGGCTTCTCGAAGACCGCCTCGTTGACCGCGTCCGTGTAGAGGTTCTTCCGGGCGGCGGTGACCAGCACCCCGGCCGGCTGCGGCGCGGTGGCCGTGCCGTTGCGGAACAGGAACCAGGCCAGACCCGCGCCGAGGACGGTGACCAGCAGCGAGAGCACGGTGATCACCGTGTGCGAGAGCACGGCGTGGTGCCCCTCCTCCTGGGCGCCCAGCCCGGCGGTCGCCTCCAGCCAGTCCGGCACCGAGGTGGCGAGCAGGAAACCGGCCCCGACCGAACCCGCGCCGAGCAGGACCAGCGGGATGGTCATCAGCTTCGGCGACTCGTGCGGGTGCTCGATGTCCTCCGTCCAGCGCTTCGGCCCGTGGAAGGTGAGCACGAAGAGCCGGGTCATGTAGAACGCGGTGAGCCCTGCGCCGAGCAGCGCGGCCATGCCGAAGAGCCAGGCCGTCCAGTCGTCCCGCTCGAACGCGGCCACGATGATCGGCTCCTTGGAGAAGAAGCCGGAGAACGGGAACATGCCGATGATGGCGAGCCAGCCCATCATGAAGGTGATCCAGGTGATCTTCATGTGCTTCGACAGCCCGCCGAAGCGGCGGATGTCGACCTGGTCCTTCATGCCGTGCATGACCGAGCCGGCGCCGAGGAACATGTTGGCCTTGAAGAAGCCGTGCGCCAGCAGGTGGACGATCGCCAGCGCGTACGCCGCGCCGCCGAGGCCGACGCCGAGGAACATGTAGCCGATCTGGCTCACCGTCGACCAGGCCAGCACCCGCTTGATGTCGTCCTTGGCCGCGCCGATGATGCAGCCGATCAGCAGCGTCAGCGCGCCGACGCTCACCACCACCAACTGGAGGGTGGAGTTGGCCGAGAAGATCGGGTTCGAGCGGGCGATCAGGTAGACGCCGGCGGTGACCATGGTGGCGGCGTGGATGAGCGCCGACACGGGGGTCGGGCCCTCCATCGCGTCCGGCAGCCACGCCTGGAGCGGGAACTGGCCGGACTTGCCGGTCGCGCCGAGCAGCAGCAGCAGGCCGAGCACCAGCACCGTGGTCGCGGTCAGCGAACCGACCCCGTTGAAGACCTCGTCGTACTGGGTGGTGCCGAGGGTGGCGAACATGATGAAGATGCCGATCGCCAGGCCGGCGTCGCCGACCCGGTTCATCAGGAACGCCTTCTTGCCGGCGGTGGCGGCGCTGGGCCGCTCGTACCAGAAGGAGATCAGCAGGTACGACGCCAGACCGACGCCCTCCCAGCCGAAGTAGAGCATCACGTAGTTGTTGCCGAGCACCAGCAGCAGCATGGCGGCGACGAACAGGTTGAAGTAGGCGAAGAACCGCCGACGTCCCGCGTCGTGCGACATGTACTCGACCGCGTAGAGGTGGATCAGGAAGCCCACCCCGGTGATCAGCAGCACGAAGACGGCGGCCAGCGGGTCGAAGAGCAGACCGAAGTCCACCCGCAGGTCACCGACCGTGATGAAGTCCCACAGGCTCAGTTCGACCGACTTGTTCTCCAGGCCACGCAGCTGGAGGAAGTAGGTCAGGCCCAGCACGAACGCGGCGCCGATGGCGGCCACCCCGAGCCAGTGCCCCCAGCGGTCCGCCCGCCGGCCGAGCAGCAGCAGGACCGCTGCGCTGACCAGCGGAATCGCCACCAGCAGCCAGACGCTGCCCAGCAGCCCGTCCGCCGTCGCGTAGGCGACGGTGCCCACCGGCTCAGCCGGGGCGTTCGTCAGAATCGTTCCCACCGCAGGACCCCTCAGTACTTCAGCAGGTTGGCGTCGTCGACGCTCGCGGAGCGCCGGGTCCGGAAGATCGCCATGATGATCGCGAGCCCGACCACGACCTCGGCCGCCGCCACCACCATCACGAAGAACGCCATGATCTGGCCGTTGAGGTCACCGTTGATCCGGCTGAAGGTGACCAGGGTCAGGTTGGCCGCGTTGAGCATCAACTCGACGCACATGAACAGCACGATCGCGTTACGCCGGATGAGCACACCGACGGCGCCGATGGTGAAGAGCACCGCGGCCAGCACCAGGTAGTAGTCGGGGGTCACTTGTCCGTCCCCTTCAGCGTGGTCTCCCGGTCGGTGAGCTCGCGCACCGGCAGGATGTCCGGGGTGCTCCGCTCGCTCAGCCGGCCGTCGGGCAGGCGGGCCGGGGTGGCCACGGAGGAGGAGGTCGCGAAGACACCCGGGCCGGGCTTCGGGCCCGGGTAGTTGCCCGGGGCGAAGCGCGCCCGCATCGTCGTCGGCTGGTCCATCTTGTCCTCCTTGCGCCGCTCGACGTGGGCCAGCACCATCGCGCCGATGGCGGCCGTGATGAGCAGCGCCGAGGTGAGCTCGAAGGCGAAGACGTACTTGGTGAAGAGCAGCCGGGCGATGCCCTGCACGTTGCCCTCGGCGTTGGCCTGCTCCAGGCCGACCGCCGTGGTGCCCTCCAGCGCGCGCCACAGCCCGCCGCCGACCAGGCCGGCGAAGCCGAGCCCGAGCACGACCGCCGCGACCCGCTGGCCCCGCAGCGTCTCGATCAGCGAGTCCGAGGAGTCGCGGCCGACCAGCATCAGCACGAAGAGGAACAACATCATGATCGCGCCGGTGTAGACGATGATCTGCACCATGCCGATGAACGGCCCGGCCTGGAGCACGTAGAACACGCCCAGGCAGAGCATCGTCAGCACCAGCCAGAGGGCCGAGTGCACGGCGTTGCGCGCCGCGACCATCCCGATCGCGCCGATCAGCGCCAGCGGGGCCAGGATGTAGAACGTCACCTGCTCCCCACCGGAGACCCCGCCCGCCGCGGCGAGCACCGTCTGCGTGGTCATGCTCCGTCCCCCTTGGCGGCCGCTGCCCGCTGGGCGTGCTGCTCGGCGCCGGGGAAGGTCACACCGGGGTGCTCCTCCACCTGGTACCGGCCCGGGTTGTCGGCCGAGTGCTCCGCGCCGGCAGAGGTGCCCGGGTTGGTCAGCGCGCCGACGTAGTAGTCCTTCTCGCTGTCGCCGAGCCGCATCGGGTGCGGCGGCTGCTCCATGCCCGGCAGCAGCGGCGCGAGCAGCTGCTCCTTCGTGAAGATCAGATCCTGCCGGCTGTCCCGGGCCAGCTCGTACTCGTTGCTCATGGTGAGCGAGCGGGTCGGGCAGGCCTCGATGCAGAGCCCGCAGAAGATACAGCGGGCGTAGTTGATCTGGTAGATGCTGGCGTACCGCTCACCCGGCGAGAAGCGCTGCTCGTCGGTGTTGTCGCCGCCCTCGACGTAGATCGCGTCCGCCGGGCAGGCCCAGGCGCACAGCTCGCAGCCGATGCACTTCTCCAGCCCGTCCGGGTGCCGGTTGAGGATGTGCCGCCCGTGGTAGCGCGGCGCCGACACCGGCGGCTTGAACGGGTAGTCGGTGGTGACGACCTTCTTGAACATGTGCGAGAAGGTGACACCGAATCCCTTGAACGTTCCGGTGATCGCGCCCACGTCACACCTCCCTGGAGTCCGGGCCGGCGGCGATGTTGGCCGGCTCCCGCTCGGCGACCACGCGCCTCGTGCGCGGGCTCGGTGGTACCTGCAGGTCCATCGGGGGCAGCGGGAAGCTGCCGTACGGCCGGTCGTTGACCTGCTCCTGGACCGTCGGCTTCGGCTGCGGCTTGCGGCTCGGCCAGAGCAGCGTGGCGAGCAGCAGGATGCCGGCGGGGATGCCGACGGCGATCAGCTTGCTGCGCGAGTCCCAGTCCTCGATCGAACGCAGGCCGGCCAGGACCAGGATCCAGACCAGGTTGATCGGGAGCAGGACCTTCCAGCCGAGGCGCATGAACTGGTCGTAGCGCAGCCGGGGCAGCGTGCCCCGCAGCCAGACGAAGACGAAGACGAGCATGACGACCTTGGCGAAGAACCACAGCATCGGCCACCAGCCGGAGTTGGCGCCGGCCCAGATGGTGGTGATCGGTGCCGGGGCCCGCCATCCACCGAGGAAGAGCGTCGTGGTGACCGCGGACATGGTGACCATCGCGACGTACTCGCTGAGCATGTAGAGCGCGAACTTCAGCGAGCTGTACTCGGTCATGTAGCCCGCGACCAGCTCGGACTCCGCCTCGGGTAGGTCGAACGGCGCCCGGTTGGTCTCGCCGACGGTGGAGATGAAGAAGATGACGAAGCTCGGCAGCAGCAGGATCGCGTACCAGCCCGGGGCCGGGATCTCGAGGCCGGCGATGTTCAGCCGGGTGCCGTCCCCCTGGGCGGCGACGATCCCACTGGTCGACATCGTGCCGGCGGTCATGAAGACCGCCACGATGCTCAGGCCCATGGTGACCTCGTACGAGATCATCTGGGCGCTCGAGCGCAGGCCGCCGAGCAGCGGGTAGGTCGAGCCGGAGGCCCATCCGCCCAGCACGCTGCCGTAGACGCCCAGCGACGAGCAGGCCAGCAGCACCAGCACCGCCACCGGCACGTCGGTGACCTGCAACGGCGTCCAGTGGCCGAAGATGCTCACCATCGGGCCGAACGGCACCACCGCCAGCGCGGTGACCGCGCAGATCACCGAGATGGTCGGGGCGAAGAAGAAGACGACCTTGTCGGCCGCCCTCGGCAGGATGTCCTCCTTGAAGGCCATCTTGAGACCGTCGGCGAGGGTCTGCAGCAGGCCGAACGGGCCGGCCTGGTTGGGGCCGGGCCGCACCGCCATGCGGCCCACGACCCGCCGCTCGAACCAGACGCCGAGCAGCGTGGCGAGCAGGCCGAAGACGAAGGCAAAGACGACCTTGATGAGGACCAGCCACCACGGGTCCCGGCCGAAGTCGGCCAGCGTCGGGTCCTGGGCCAGGTAGACCGCGTTCACTGGTGTACACCCCCTGCGTTGAGGAGCGGGCCCGGGCGGTCGGCCGCGTCGGCGGCGACCGCGGCGGCGGAGATCCGCACGACCGCTCCGGACGTCGCGCCGAGGCTGCGTCGCACGGTCGCGCCGGGCGAGTTGGTCGGCAGCCAGACGACGCCGTCCGGCATCTCCGTGATCGCCGCCGGCAGGGTCAGCGCCCCCCGGTCGGTGCCCACCGTCACCGGGTCGCCGTCGGCGACGCCGAGCGCCTCCGCGGTGCCCTTGCCCAGGCGGACCACCGGCGGGCGGGCGGTGCCGGCGAGGTGCTCGTCGCCGTCCGTGAGGCTGCCCAGGTCGATCAGCTGGTGCCAGGTGGCGAGCACCGCCTCACCGGCGCCCGGCTCGCGCACCGCGGCCGGCTCCACCGACGGGGCGGCGGGACGGTCGGTCCGGGTCCGCGGCAGCGCGCCCAGCTCGCGGCGGACGCTGAGCACGTCGCCGGTGCCGAGCTGCACGTCGAGCTGCGCGGCGAGCGCGTCCAGCACGCGGCCGTCGGTCATCGCGGCGGTGTGCAGCACCGCCTCGAAGGGGCGCAGCCGGCCCTCCCAGTCCAGGAAGCTGCCGGCCTTCTCGGCCACCGGAGCCACGGGGAAGACCACGTCGGCCCGGCGGGCCACCGCGCTCATCCGCAGCTCCAGGCTGACCAGGAACGGCACCTCGTCCAGGGCCGTCTCGGCCAGCCGCGGGTCGGCCAGGTCGGCCGGGTCGACCCCGGCCACCACCAGCGCGCCGAGCTGACCGCCGGCGGCGGCGGCGAGGATCGCGTCGGTGTCCCGGCCGGCCTGGCTCGGGATGACCCCGGCGGGGATGTCCCACGCCTCGCCCAGCTCCGCCCGGGCGGCCGGCTCGTTGACCAGGCGGCCACCGGGCAGCAGGTTGGGCAGGCAGCCCGCGTCGACCGCGCCGCGGTCACCCGCGCGCCGCGGCACCCAGACCAGCTTCGCGCCGGTACGCCGGGCCACGTCGGCCGCCGCGGAGAGGCCGCCCGGCACGCTGGCCAGCCGCTCGCCGACGATCAGGATCGCGCCCTCGGCGCTGAGCGCCTCGGCGACCGTCGCGTGCTCGGCGAGCACGGTCGCCTCCTCGCCCGGCACCACCCGGGCCAGCTTGGCGCCGAGCTTCTCCAGGCCACGGGTGGCGAACGGCGCGATCGCGTACACCGTGAGCTTCTTCTTCAGGTACGCCTTGCGCAGCCGCAGGAAGAGGATCGGGCACTCCTCCTCCGGCTCCAGCCCGACCAGCACCACGGCCGGCGCCTTCTCCACGTCGGCGTACGTGACGTCGGTGACCCCGGCGACCGAGCTGGCCAGGAAGTCCGTCTCCTCGCGGGAGACCGGCCGGGCCCGGAAGTCGACGTCGTTGGTGTTCAGCGCGACCCGGGCGAACTTCGCGTACGCGTAGGCGTCCTCGACGGTCAGCCGGCCGCCGGTGAGGACCGCCGTGCCCCGTCCGCCGTCCCGCGCCGCGCGCAGCCCCTCGGCGGCGACGGCCAGCGCCTCGCTCCACGCCGCCTCACGCAGCTCGCCGGTCTGCGGGTCGCGGACCAGCGGGGTGGTGAGCCGGTCGAAGGCGCGGGTGTACTGGAAGCCCCACCGCCCCTTGTCGCAGTTCCACTCCTCGTTCACCGCCGGGTCGTCGCCGGCCAGCCGGCGCAGCACCTTGCCCCGCCGCCAGTCGGTGCGCTGGGCGCACCCGGCCGAGCAGTGCTCGCAGACGCTCGGGGAGGAGACCAGGTCGAACGGCCGGGCCCGGAACCGGTACTGGGTGCCGGTCAGCGCGCCGACCGGGCAGATCTGCACCGTGTTCCCGGAGAAGTACGAGTTGAAGGGCACGTCGCCGGAGTCGGCCGCGGTGTCGGCGTGGCCGGGGCAACCCGCGTCCGGGCCGGCGCCGTAGTCCTCGTCCCGGTAGATGTTGATCTCCTCGGCGGACGACCGGCCCATCAGGTCGATGAACTTGTCGCCGGCGATCTCCTCGGAGAACCGGGTGCAGCGCTGGCAGAGCACGCAGCGCTCGCGGTCGAGCAGCACCTGCGTGCTGATCGGCAACGGCTTCGGGTACTCCCGCTTGTGCTCGTGGAACCGCGAGTCGGCGCGCCCGGTGGACATCGCCTGGTTCTGCAGCGGGCACTCGCCGCCCTTGTCGCACATCGGGCAGTCGAGCGGGTGGTTGAGCAGCAGCAGCTCCATGACCCCCTCCTGCGCCTTCTTGGCGACCGGGGAGGTGAGCTGGGTGCGCACCACCATGCCGTCGGCGACGGTCTGGGTGCAGGAGGCGACCGGCTTGCGCTGCCCCTCCACCTCGACCAGGCACTGCCGGCACGCGCCGGCCGGGGCCAGCAGCGGGTGGTCGCAGAACCGGGGGATCTCGGTGCCCAACTGCTCGGCGACCCGGATCAGGAGCGCCCCCTTCGGGGCGGTGACCTCGACGCCGTCGATGGTGAGCGTGACGGTTTCCGGGGCCTTGACGACGTCAGTCATTAGTGGGCTCCCACCAACTGCTTGTCGGACAGCTTCGGCGCCGTGCGCCCCTCGATGTAGTCGAGGTAGTCCTGCTTGAAGTACTTCAGCGACGAGGTCACCGAGCTGGTCGCACCGTCACCCAGACCGCAGAACGAGCGGCCGAGGATGTTGTCGCAGGTGTCCAGCAGGGTGTCCAGGTCCTCGTGGGTGCCCTGACCGGCGAGGATCCGCCGGTAGACCCGGACCATCCAGTAGTTGCCCTCGCGGCACGGCGTGCACTTGCCGCACGACTCGTGGTGGTAGAACTCCAGCCACCGGTAGGTCGCGTAGACCGGGCAGTCCTGGTCGGAGAAGATCTGGGTGGCCGTGGTGCCGAGGATCGAGCCGGCCGCCGCCACCCCCTCGAAGTCCAGCGGCACGTCCAGGTGCTCGGCGGTGAGCAGCGGCGTCGACGAGCCACCCGGCGTCCAGAACCGCAGGTTGTGGCCGGGCTGCATGCCACCGGCCAGCTCGATCAGTTCCCGCAGGGTGACGCCCATCGTGCACTCGAACTGCCCCGGGTTGGCGATCCGGCCGGAGAGCGAGTAGATCATCGGGCCGGACGACTTCTCCGTGCCCATGGTCTTCCACCAGTCGGCGCCGCCCAGCACGATGTACGGCACGCTGGCGATGGTGCCGACGTTGTTGACCACCGTCGGGCTCGCGTACAGGCCGTGGGTGGCCGGGAACGGCGGGCGCAGCCGGGGCTGGCCCCGGAACCCCTCCAGGGAGTCCAGCAGCGCGGTCTCCTCGCCGCAGATGTACGCCCCGGCGCCCGAGTGCACCACCAACTCCAGGTCGAACCCGGAGCCGAGGATGTTCCGGCCGAGGTAGCCCTTGGCGGTCGCCTCCCGCACGGCGTTGCGCAGCCGGCGCGCGGCGTGCACCGCCTCACCCCGGATGTAGATGTAGGCGCGGTTGGCCCGGATGGCGTACGACGCGATGATCACGCCCTCGACGAGGGCGTGCGGGTCGTGCGTCATCAGCGGGAGGTCCTTGCAGGTGCCCGGCTCCCCCTCGTCGGCGTTGACCACGAGGTAGTGCGGCTTGCCGTCGCCCTGCGGGATGAACCCCCACTTGAGGCCGGTCGGGAAGCCGGCACCGCCGCGACCGCGCAGGCCGGAGTCCTTGATCAACTGGATCAGGTCGTCCGGGTGCGCCTTGAGCGCCTTGCGCAGGGCCGCGTAGCCGTCGAGCTTCTCGTAGGTGCCGATCCGCCAGGCGTCCGGCGACAGCCAGCGCTTGGTGAGTACCGGCGTCAGCTTGGCCAGGGTCTCCGGCCGGGGAGTGGTCACTTCTGGACCCCCGTCTCGCTCGCGACGGCGGAACCGGCGCCACCGGTGCCCGTTCCCGCCTCGGCTTCCTTGAGGTTGCGCTCCTGCGACCCGGCCTCGTCGCCGGCGGGCTTGCCGTCACCGGCAGGCGCGTTGGCCGCCACGCCGGCGGCCTCCGCCTCCTGCGCGTCGCGGGGAGCCGGCGCCGTGGTGTCCACCGGAACCTTGGTGCCGGGCGCGTCCGGCACGGCGGTCGCCGCGTCGGGCTGCCGGGTCTCGGCGGCCCGCACCTCGGGCGACTTGTCGTCCGGCGCCTTCACGTCCCGGGTGGTGCTGCCGGCCGCCTGTGCCGGGGTCGCCGGTGCGCCGGCGCCCGCGTTGCCGGTGGTAGCCGTGGCGGGCCCGGCGCCGTTGCCGCTCGCGGCGGGGGCGGTCCTGGCCGGCTCGGTAGCCGGCTTCGCGGCCTCGCTCCTGGCCTTCGCCTCGGCGGCGGCCTTGTCGGCCTCGGCCTTGCTCCGGATCGGGGTGTTCGGGTCGAAGCCCGGCACCGAGATGCCGTGCTCCTGCGCCAGCCGCAGCCCCCGCAGGGTGGGCTCCCCCGGCCCGCCGTCGGCGACCGCGCCGTCCCGCTCGTCGGCGAAGCCGGCGAGCTGCACCGCCATCTCCTTGAGGGTGCAGAGCCGGGCGCCCCGGGTCGGCATCGGCCGGCCACCGGCGCGCAGCTCGTCGACGACGCCACGCGCGGACTGCGGGTCCACCCCGTCGAAGAAGTCGTAGTTGACGGTCATCACCGGGCCGTAGTCGCACGCCGCCAGGCACTCGGCGTGCTCCAGGGTGATCTTCCCGTCGGCGGTGGTCTCGTCGTGCCCGACGCCGAGGTGCTCGGCGAGGGTGTCGTAGACCTCCTGGCCGCCGAGCACGTTGCACATCGTGTTGGTGCAGACGCTCACCAGGTAGTCGCCGGTCGGCCGGCGCTTGTACATGGTGTAGAAGGTGGCGACCGCACCCACCTGGGCCTTGTTCAGGCCCAGCACCTCGGCGCAGAACGCCACGCCGGCCGGGGAGACGTAGCCCTCCTCGGCCTGCACGAGGTGCAGCAGCGGCAGCAGCGCCGACCGGGACCGGTCGGCCGGGTAGCGGGCGATGATCTCCCGTGCCCGTTCGCGGGTCTCGTCAGTGAAAACGCTCATCAGCGTCGCCTTCCGTTCGCGACTGCGAGGCTCGCAAGCTCACTCCTCGCGCTCACCTGTCACACCCACCCATCACGGGGTCCAGCGATGCCCCACCGGCGATCACGTCGGCGATCAGGCCACCCTCGGCCATCGCCGGGAGGGCCTGGAGGTTGACGAAGCTCGGCTCCCGGTAGTGCACCCGGTAGGGCCGGGTGCCACCGTCGGAGACGGCGTGCACGCCCAGCTCGCCGCGGGGCGACTCGATGCCGACGTAGACCTGGCCCGGCGGCACCCGGAAGCCCTCGGTGACGAGCTTGAAGTGGTGGATCAGCGACTCCATCGACTGACCCATGATCTTCGCCACGTGCTCCAGCGAGTTGCCCATGCCGTCGACGCCGATGGCGAGCTGCGCCGGCCAGGCGATCTTCTTGTCGGCCACCATCACCGGGCCCGGCCTGAGCCGGTCCAACGCCTGCTCGACGAGCTTGAGCGACTCCCGGATCTCGGCGAGCCGGACCAGGTAGCGGCCCCACACGTCGCCGTCGGTGTGCGTCGGCACGTCGAACTCGTACGTCTCGTAGCCGCAGTACGGCATGGTCTTGCGCAGGTCCCAGGCGAGGCCGGCGGAGCGCAGCACCGGGCCGGTCACGCCGAGCGCGAGGCAGCCGGTCACGTCGAGCACCGCGACGTTCTTCGTCCGCTCGAGCCAGATGGGCTGCCCGGAGAGGAGGTTCTCGTACTCCTTGAGCCGCTTCGGCATCAGCTTCAGGAACTCGCGGATCTTGACGATCGCCTCGTCCGGCACGTCCTGCGCCACGCCGCCCGGCCGGACGTACGCGTGGTTCATCCGCAGGCCGGTGATGATCTCGAAGATCTCCAGGATGTACTCACGCTCGCGGAAGCCGTAGAGCATCATGTTGATGGCGCCCAGCTCCATGGCCGTGGTGGCCACCCAGACCAGGTGCGAGGAGATCCGGTTCAGCTCCATCATCAGGACCCGGATGGTGTTCGCCCGCTCGGTGATCTGCTCGGAGATCCCGAGCAGCTTCTCCACCGCCAGCGCGTACCCGGTCTCGTTGAAGATCGGGGCGAGGTAGTCCATCCGGGTCACGAAGGTGCTGCCCTGGACCCAGTTGCGGTATTCGAGGTTCTTCTCGATGCCGGTGTGCAGGTAGCCGACGACCGAGCGGGCCTCGCGGACCGTCTCGCCCTCCAGCTCCAGGATCAGCCGGAGCACCCCGTGCGTCGACGGGTGCTGCGGACCCATGTTGACGACGATCCGCTCGTCGTTGATCGGGTCGGTCCCCGAGACGACGCTGTCCCAGTCGCCACCGGTGACGGTGAAGACCTTCCCCTCGGTGGTGTCGCGCTCGGTGGCGTAGTTCGACGTGGTCACAGTGCCGGCCCTCCGTTCACGACTGCGGGGCTCGCAAGCTCACTCCTCGCGCTCACTGGTAGGACCTCCTCCGGTCCGGCGGCGGGATCTCAGCGCCCTTGTACTCGACGGGTACGCCGCCGAGCGGGTAGTCCTTGCGCTGCGGGTGCCCCTCCCAGTCGTCCGGCATGAGGATCCGGGTCAGGTTGGGGTGACCGTCGAAGACGATGCCGAACATGTCGTACGCCTCGCGCTCCTGCCAGTCCGCCGTCGGGTAGACCGACGTGACGCTCGGCAGGTGCGGGTCCTCGGCGGAGACCGCGGCCTCCAGCCGCACCGTGCGGCGGTAGGTCATCGAGGTGAGCTGGTAGACGACGTGCAGGCGGCGGGCGTCGGCGCCGAGGTAGTCCACCCCCGAGACCGAGGAGCACAGCTCGAAGCGGAGCGCCATGTCGTCGCGCATCACCTGGCAGACCTCGGCGATCCGCTCGGGGCGGATGTGCAGGGTCAGCTCGCCCCGGTCGACCACGACCTTCTCGACGGCGTCGGCGAAGGCCGGGTACGCCTCCTCCAGCGCGTCGCGGACCTCGTCGAAGTAGCCCCCGTACGGCCGGGGCGCGTCCTCGATGGTCCGGCGCTGGCGGACGAGGCCACCGAAGCCGGACACGTCCCCGGATCCCTGGTTGCCGAACATGCCCCGGCCGGCCGGGCTGGCCGGGGGGTACTCGGCGGGTGCGGTGCTGCTGGCACCGGCCGGCGTGACCGGCACCGGCACGCCGCCGTCGTCTTTCCTGTCCTGAGGCGCGGTCACTTCTGGACACCCCCGTGCTGGTGCAGGTGGTTCTGGGCCTTCATCCAGTTCTCGATCCGCAGCTGCTCCTCGCGACCCTCACGGACCGCCTTGGTCCACTCGGCCCGCCGGGCCTTGTCGCTGCGGTACGACGACGGCATCGAGCCGTAGGGGACGACCGGGACGTCGCCGCGCGCCTTGCGCGCCTCGAGCATCTTGCGGCCGTTCGGGCCGAGCGGCTCGTGCCCGATCTTCTCGCGCAGCTTGAGGACCGCGTCGATGAGCATCTCGGGCCGGGGCGGGCAGCCGGGCAGGTACATGTCGACCGGCACGATGTGGTCGACGCCCTGCACGATGGCGTAGTTGTTGAACATGCCGCCGCTGCTGGCGCAGACGCCCATCGAGATGACCCAGCGGGGTTCCGCCATCTGGTCGTAGATCTGGCGCAGCACCGGGGCCATCTTCTGGCTCACCCGGCCGGCCACGATCATCAGGTCGGCCTGCCGGGGCGAGGCCCGGAAGACCTCCATGCCCCAGCGGCCCATGTCGTAGTGCGGACCACCGGCGGCCATCATCTCGATCGCGCAGCAGGCCAGACCGAAGGTGGCCCCCCAGACCGACGTCTTCCGCGACCAGTTGACCAGCTTCTCCACCGAGGTGAGCAGGACACCGGCGGGAAGCTTCTCCTCGATACCCATCTGAGGTTCCTCCCTCAGTCCCAGTCCAGGCCGCCGCGCCGCCAGACGTAGGCGTAGGCGACGAAGACCGCGACGATGAACAGGACCATCTCCACGAAGCCGAAGATCGGCAGGGCGTCGAACGAGACCGCCCAGGGGTAGAGGAAGATGATCTCGATGTCGAAGACGATGAAGAGCATCGCCGTCAGGTAGAACTTGATCGGGAACCGGCCGCCGCCGACCGGCTGCGGGCTGGGCTCGATGCCGCACTCGTACGCCTCGAGCTTGGCCTTGTTGTAGCGCCGGGGACCGGCGAAGCGGGCAGCGCCCACGGAGAACAGCGCGAACCCCGCGGCGAGGGCGAACAGCCCGATGATCGGTGCGTAAGGCGAGAGCGACATCGTTTTCTCCTGCTCGTCCTTCCCTGCCCTGGTCCTTGTCAAAAATCACACTATTCACGTCCCTCGCGACGGTCGTCGGCGGGGGTCGATCTCCCTTGTCCGCACCTGCGGTCATCGCAGACCGTGGACGGGACCGTCACACGGGGCTGCCCTCGTTGCCGGCCGCAGGGGCTCGCAGGCTCACTCCTCGCGCTACACGGCCGGCGCCACTCTCGTCATCGTGTTGATGACGCGGTCCATCGCGTCCCCGTCCCGGGGGTCGGTCAGGTTGGCCAGCAGCTTGAGCACGAAGCGCATCAGCATCGGGTGCGGCATGCCGTGCTTCGTGGCCATCCGCATGATCTCGGGACGGCCGATGAGCTTCACGAAGATGCCGCCGAGCCGGTAGTAGCCGCCGAAGCGGGCCTTCAGCTCCGTCGAGTACGCCGTCAGCGCACGCTCCCGGTCCGCGCCGGCCGGACGCGCGAGCGCCTGCACGGCGACCTCCGCGGCCAGCTCGCCGGACTCCATCGCGTACGCGATGCCCTCGCCGTTGAACGGGTTGACCATGCCGCCGGAGTCGCCGACCAGCATCACGCCGCGGGTGTAGTGCGGCACCCGGTTGAAGCCCATGGGGAGGGCGGCGCCGAGGATCGGGCCCTCCGCGTTCGCCTCGTCGGTCATGCCCCAGTCGGCGGGCGTGTTGGCCAGCCAGTCGGTGAGCAGCCGGCGGTAGTTGGTCTTGCCGAACGCGGACGAGGAGTTGAGCACGCCGAGGCCGACGTTGACCCGGCCGTCGCCCAGCCCGAAGATCCAGCCGTACCCGGGCAGCAGGTTGTCGCCGCTGTCCTTGCTGCGTAGCTCGAGCCAGGACTCCAGGTAGTTGTCGTCGTGCTTGGCGGGCGAGCGGTAGTAGCGCCGGACGGCGACGCCGATCGGCCGGTCCTCGCGCTTGGCCAGCCCGAGGGCGAGCGGGAAACGGCCGGAGACCCCGTCGGCCGCGACGACCAGCGGCGCGTGGAAGGCGGCGGGCTCCTTGCCCGGGCCGACCTCCGCCTCGACGCCGGTGACCCGGCCGTCCGGACCCAGCACCGGGCCGGTGACGTTCACGCCGGTGCGCAGCTCCGCCCCGGCGTCGACGGCGCGCCGGGCGAGCAGGTCGTCGAAGTCGAGCCGGGTGCGCACCAGGCCGTAGTTGGGGAAGCTCGCCAGGTCGGGCCAGTCCAGCTCCAGCCGGACGCCGCCACCGATGACCCGCAGGCCCCGGTTGTGCAGCCAGCCCGCCTCGGGCGAGGTGTCCACGCCCATCCGGATCAGCTGCCGCACCGCGCGCGGGGTCAGCCCGTCGCCGCAGACCTTCTCCCGGGGGAACTCGGTCTTCTCCAGCAGCAGCACCCGTACGCCGTGCCGAGCCAGGTGGTACGCGGTAGCCGACCCACCGGGACCGGCGCCCACGACGATCACGTCGGCGTCATGTTCCACCGCGGCCATCCCGCGCCTCCTCCCGCATGCTCGTGAAATGCTTCACAAGCCAGACGGTGGGAGTCTATGACCGACGTCATGACCACGCCGGATCAGGGGTACCTAACTTGCCGGAGCGACGTCGGCCGAGGTCGGAAGCGGGGTGCCGGGGCGGGGCCTCAGTGCCGCGCGGAGGTGGCCGGGTCGAGGCCGGCGTCGTGCCGGATCGTCTCCGGCAGGTGCTCGCGCAGCGCGCCGCCGGCGGCGCGGTCCAGGGCGGCCAGCACCTCGGCCACGACCTGACGGACGTCGGCGGGATCCGCGCCGGCCAGCTCCTTGAGCTGGGCGATGAGCTCGGTCGCGTCGTCGTCGGTGGCCTCCGCGCCGACCGCCTGGTGTCGTCCCGTCATGGGGGCGAGCTTACGGAACAAAGTGGAGCAAAAACGGATACTTACGAAAAAGACGCCGGATCGGCCTAGGCGCGGACCGCGCGGTGCAGCGCCGCGATCCCGCCGGTCAGGTTGCGCCAGGCCACCCGGCCCCAGCCCGCCGCGCCGATCCGCGCGGCCAGGGCCGGCTGGTCGGGCCACGCCCGGATCGACTCCGCCAGGTACACGTACGCGTCGGGGTTGCTGGAGACGGCGCGGGCCACGCTCGGCAGCGAACGCATCAGGTACGACAGGTAGACGGTGCGGAACGCCGGGTTCACCGGGGTGCTGAACTCGCACACCACCAGCCGGCCGCCCGGCCGGGTGACCCGGGCCAGCTCCCGCAGGGCCGCGTCGGTGTCGTTCACGTTGCGCAGCGCGAAGGAGATGGTCACCGCGTCGAAGCTGGCGTCGGCGAAGGGCAGCTTCAACGCGTCCCCGGCCAGCAGCGGCACCTGGGGACGGGTGCGCTTGCCGACGCGCAGCATGCCGAGGGACAGGTCGGCGCCCACCGCGTACGCGCCCGACTGGGCCAGCTCCTCGGTGGAGACGCCGGTGCCGGCACCCACGTCGAGCACCCGCTCACCCGGCCGCAGGTCGAGCGCGGTCCGGGTGGCCCGGCGCCAGAACCGGTCCTGCCCGAAGGAGAGGACGGTGTTGGTCAGGTCGTAGCGAGCCGCCACGCCGTCGAACATCGCGGCGACCTCGTGCGGCTGCTTGTCCAGGTTGGCGCGCTGGCCCTGCGGGGTACGGCTCACCCCTCCACTCTGCCAGCCCGGCCCACCGTGGCGGTGGGTGGGTCGACCGCCGGTCATGAACGCCACACGTGAGGCGGCGGCGGGGGAGGACCGGGCCGGACACGCCACAGGGGCGGGGTGGTCGCCCATCCCGCCCCTGTGTGGTCGTACGTCAGTCGGTCGACTTCTCGTCGCCGGGCGCCACCAGCACGACCCTGCGCCGCCGGGAGAGCAGCAGCAGCGCGCCGCCGGCCAGCAGCACGGCCGCGCCGATGCCGCCGATCAGGCCGGCCTGCACGCCGGTCACCGGCAGCCCGCCGTCGCCGCCACCGCCACCGCCGCCCGGGGTCGTGGTCGGGACCGCCGTGGGACCGCCGGTCGGGGTGGCCGTCGGCGCCACGGTCGGCGTCGGCGTCGGGCTCGGCTGCGCCGACAGGTCGACGAAGGCCTCGAAGAACGTGTGGTTGTCTCCCATGTCGGTCTCGGAGAAGGCCTTCCGCTGCGCCTGGCCGGCGATTCGCGGCTCCTCCTCCGGCTCGCCCTCGGCGACGTCCAGCCCGTACGCGAAGAGGTCGCCCTCGCGCAGCACCGGCTCGGTCACGCCGTCGCCGACCTTAACCGTCACGTCGGCGGTGTAGTACTGCCCCCGGCGGACGATCGCCCCGGCGTCCTCGCAGAACGCCTGCTCCTTGCCGAGGTACACCTGCGTGGCGCAGCCCTGCGGCAGCGTCACGAAGCTCACGCCCGCCGGGAGGGTGATGCCGTAGAAGACGCCGGTCGCGGGGCGGCTGCCGTCGTTGTAGACCGCCCAGTCCAGCGGGACGGTCTCGCCCCGGCGTACCGGCTTGAGGTCCGGCTCGTCGGCCACCGCGCCGTTGACCACGACGCCTGCCTGGACGTCCTGCACCCAGGCGGTGAGGTCGTAGCCGGGCTTCGTGACGGTCACCGGCACGACGACCTTGTCGCGGACCTTGCCCCCGGGCGTCGCGGTGACGACGTGGACGACCAGCTTGCCGCCGTCGCCCCGGCTGCCCTTGCTGAACAGCGGAACGCCGAAGTCCTTGCTGGTGCCGGCGGGCAGGTCGCCGAGGGAGCACTGGTAGAGGTGGACCTCGACGGCGCGGCAGCCCTCGGGCACCAGGAAGCCGACGCGCCTGTCCTTGAGCTGCTGGGTGTTCACCCGGTACGAGACGTCCTCCGCCGTGGCCGTGCCGGCGTTGGTGACGGTGAACTTGAACGGCTTGCTCCGGGCCGCGTCCACACCCTTCGCGAGCTGGGTGCTGAGCGGAGCCACGGCGAGGTCCGGCACGTCGGCGGCCTGGGCGGGAACGGCGACGGCGGTCAGACCGCCCGCCGCGAGGAGTGCCACGGCACCGGCGCGGGCCAGGGCCGAGCGATGGAACAGGGTCATCGATCCCCCGGGGGTTAGGGAAGAAACGGATGGTTGCGGAACCCGGGCGGACGCTATCGAAGGCCGATGCGGCGCGCCAGCAGGGAGGTCGTGTTTCATCCGTCCGGCCGACCGGGTCGGACGGACGGTCCGACGCACAGCGGGGGCGGGATGGTCACCCATCCCGCCCCCGCTGCCGTGCGTTATGTGAACGACCCTCACGGGTCGATGGAGGACGACCGTCAGGCCGTCGGCTTCTCGTCGCCCGGGGTCACCAGGACGACCCGGCGCCGCCGCGCCACCATGAACATGACCGCGCCCGCGACCAGTACCGCGCCGCCGATGCCGCCGATCAGCGTGGTCTGCGCGCCGGTGACCGGCAGGCCGCCGTCGTCGTCACCGCCGCCGCCCGCGCCGCCCTTGGCCGCGACGATCACCGCGTAGCCGTCGGAGTTGTCGGTGGCGTCCACGTCGGCGCCCCGCAGGCCGGTGACGTTCTCCGGCAGGGTGACCGCAGCCGCCCGCATCCGGTTGGGCGCGGAGCCGACCGGCTCGACGCTGACCAGACCGCCCTTGAGGGCGCCCGGCTTCACGTCCGCCGCCACGTCGAACACGTGGTAGAAGCCGTAGGCCGAGTAGAGCTTGTCCTCGCCGTTGGTGTCCTCGTCCTGCGGGATCAGGCCGAAGTTGGCGTAGGTGCAGGTGAAGGTGGACTTGTCGGCCGCGTACTCGCAGCCCGGCTCCACCTCGGTCGGGGTCACGCCCTTGGGCAGCTTGACGCTGATCTTGAGACCGGCGGCGGCCTTGTCACCCTGGTTCGTGATGAAGTAGGTCAGCGCCGACCGGCCGCCCGCGTGCAGGTCGCCGGAGTAGACCGGGTTCCCGTCGACGATCTTCACGGCCTGCTTGACGTCCTCGGCGACGACCGACAGGTCCGGCCCGCTGGCGTCCGAGAAGTCCAGCGTGGCGGTCTTGGTGTTGTTCGCCGCGTTGGTGTCGTCCTTCGAGATGAGCTTGAAGGAGAGGGGCGCCTGGTAGGTGCCCTCGGCCTCGAACTTGAAGAGGACGATCGGCAGGTCGGTGGTCTCGCCCGGGCCCGGCAGGCCCTTCTCCGTCGCGTAGCAGACGAAGGCGGTGGGCTTCTCCTCCGTGCCCTCCATGTCGCAGCCGTCCTCGACGGCCGGCACGGCGGCGACCTTGTCGAAGTCGACCTTGGACACGTCCACCCGCACGGCCAGCTCGCTCGGGGTGTTCTTGCCCGTGTTGGTCACCTTCGCATAGGCGAACTTGCCCTGTGCGTTGGCGGCGACCCGCGTGCCGGCCACGTCGATCGCGAGGTCCGTCTCCGTGCCCGAGGCGTGAGCCGGGCTACCGAGAGCGGTCAGCGCGCCGGAGGCGAGCAGCGCGCCGGCGCCGATACGCGCCAGCGAACGGTTACGGAAGATCATGGAAAAGTTCCCCCCGTTGGGGTGAAGGAAAGGTACGGCCGGGGACGTTAGCGGTAAGCGATCACGCTCGCCACCCCGCAGATCGGGCGTGTTGAACAGTGCGGCTAAGAATCACTTAAGGAATGCCCGGATTGATATGTCTTGCTGCCCCGGCCACGTCGCAGCCGGCCCCGAATGGCAACCTAATCGAGATCAACGGCCCACGGGAATTCACCCGATCGGTCAGCCGGCGAAGCCATTCACGGTCACCGTCCGTATGCCGATGGTCCACACAGCGGCCCGCGTACGACGACACCCCACCGCCGGACGACGGTGGGGTGTCGGGTCGTGCGGGTGGCTGCGGACGCCCCGCTCAGCGGGCGTCGACCAGCGGCAGGGACTTCCCGGCACCGCCGCCCGGCATGGCGATCGAGGAGAAGTGCGAGACGACCCGCTCGTCGGTCGGGTCGTCGGCCGGGGTGCGGTGCACGGCCAGTCGGTTGTAGAGGGTGTCGCGCTGGGCGGGAATCCGGTCCGCCGAGCGGATCATGCCGATCAGCTCGTGCAGGTTGGAGCGGTGCCGCGCGCCGGCGGAGGAGATGACGTTCTCCTCCAGCATGATCGACCCGAGGTCGTCCACGCCCATGTGCAGGGCGAGCTGCCCGACGTCCTTACCGGTCGTGAGCCAGGACGCCTGGAGGTGCGGCACCGTCTCGAAGAAGAGCCGGGCCACCGCGACCAGTCGCAGGTACTCCAGGGTGGTGGCCTGGGTCCGGCCCTTGAGGTGGTTGTTCTCGGGCTGGTACGTCCACGGGATGAACGCCCGGAAGCCCTTCGTGCGGTCCTGCACGTCGCGGATCATCCGCAGGTGCTCGATCCGCTCGGCGGCGGTCTCGCCGGTGCCCATCATCATGGTGGCGGTCGACTCGACGCCCTGCCGGTGCGCCAGCTCCATGACCTCCAGCCAGCGCTCGCCCGACTCCTTCAGCGGCGCGATCGCCTTCCGGGGGCGGGCGGGCAGCATCTCCGCGCCGGCACCGGCGATGGAGTCCAGCCCGGCCGCCTTGATCCGGGCGATGGCCTCGTCGAGGCTGACGCCGGAGACCTTTGCCATGTGCAGGATCTCGCTGGGGCCGATCGAGTGGATGGCCAGCTGCGGGTAGGCCTTCTTGACCGAGGAGAACAGCTCCTCGTAGTACTCCACGCCGTAGTCCGGGTGGTGCCCGCCCTGGAGCATGACCTGGGTGGCACCCAGCTCGACCGCCTCGCCGCAGCGGCGCAGGATCTCCTCGGTCGGGTGGGTCCAGCCCTCCCGGTGCTTCGGGGCCCGGTAGAACGCGCAGAACTTGCACGCCGTCACGCAGACGTTCGTGTAGTTGATGTTGCGGTCGATCAGGTACGTGACGACGTTGTCCGGGTAGCGCCGCCGGCGCACCGCGTCGGCGGCCTCGCCCAGGGCGTGCAACGGCGCCTCGGTGTAGAGCAGCAGGGCCTCCTCGGGCGTGATCCGCCCGCCGTCCGCGCCACGCTGCAGGATGTCGTCGATCTCCCGGCTCACACTCACCCCCCGAGCCTACGTCGCCGCGGTCCCGGCCGGCCTCGCCGGACTCCTGTCGACCACGCCACAGGCCCACCCGGAGGCCGGAAAAACGGGGGACTTACCCCCGATCTATCGATCGATTAACATCCGTGGATGATTTTGAGAGGGCCTTCCCCCACCCGTCCTCCCCTACGTCGCCGGGCGCTGCTGGGCCTCGTACCGCTCGGGGCCGCCGCGCTGGCCGTCGCGGCGGCGGCCCGACCGGCGCGGGCGGCGACGGCGCCCCGGGCGCCGGAGTGCCTCGCCGACCTGACGGCGGCCTGATGGCCACCATCCCCTGGCTCGCCGACGTGCTCCGCGCCGCCGGTGTCACGGTGGTCGAGCACGGCAACTGGCTCGGCCGGGTGGCCGGCAGCTCGTTCAACCCGATCGGTGTGCTCTGGCACCACACCGCCGCCACCTCCAGCGCCGGCAACCCGCACCCCGCCCTGAACATCTGCATCAACGGCCGGTCCGACCTGCCCGGCCCGCTCTGCCAGGCGCTGGTCGACTACCACGGCGTCTTCCACGTCATCTCCGGCGGGCGGGCCAATCACGCCGGCGTCAGCCGCGGCAGCGGCCCCATCCCGGCCGGCGACGGCAACACCCTGATGATCGGTTGGGAGATCGACTACAACGGGGTCAACCAGGCCATGACCGGCGCCCAGTACAGCGCCTCGGTGCTCGCCACCGCCGCCGTGCTGCGGCGGCTCGGCCGGGACGCCAGCCACGCCCGGGGCCACCGGGAGACCAGCACCAGCGGCAAGATCGACCCGTCGTTCATCGACCTGGACTCGATGCGCGCCGACGTGGCCCGCCAGCTCACCGGCAACCCGCCCCTCGACCTCACGGAGAACGACATGAAGCTGATCCAGTCCCCCGGCCGGGGCATCGCCCTGGTCGGCGCCGGCTACTTCCGGCAGCTGCGCAACAACGAGGAGGTGCACGCCGCCGTCGCGCTGGTCGGCCAGCCGCTGGTCGGCAACGACCGCCAGTTCGACCTGTGGCGCAGCATCGCCTACGACGGCCAGGTCAAGGCCCCGAGCTGAGCACGGGGGTGTGGGGGTCGGCGGGTTCGACGCGGTGCCGGCGCCGAGCCCGCCGACCCGGCTCCGCCCCGCCGGACGGCGGGCAGACCGGTCAGGCGTCGTAGTCGACCGTCAGCCGGTCGGTGGTCGGGCTGGACTGGCAGGTGAGGACGTAGCCGGCGGCCACCTCGTCCGGCTCCAGCGCGTAGTTACGGGCCATCGTGACCGCGCCGTCGACCACCTTGGCCTTGCAGGTCGAGCAGACCCCGCCCTTGCAGGCGTAGGGCAGCTCGCCGCGCACCTTGAGCGCCGCGTCCAGCACCCGCTCGTCGCGCCCCATCGTGAAGCGCGACGACCGGCCGTCCAGCAGGATGGTCACCTCGGCGCCGGCTCCCGCCTCGTCGGCCGGGCGCCGCGGCGGGGCCGGGGCCTCGGCGACGTGGAACAGCTCCGTGTGCACCGCCGACTCCGGCACGCCGCGCGCGGCGAGCACCTCCCGGGCGTCCACCACCATGTCGTACGGGCCGCAGAGGAACCACTCGTCGACGGTGTCCCCGGGAACCACGGTGTCCAGCAGCCGGCCCAGCCGGTCGGCGTCGATCCGGCCGGAGAGCAGTGCCGACTCGCCCTGCTCCCGGGAGAGCACGTGCACCAGGTGCAGCCGCGTCGGCCACCGGTCCTTCAGGTCGGCCAGCTCCTCGGCGAACATCACCGTGTTCGCCGTGCGGTTGCCGTACACCAGCGTGAACGTGCTGGCCGGCTCGACGGCGAGCGCCGTCGCGACCAGCGCGAGCACGGGGGTGATGCCCGAGCCGGCGACCACCGCGCCGTAGTGGCGGGCCCTCTCCGGCGCGAGGGCCGTGGTGAAGTGCCCGAGCGGCGGCAGCACCTCGATCGTGTCGCCGCCGCGCAGCGCGCCGCAGGCGAAGGCGGAGAACGCGCCGCCGGGGATCTCCCGCACGCCGATCCGCAGCCGGCCGTGCCGGGCCAGGTCGTCGGGCGTGGAGCAGATGGAGTATGACCGCCGCACGTCCTCACCGGCGGCGCCCGGGCGACGGACGGTGAGGTGCTGACCGGCGGAGAACGCGAAGGTCTCCCGCAGCTCCTCCGGCACGGCGAAGGTGACCGCCACGGCGTCGTCGGTGAGCCGGTCGACGGCGGCGACGGACAGCGGGTGGAAGACCGGCCGGCGACGTACCGGGCGGGTGATGGTGACAGTCACAGCGCCTTCAGGTGGTCGAAGGGTTCACGGCAGGAACGGCAGCGCCAGAGCGCCTTGCACGCGGTCGAGCCGAAGCGGCTGACCTGTTCGGTCTCGGGCGAGCCGCAGCGCGGGCAGCGGACGGCGAGGGTCAGTGGCACCACGTTGTCGGCGCGCACGGGCGCCGGCGGGGCGATGCCGGCGGCGGCGAGCTTGGCCCGGCCGGCGTCGGAGATCCAGTCGGTGCTCCACGCCGGGCTGTAGACGGTCCGCACGTCGGCGTCGGGACGACCGGCGGCGGCCAGCGCCCGCAGGATGTCGGCGCGGATCACGTCCATCGCCGGGCAGCCGGTGTAGGTGGGGGTGATGGTCACGACCACCCGGCCGGTGGCCGGGTCCTCGTCGACCGCCCGCAGGATGCCGAGGTCGTCGATGGTGACCACCCGGATCTCCGGGTCCACCACCGCCGCCACGGCCTCCCTGGGGTCCGTCACCAGCGCGCCCCGGGGTGGGCGCGGTGCAGCACCTGCATCTCGGCGAGCAGGTAGGACAGGTGCTCGGTGTGCACGCCGTCCCGCCCGCCGGCCGGCGCCCAGCCGGACTCCGGCCGGGACAGCGTGGCCTCGTCGAGGACGGCGGCGACGGTGGCGTCGAAGTCCGCCCGCAGGGTGGCCGGGTCGACCGGCGCCGCCGGGTCGGGGGCGAACAGCTCGTGCACGTACGGCCAGACCTGGTCGACGGCCGTCTGCATGCGCCGGTGCGACTCCTCGGTGCCGTCGCCGAGCCGCCGCACCCACAGCGAGGCGTGGTCGAGGTGGTAGGCCGACTCCTTGCGGGCCTTGGCCCCGATCGCCGCCAGCCGCTCGTCGGCGCACCCGGCCAGCGCGGTGTAGAGCGGGAGCTGGTAGGCCGCGAGGAAGAGCAGCTTCGCCATGGTGACCGCGAAGTCGTCGTTGGGCAGCTCCACCAGCAGGCAGTTGCGGAACTCGCGGTCGTCGCGGAGGAACGCCAGCGCGTCCTCGTCCCGGCCGGCGCCCTCCAGCTCGCCCGCGTACGACAGCAGGAGCCGGGCCGCGCCGAGCTGGTCGAGGGCGATGTTGGCCAGCGCGATGTCCTCCTCCATCTCCGGCGCGCGGGTGGTCCACTCGGCCAGCCGCTGCGCCGCGACGAGCGCGTCGTCGCCGAGGGCGAGGGCGAAGTCGAAGGGGCCGTTCACAGGTGGGCCACCCCGTCCGGCACGTCGTAGAAGGTGGGATGGCGGTAGACCTTGTCGGCCGCCGGGTCGAAGAAGGCGTCCTTCTCGTCGGGGCTGGACGCGGTGATCGCACCGGCCGGCACCACCCAGATGGAGACGCCCTCCTGGCGGCGGGTGTAGAGGTCCCGCGCGTTGCGCAGGGCCAGCTCGGCGTCGGGGGCGTGCAGGCTGCCGACGTGGGTGTGCGACAACCCGCGCCGCGCCCGCACGAAGACCTCCCACAAGGGCGAAGGACCGCTCACGCCGCGCTGGTCCGTTCGCTCGCTACGCTCGCTCACGCCGCTACCTTCTCCTTCTTCTCCATCCGCTTCGCGGCGTACGCCGCGGCGGCCTCACGCACCCAGGCGCCGTCGTCGTGGGCGCGGCGGCGGTGCTCCATCCGCTGCCGGTTGCACGGGCCGTTGCCCTTGATCACCCGCATCAGCTCGTCGTAGTCGGGCTGGGTGAAGTCGTACGACTGCCGGGACTCGTTCCAGCGCAGGTGAGGATCCGGGATGGTCAGGCCGAGGATCTCGGCCTGCTGCACGCACATGTCCACGAAACGCTGGCGCAGCTCGTCGTTGGAGAAGCGCTTGATCTTCCAGGCCATGGACTGCGCCGAGTGGGTGGAGTCGGTGTCCGGCGGGCCGAACATCGCCAGCGATGGATACCACCAGCGGTCGAGGGCGTCCTGCGCCATCGCCTTCTGCGCTGCGGTGCCGTGCGCCAGCGTGTGCAGGATCTCGTAGCCCTGCCGCTGGTGGAACGACTCCTCCTTGCAGACCCGGATCATCGCCCGGGCGTACGGGCCGTATGAGCAGCGGCAGAGCGGGACCTGGTTGACGATGGCGGCACCGTCCACCAGCCAGCCGATCGCGCCCACGTCGGCCCAGGTCAGCGTGGGGTAGTTGAAGATCGAGCTGTACTTCTGCCGGCCGTTGAGCAGCAGCTCGACCAGCTCGTCCCGGCTGATCCCGAGGGTCTCGGCGGCGGCGTAGAGGTAGAGGCCGTGGCCGGCCTCGTCCTGGACCTTGGCCAGCAGGATCGCCTTGCGCTTCAGCGACGGGGCGCGGCTGATCCAGTTGCCCTCCGGCTGCATGCCGATGATCTCGGAGTGCGCGTGCTGCGCGATCTGCCGGATCAGCGTCTTGCGGTACGCCTCGGGCATCCAGTCGCGCGGCTCGATCTTCTGGTCGGCGTCGATGACCTCGGCGAAGTACGCCTCGAGGTCCTCGTCCGGGCCGGGGGCGCCGCCGCGGCGGCCACGTGCGGCGGCCTCCCGCAGGGCCGCCTCCGCCGCCTCGACCTCGCCGAGCAGGCCGCCGCCGGGTGCGTCCTCGGCGGAGAAGTCGTTGCCATACATGAGGTCAAGTGTTACAGCTCGCCTCCCGGGACACCAGAGGGTGTAACAGGTTTCCGGAGACACTTTCGGCACGGGGCGGCGACTACGGGTAGCCGCCCAAACTATGACTTGGCTCACTATGGCAAGGTGAATCCTCACAACAGCCGCATAGCGGCTCGATATCCCGTCTACATGGCAAGTTGCCCGGTGTCGGGTTCTGGCGCGCCGTCGATCCGCACGTAGACTTCCCCCGTCACACCGATCGGCTGCCGACGATCGCCCGAGAAACACGGAGGGCGGATCCCCCCGGCTCCCGGCGAGCCGCCGATCCGTCCGACAACCAGCCGGTCCTCCCGGCCTGACATCTGGAGCTCACCCACTCATGCGATCCCGCGTGACCCTGGTGCTCGCCGTCGTGGCGGTCCTCCTCGGTGGCGGCCTGCTCGTTCCGGCCGCGTACGCCCGACTCGCCGGCGACGACGCGGCGAGCGGCGGAAGCGGCGGCGGAAGCGTCGCGGCGCCCGCGCCGGTCCCGCCCGCGCCGCCGACCCTGGCCGCCGGCCCGGTGGCGGTGGACTTCAAGGGCGAGTTCTTCTCGTGGGCCCTGATGGACCGGGAGACCGGCGAGATCTCCGGGTCCAAGAACCTGGCCTCGACCAGCTCCACCGAATCGATGATCAAGGCCTGGTTCGCGGCGGACTACCTCCGCCAGCTCGGCGACAAGCCGCTGCCGGCCGAGCGCAAGAAGCAGATCACCACCGCCATCCGGGACAGCAACGACGACGCCGCCAACGCCCTCTACGGCGCGGTGGGCCGGGCCGCCACGATCAAGCGGATGATCAGCACCTGCGAGCTCACCGACACCAAGCCGGGCAACGTGCCCGGCTACGTGGGCTGGTGGAGCTTCACCCGGATGTCCCCGCGCGACGCCGTCCGGCTCGGCGACTGCATCGCCGACGGCACGGCCGCCGGCCCCAAGTGGACGAAGCTCCTGCTGGACGAGATGAGCAAGGTCAGGGGCAGCACGGCCGCCAAGGACCAGAAGGCCCGCTCCGGCGGTGGCCGCTGGGGCATCGTCGACGGCCTCCCCCAGTCGATCCTGAGCCAGGGCCCGGTCAGCATGAAGAACGGTTGGACCCCGCTCAACTACGACGGCAACTGGCACGTGAACTGCCTCGCGGTCACCGACAGGTGGAGCCTCGCGGTGATGCTCCGCTACCCGCAGAAGAGCGGCCTCAACTACGGCGCCCAGGTCTGCGCATCGGTCGCCAGTCAGCTCGTCACCCCGCAGCCCGGCGCCGCCCTCAAGGTGCCGCAGCAGCCCGCCGGGAAGCTCTGATGACGCGACAGCGCCGGGCCGACGAGCCCGCCGACGCCTCCCCCGGCAAGCTCATCGCCATCGCGGTGGTCCTCATCGGCCTGGTGCTCGTCTCGCTGCGGCTGCTGCCGGGCTCGCCGTTCGAGTCCCGCGCCGCCGCCGAGTGGGGCACCCCCGCCGGCACCACCGAGCGCGCCACCGGAGCCCCGAGCGACCGCAGCTCGCGGCCGTCGCCGACGCCCAGCCCCACACCGGAGCCGCTGCCGTTCCAGGCGAAGGACCTCGACCTGGACATCGAGGGCTGGTACTCCTGGAGCGTCCTCGACCGCCGCAGCGGCGAGATCGTCGGCTCGGACAACATGGACGAGACCAGCACCACCGCGTCGCTCATCAAGGCCTGGATCGTCGCCGACTACCTGCGCCGGGCAGACGACGCCGGCCAGACCCCGAGCGACGCCAAGCTCGCCGACGCCACGAAGATCGTTCGGGACAGCGACAACACCCGGGCCGAGCAGTTCTACAACACCGTCGGCCGGTCCGCCTCGATCAAGCGGCTGATCTCCCTGTGCGACCTGACGGACAGCAAGGTCGCCCCGGACGGCGGCTGGAGCCGTACCGCCCTCTCACCCCGGGACACCGCCCGGATGGGGGCCTGCATCGCCGACGGCCGCGCCGCCGGACCCGAGTGGACCAAGTGGCTGATCGACGAGATGCGGCTGGTCCGGGGCGCCGGTGACTTCGGCATCCGCAAGGCGTTCCCGGCCGCCGAGCGCAAGACCATCGCCATCAAGAACGGCTGGATCGACCGGACGCGCGAGCAGGAGATGCACATCAACTGCCTCGCCATCGGCGACACCTGGACGATGGGCGTGATGGTCCGCTACCCGATCGGCAAGGGCTACGAGTACGGCATGAAGAACTGCCAGAAGATCACCGAAGCCCTCCTCCGCCCCACCACCTAGACCCGACCGCCGCCCTGGTCGGCCACGGGTTTTCAGCCCATGAAGAAGGCCGGGCCGGAGTCGGGCAGGGGCGGGGCGGCGTCGATGGCGGCGGCGCGACGCGCGAACTCGCGCAGGCCGGCCACCTGGCGCTCGCCGAGGGAGAAGTCCAGCGCCCGGAAGTACGTCGCCAGGGTCGCCGCGTCGAACGGCTCCCAGCGCGCGGCCGCCTCGGCCACCTGGTCCAGTTCGGCCAGGCAGAGGTCCCGGGAGCGCAGGAACGCCTCGTGCACCTCCTTGACCAGGCCCGGGTGGGCGGCGGCGAAGTCGCGGCGTACCGCCCAGACGGCGAAGACCATCGGCAGGCCCGTCCACTCCCGCCACGCCTGCCCGAGGTCGGTGACCTCCAGCCCACGCTTCGGCGCCTCGTAGAGGGCGCGCAGCGCCACGTCGCCGATCAGCACCCCGGCGTCGGCCTCCAGCAGCATCTGGGTCAGGTCGGGCGGGCAGCGGAAGTACTCGGGGTTCACCCCGTACCGCTCGCCGAGCAGCAACTGGGCCAGCAGCACGCCGGTCCGCGAGGTCGAGCCCAGCGCCACCTTGCCGTGGCCGAGCTCGGCCAGCGGGCGGGTGGAGACGACGTTGACGGAGAGCACCGGGCCGTCGCTGCCGACCGCCAGGTCGGGCAGGAGCAGCAGCTCGTCGGCGTGGCGCAGGTACTCCACCTGGGAGATCGGGCCGATGTCCAGGTCACCGGCGACCAGGGCGGCGCTGAGCCGGTCCGGGGAGTCCTTGTGCAGGTCGACGTCGATGAGGGCACCGGAGCGCATCAGCCCCCAGTAGATCGGCAGGCAGTTCAGGAACTGGATGTGCCCGACCCGGGGGCGTGCGACGTGCTCAGCCATGCCCCGACCGTATCCCCGCCACCGTCCGGCGGCTCAGCGGGCCGGGGCGGGAGTGGCCAACCCCGCATCCGCCGCCGGCTCGGCGGCGGCGCCGGGGGTGCCGGCCGCCCGGACTCGTCGGACGGACCGGGCGACGGCCGGCACGAAGGCCACCACGACCAGCAGGCCGGCCGCGCCGGCCGCCGCGATCAACGGTCGCGGCGCCAGCAGCGCCAGCAGGGCGCCACCGATGAGATAGCCCCCCATCGAGCCGCCCTGCACCGCTGCGCCGTAGAGGGCGTACGCGCGGCCGCGCGACGCCTCCGGCACGCGCCGGGCGGTGAGCAGGTTGGCGAAGACGTTCTCCCCGCCGTTCGCCGCGCCCGCGACCAGCCAGAGCGGGACCAGCAGCGCGGCCGTGGGCACGGCGGCGGCGACGACCACCGTCAGGCAGATTCCGCCGAGCGTCACCAGCACCCCGTACACCAGGGCGCCGTCGTCGGTGAGCCGGTGGGCCAGCCGGGCGCAGAGCCAACTGCCGGGCAGCATCCCCGCCATCCAGGCGGCGCCGACCAGTCCGTACACCGTGGGCGAGCCGTCGAGGGTCTCCCGGATGAAGAAGACCTCGACCACGTTGATGCCGCCGACGGCCGTGATGACCGCGGCCGTGCTGAGGACGACGGCCAGCAGCAGTGGGTCGCTGCGCAGCCGCCACGCCGGGGCCCGTTCCGTCCCGGGCGCGGGTGCGGCCGTGGCCCGCCGGCCGCCCCGGCGGGTGCGCAGCAGCAGACCCGCGGCCACCAGCGCGAGGTAGCTCACGGCGTCGATGAGCAGGGGTACGCGCGCGCCGAACTGCCCGACCAGCAGCCCGGCGAGTACCGGGCCGCCGAGCGCGCCCAGGCTGCTGGCCGTCTGGCTGATCGCGCTCGCCCGGGGCAGGTCGGCGGGGCGCACCATCGCCGGCAGCAGCGCCGCCAGGCAGGGCTGGGTCACGGCCAGCCCGCAGGCGAGCAGCGCGACGAGCCCGATGATCAGGGCCGGGTGGTCGGCGAAGGCGAGCAGGGCGCAGACGGCGGCCTGTCCCAGGCCGGCGGTGACCAGCAGCGTCCGGCTGTCCACCCGGTCGGCGAGCCGCCCGGTGAGCGGGGCGAGCACCACCAGCGGCAGGGTGGCCGCCAACAGCAGCCCGGACACGGCGAGGCCGCTGGCGCCGGCGGCCTGGAGGGCGAGCGCCAGGGCGGTGGCGGCGAGGAAGTCACCGCACATCGAGGTGCCGCGTGCGGTGGCCGCGAGCCAGACGTCGGACCAGCGCGACCCGTCAGTCGTGAAGGGCATACTTCGAAAATAATCCTTCACAACCGCTCGGAGCAACCCCTACGCCAGCGGCACCGCCCGGTACTGCACCGCCACGGTGCGCGCCCCGGCCGGCGGATCCGCCTGCCGGTTCCGCTGCCGGTACGGCTCGAACAGCGCGCTCACCGCCTCGTTCAGCCCGGCCAGCTCGTCGGCGGTGAGCAGCAGCAGCGTGTCGCTGAACAGCGCGACGTCGTACCACTCGGCGGGCTCGCCGTCGGCGCGACGCAGCCAGTCCCGGGTCCGCTCCATGTCCCGGGCCGCGTGCGCCTCCACCAGCGCCTGCTCGGCCGCGCGCGCCTCCGGGCCGGCGGACTGCCCCGCGTCGACCATCAGGCCCCGGCCGACCGTGCGCCACAGCCGCTCGCGCGCGTCCCCCCGGCTCGGCGCCTGCTCCACCAGGCCCGACTTCGCCAGCGCCCGGAGGTGGTAGCTCGTCGCGCTCGGCGACAGCCCGGCCACCTCCGCGCACTCGGTGGCGGTCGCGCCGCCCTCCACCACGCCCAGGTGTTCCATGATCGCGATTCGGGCCGGATGGGCCAGCGCCCGCATCACCTGCGGGTCGCTGATCGTGATCCGGCGCTGTTCGGGACGCGCCTCCGTCATGCGTCCCATGATTCCTGGTCGCCCGCCCGCCGTGGGTCGCCGGTCGACCGGCACCGGCGGACGGCGGGCGGCGGGTGGCGGATGGCGGCGCCACGGTCGAAATCCGGTGGAGCGTCACGCGCCCGGCGCGTAGGCTGTCAGGTCGCTTGACGGCCAGGGTGAGGTGACCACCGCATCGGACGTCCCGCGCCGGGGGCCGGCCCATCCGCCCGCCGGACACGCGAGCGACCGGCAGATGACCCCGACGGGATTCAGCGTGACCGACCTCGATCTCGACCTCGACGCCGACCTCGCCGCCGAACGCGAGCACCTCGCCACCTCCCGGGCCGCCCTGGCCCAGATGCGGGAACGCGCCCAGGCCCTCTTCTCCACCGGCGACCAGGTGGCCGGCGACGCGTACGCGGCCGAGACGCTCGGACGCACCCTGGCCCGCCGGGTCGCCGAACTCGCCGACGACCCCACCACACCGCTCTTCTTCGGGCGCCTCGACTTCGGCCCGGCGACCGGGGACCCGCCCGCCGGCGACCCGCCCGGGGACCCCGGCGACCAGCCGGACGGGTGGCACACCGACCACGCCGGGCGCCGCTACCACGTCGGCCGGCGGCACGTCACCGACGACCGGGGCGAACCGCTGGTGCTGGACTGGCGGGCCCCGGTCTCCCGGTCGTTCTACCGGGCGAGCGCGCGCGACCCGCAGGGCGTGTCCGTACGGCGGCGCTTCGGGTTCAGCAACGGGGCGCTGACCAGCTTCGAGGACGAGCGCCTCGACCGGGGCGAGGAGCTGGGCACGACCAGCCGGATCCTCACCGCCGAGATCGAACGGCCGCGCGTCGGGCCGATGCGCGACATCGTCGCCACCATCCAGCCCGAGCAGGACGAACTGGTCCGGGCCGACCTCGCCGACTCGATCTGCGTGCAGGGCGCCCCGGGCACCGGCAAGACCGCCGTCGGCCTGCACCGGGCCGCGTACCTGCTCTACCTGCACCGGGAACGGCTGCGCCGCTCCGGCGTGCTGATCGTGGGGCCGAACCGGGCCTTCCTGTCGTACATCGCGGCGGTGTTGCCGGCGCTCGGCGAGGTGGAGGTCGAGCAGGCCACCGTGGAGGACCTGGTCGGCCGGGTGCCGGTGCGGGCCGTCGAGGACCCGGCGGTGGCCGCGATCAAGCACGACGCCCGGATGGCCGAGGTGCTGCGCCGGGCGGTCGACGCGCACATCGGCGAGCCGACCGAGCCGATCATGGTGTCGGACGGCTCGTTCCGCTGGCGGATCGGGCTTGACCCGCTGCACCGGGTGGTCCAGGAGACCCGCCGGGAGCGCCTGCCGTACGCCACGGGGCGCGAGCGCGTCCGGGCCCGGGTGGTGGCGCTGCTGCAACGGCAGGCCGAGGCCCGGCGCGCCGAGTCCCCGAGCGACGCCTGGCTGCGCCGGATGGGCAAGGCCACGCCGGTCACCGCCTTCCTCGACGCGGTCTGGCCGGCGCTCACCCCGGAGGGGCTGGTGCACGCCCTGCTCGCCGACGGGCAGCGGCTCGCGGCGGCGGCGGACGGGCTGCTCGACGCCGAGGAGCAGGCGCGGCTGCGCGGGCTCGTCGTCGCGGACCCCGGTCCCGACCCGACGGCGGCGGCCGGCACCACGCGCGCCCCGGCGCGGCGGCCGGGCCCGGCCGGCACGAAGCTCGGCCGTACGCCGAAGGCCACGAAGTGGACGGCGGCCGACGCCGTGCTGATCGACGAGGCGGCCGGGCTGATCGAACGGCCGGGCGGCTTCGGACACGTCGTCGTCGACGAGGCCCAGGACCTCTCCCCGATGCAGTGCCGGGTGATCGCCCGGCGCAGCGAACACGGGTCGATCACCCTCCTCGGCGACCTGGCCCAGGGCACCGCCCCGTGGGCCGCCGCCGACTGGCGGGAGTCCCTGCGCCACCTCGGCAAGCCGGACGCCGTCGTGGTCCCGCTGACGGTCGGCTTCCGGGTGCCCGCCGCCGTGGTCGCGTTCGCCAACCGGCTGCTGCCGGCGCTCGCCGTCGACGTACCCCCGGCCGAGTCGCTGCGCCGCGACGGCGCGCTCGACGTGCGTACCGTCGATGATCTGGCCGCCGCGACGGTGGCCGAGGTGCGCGCGGCGCTGGCTTTCGACGGCTCGGTGGCGGTGATCGCCGCCGACGACGCGGTCGGCGGGCTGCGGGCGGCGCTGGACGCCGCCGGCGTCGACACCGCGACCGTCGACGAGCCGGCCGCCGCGACGCGCGTCACGGTGGTGCCCGCGACCCTGGTCAAGGGCCTGGAGTACGACCACGTCGTCGTCGTCGAGCCGGCGGCGATCGTGGCCGCCGAGCCACGCGGCCTGCACCGGCTCTACGTGGTGCTCACCCGGGCGGTCTCCCGCCTCGCCGTGCTGCACGCCCGGCCGCTGCCCGCGCCGCTCGGGTGACCGGGCGACTTGCGCCGGGGAGGTAGACAGGTGTCCGTGACAGCCGCGACGAGCCTCCCGTGATCCTCGCCCGCGCCGAGGCGGTCAGCCGCCGCTACGGCGACGTGCTCGCCCTCGACCGGGTCGACCTGGCGGTCTCCGCCGGCGAACTGGTCGGCCTGCTCGGCCCGAACGGAGCCGGCAAGAGCACCCTGCTGAACCTGCTCGTCGGGCTGCGCCGGCCCACCGCCGGCCGGGTCGAGCTGTTCGGCGGCGACCCGCGCGACCCGGCGAGCCGGCGGCAGATCGGGGTCACCCCGCAGGAGACGGGCCTGCCCGGCACGCTGCGGGTGGGCGAGGTGGTGGACTTCGTCGCCGCCCACCACCCCGACCCGGTCCCCCGGGGCGAGTTGCTCGACCGCTTCGGCCTGGGCGAGCTGGCCCGGCGGCAGACCGGCGGCCTCTCCGGCGGGCAGCGCCGCCGGCTCGCGGTGGCGCTCGCCTTCGTCGGCCGACCCCGGCTGGTGCTGCTCGACGAGCCGACCACCGGCCTGGACGTCGCGGCACGGCACACCCTGTGGGAAGCGATCCGGGCGTTCCACGACGACGGCGGCACCGTGCTGCTGAGCAGCCACTACCTGGAGGAGGTCGAGGCGCTGGCCCGGCGGGTGGTGGTCATCGGGCACGGCCGGGTGCTGGCCGACGACACGGTGGACGCGATCCGGGGGATCGTCGGCGTACGCCGGGTCAGCCTGGTCGTCGACGACCTGCCCGCGCTGCCCGGCGTGGTCCGCACCGAGCGGGTCGACGGCCGCACGCACCTGCTCACCACCGACGCCGACGAGCTGGTGCGGGCCCTGGTCGCCACCGGGGTCGCGTTCGCCGACCTGGAGGTCCGCCCCACCTCGCTGGAGGAGGCGTTCCTGGCCATCACGGCGGCACCGGGCTCGGAAGCCGACCGCCTGACGACCGCCGTGGCCGGCCCGCCGGCCGCCGCCTGAGGGGACGGATCTGATGCGCCTCGCCCTGGTCCACGCCCGCTACCAGCTCCTGGAGACGGTCCGCATCCCCGTCGCCGTCGTCGGCAGCGCCTTCTTCCCGGCCGTCGCGATGCTCTTCTTCGTGGTCCCGTTCGCCGGGAAGGACCCGGTCGGCGCCACCTACGCCACCGCAGCGATGGTCACCTTCTCGGTGATGAGCGCGAACATCTTCCAGTACGGCGTGGGGGTCGCCGAGGACCGCGACCAGCCGTGGAACCCGTACACGCGGACCCTGCCGGCCGGTCCGGCACCGCGCTTCGCCGGGCGGGTCCTGGCCGGGCTGGCACTCACCTACCTCTCCCTGGTCCCGGTGGTGACGATCGGGGCGGCGCTCACCGAGGCGCGGATCAGCGCGCCGGCGTTCCTGCTGGCCCTGGCGATCGTCACGGTGATCTCGGTGCCGTTCACGTTGCTGGGTCTCGCCATCGGCTACTCGATGCCGAGCAAGGCGGCGATCGTGGTGGCGCAGGTCGTCTTCTTCCCGCTCGCCTTCGGGGGCGGGCTGCTCTCCGCACCGGACCAGGCGCCCGGGTTCGTCGAGGCCGTCGCGCCGTTCCTGCCGACCCGGGGAGCGGTGGAGCTGATGTGGGCGGCGGTCGGCGACTACCCGGTCAACCCGCTGTCGATGGTCATGCTCGGGGTCTGGGTGGTGCTGCTGGCGCTGCTGGCCGGGTGGGCGTACCGGCGCGACGAGGGTCGACGGTTCAGCTGACGATTCCTCGGATCCGCCCCGGGGCGCGGCGGGTCGGTGCCACGATTCCGGCAGGGGCGTGCCGGCGTGGCCGTCCCCCGCCGAGAGGGGTCGACGTGAGCACCGTCCCGCCGGGCACACCCTGCTGGGCCGACCTCGCCACCCCGGGCCTCGTCGAGGCGCGACGGTTCTACCCCGAGCTGTTCGGTTGGACCGGTCGGATCGACCCGCAGCCCGAGGCGGGCGGCTACACGGTCTTCCTGCTCGGCGGGCGGGCGGTGGCGGGCGCGGGCCCGCCGGCCGTCCCCGACCAGGTGCCGGTCTGGTCGACGTACCTGGCGACCGACGACGCGGACCTGGTGGCTGGCCGGGTCGAGCGGGCCGGCGGGCAGGTCGTGGTGCCCCCGTTCGAGGTCTTCGACCAGGGGCGGATGGCGGTCTTCGCCGATCCCGCCGGGGCGACGTTCAGCGTCTGGCAGCCGATGTCGATGCCCGGGGGCGAGGTCTTCGACGTCCCGGGTGCGCTGACCTGGACCGAGCTGGTCACTCCCGACCCGGAGGGCGCGAAGGTCTTCTACGAGCTGGTCTTCGGCTGGCACCCGGACGACCAGCAGGCGGGCCCGGTCACGTACACCGGCTGGCGGCTCGGCACCCGGATCGTGGCCGGCATGGTGCCACCGCTCGGCGACGGGTTCCCCGCGGACACGCCCGCGTACTGGTCGGTGTACTTCGCCGTGGCCGACGCCGACGCGGCCGCCGCCCGCGCCGCCGAACTCGGCGGCACCATCCTGGTCCCGCCGCAGACCACCCCGGCGGGCCGCTACGCCGCCCTCCGCGACCCCCACGGCGCCCTCTTCAACATCCTGACCCGCCCCTGAACCCCTCCACCCCGTCGATCATGCAGTTCGGGTGGGCGTTTCGCACCCACTCGCCCCTTTCGCGGGGCACCACAACTGCATGATCGACGCAGGACGGGCGGGGCGGGGGGCGAGGGGGGCGGGGGGTCAGGGGTGGGGGCGGACGGGGACTACCAGGGGGCCGTGGTCGCCGTCGATGACGCGGACGGTGGCGCGGTACCAGGTGGCGAGGAGTTGCTCGGTGAGCACCTCTCGGGGGGTGCCGGCGGCCACCACCCGGCCGTCGGCCAGCAGCACCATGCGGTCGGCGTACTCGCCGGCGATGGAGAGGTCGTGCATGGTGGCGAGCACCGTCAGGCCGTGCTCGCGACGCAGCCGGTCGACCAGCTCCAGCACCTCCTGCTGGTGGCCGATGTCCAGGGCGCTGATGGGCTCGTCCAGCAGCAGCAGGGTCGCGCCCTGGGCCAGCGCGCGGGCCAGGAAGACCCGCTGCCGCTCGCCGCCGGAGAGGGTGGCCAGCTCCCGGCCGTGGAACCCGGCCAGGTCCAGCCCGTCGAGCACCTCGTGCGCGGCGGCCAGGTCGGCGGCGGACTCCCGGCCCAGCGGCGCGATGTAGGGGGTGCGGCCCAGCAGCACGTAGTCGAACACCGACATGCCGGCCGGCACGACCGGGGACTGGGCCACCGTGGCGACCACCCGGGCGCGGTCGCGGCGGCGCAGCGCCTCGCTCGGCGTACCGAAGAGGGAGACGGCGCCCGGCGCGGGCAGCAGGCCGCCGACGGCGCGCAGCAGGGTCGACTTCCCGGCGCCGTTCGGGCCGATCACGGTGACCCACTCGCCGGGGGCCACGGTCAGGTCGACGCCGGCCAGGATCGGCGTGCCGTCCAGGCGCACGTGCAGGTCGCGTACCTCGACGGCGGGCACGCTGGTCGCGTCGGGGGCCCGCACGGCCCCACCGTCCGCCGGCCGCGCGGCCGGCACGCGCCGCGCGCTCACCCGAGCACCCGGCGGGAGGTACGCAGCACCAGGACGAAGAACGGGCCGCCGAGCAGCGCGGTGACCACGCCGATCGGGATCTCCGACGGGGCGGCGGCGGTACGGGCCACCACGTCGGTCAGGGCCAGGAAGGCGCCGCCGAAGAGCAGCGACAGCGGCAGGATCACCCGGTAGCTCGACCCGGCGAGCAGCCGGACGGTGTGCGGCACGATGATCCCGACGAAGCCGATGAGGCCGGACGCGGAGACGGCGGCGGCGGTGCCGAGCGAGGCGGCGGCGATGAGCAGGTAGCGGGACCGCTGCGGGTGCAGCCCGAGGCTCGCGGCCTCGTCGTCGCCGACGGAGAGCACGTCGAGTTCCCGCCGGTGCAGCAACACCACCAGGGCGGTGACCAGGAAGTACGGGAGCACCAGCCGCACGTCGTGCCAGCCGGCGGTGGCGAGCCGCCCGAGCAGCCAGGAGTAGACCTGCTGGATGCTGTCGGAGTTGCGTTGCAGCAGGTAGGTCTGCCCGGCCGAGAGGAACGCGGAGACGGCCACGCCGGCGAGGATCAGCGTGGCCGTGGAGCGACCGCGCCCACCGGAGGCGCCCAGCAGGTAGGTCATCGCCACCGCGCCGATCGAGCCGACGAACGCGGCCAGCGGGATGGTGAGCGGCAGCCCGGTCAGCGCGCCGCCCGCCCCGGCGCCGAGGGTGATCACCGCCGTGACCGCGAGCCCGGCCCCGGCCGCCACCCCGAGCAGGTACGGGTCGGCCAGCGGGTTGCGGAACACGCCCTGGTAGCAGCCGCCGGCCAGGGCCAGCAGCCCGCCGACCAGCAGCCCGAGCACGACCCGGGGCAGCCGCAGCTCGGTGACGATGGCGATCTCCCGCTCGGTCAGCCCGCTGTCGAGGCGTACCCCGGGGATGAGGTTGAGCAGCTCGGCCGCGACGCTGCCCGGCGGCAGGCTGACCGGGCCGAGGGACACCCCGGCGACCAGCGCGACGAGCACCGCGGCGACGCCGGCGACGAGCCAGCGGGGCCGCAGCCCGGCGGGTCGGGACGCGGGGAGCGTCCCGGCCCGCCGGGCGGGCGGTGCCTGCACGGGCGGACCGGTCATCGACGGGTGCGGGTCACGCGGGGACCTTGGCGGTCGCGTCGACGATCACGCGGAGCAGCTCCACCACGCGGGGTCCCCAGCGGGAGGCGACGTCGTCGTCGAGGGCGACGATCTGGTTGTTCTTGACGGCGGTGACGCCGGCCCAGCCGCCGCGCGCCTTGACCGTCTCCGCGCTCTGCTTGCAGCACTTGGTGTCGGCGAGGAAGACGAAGTCCGGGTCGGCCTTGACGATGACCTCCTGCGAGAGCTGCGGGTAGCCGCCCTGCTTGCCGTCGGGGTCGGACGCGTCGGCGATGTTCTCCAGGCCCACCATCGTGTAGAGCGAGCCGATGAAGGTCTTGCTGGTGGCCGTGTAGAGCTCCGGGCCCAGCTCGTGGAAGTAGGTCAGCTTCTCGGCGCGCTTCGGCAGGTCGGCGACCAGCTTGGCGATGTCGTCCTTCATCCGCTTGGTCACGTCGGCGGCCTCGCCCGCGTGGCCGGTGAGGGTGCCCAGGTCCGTGATCTGCCGGTAGGTGTCCTCCAGCGTGGTCGCCGCCGGGTTCAGCAGGACGGGGATCTTCAGCGCGGTGAGCTGCTCGACGATCTTGTTGGTGTCGTTGGCGAGGACCACCAGGTCGGGGCTCTTGCCGGCGATCGCCTCGGCGTTCGGCTGGTAGCCGGAGAGGTCGCTCTTCGGCGCGTCGGCCGGGAAGTTCGACTGGTCGTCGACGGCGGTCACCTGCTTGCCGGCGCCGATGGCGAAGAGCATCTCGGTGGCCGTCGGGCTGAGCGAGACGATCTTCTCGGGCCGCTTCTCCAGGGTCACCGAGCCGACGGTGGCCGGGAAGGCGGCGCCGGCCGAGCTGGCGCCGGCGGCGGGGGTGTCGTCGGAGCTCTTCTCGGCGCAGGCGCCGAGGGCGAGCGCGGCCACCGCGAGGGTCGCGGCGAAGAGCCGGGGGGTACGTCTGAGCACGGGTCCTCCTGTCGGTCGAGGAGCGTGGTGCTTCGCCGACAGGGAGCGGTGGCGCCCGTCCGCGAGGCGCCCTTCCTCGAGAGCGCGAGTCGCGACCACGGACGCAGGCGACCTGGCTCGTCCCCGCCACGCCCCGGCGCGCGGCCGGGTGGCGGGACATCACAGTTGCGGGACAGCGCCGGGCTCGCACCGGCTTCGCTGCGCGTGGTCGGTAGAACGGTAGCGCACACCCCGGACGTGCCTCGACGATCCAGGGCGCATCGACGGTCGCTGATCGTCAGCGGCGGCGATATGCCCTGGATCGACGGGTGCGGTGGGTTGGTGGGGCCCCCCCGGGGGCGGAGCGGGGCCCCACCGGGTCAGGAACTGGTGATGGTGACGTTGTCCACAGCCGCCTCGACCAGGCTCGCGCCCGAGGCGTCCGCCGCCTCGACGAGGATCCGCACCGACTGACCGGCGTACGGGGTCAGGTTGGCGTTCGCCACCGCCCAGGCGCCGTTGCGGTTGGTGGCCGCCCCGGACTGGGTGAACAGGGCCGTGGTGCCGCCGTTGTGCACCACGCTCACCCGCAGGTAGTCGGCCGACGAGGCGTTCGAGCCGTGGGCCAGGTACCAGGCGAGGGAGAGGGTCAGCGTGCCGCTCGACGGCAGGGTCACCGCCGGCGACCGGGCGGTGGTCACGCCGCCGTCGACGTCGTGGTCACCGGCCGCCGTGCCGGCCAGCGGGCCGGTGACGAGGTCGTTGGCGCCGGCGTACGGGGCGAGCTGCTTCGCCCCGCTGGAGTTGGTCGCCTGGGCGGCACCCCGCTCCCACACCCCGAGGGTCGCGGTGTCGGTGCCGTTCGGGTTGACGGTCCAGCCGGTGGCCGTCTCGAAGGTGTCCGACCAGACCGTGGTGCCGCCACCACCGCCGCAGTACTGCGCCTGCTTGCCGATCGCCCGGTACGGGCAGTCGGCGTACTCGCTGAGCAGCAGGACCGCCTCCCGGTTCCGCGAGGTCTGGGCGGGGATGACCTCGTCGGGCGGGTAGAAGCCGCCACCGCCGGCCGAGCCGGGGTACATCTCGAACGTGTACGCCCAGATGCCGTGCTGGCCCCACATCCAGTCGATGCTGTCCCCGTCGGTGATGTAGAGGTCGCTGGACTGCTGCGGGGTGTAGCCGTTGGTGTTGGCCATCTGCTGGCCCAGGGTGGCGAAGGTGTTGTACTGGTCCGCCGTCATCCCGGGGGCCGTGTTGTTGTACGTGTAGCCGAACGGCCAGAGCACCAGCTCCGAGTAGGTGTGGAAGTCGATGTTCGCCTTGATCTGCTGTGTGCCGCCGACGACCCGGCTGTTGACGAAGTTCCGCAGCGCCTGGGTCTCCGGCGCGGAGAACGCCGACGGGCCCCGGTAGGTGTCCGACGAGGTCGAGCCGGACGAGCCGCCGCAGCAGCCCCACTGGTAGGACCAGTTGCGGTTCAGGTCGGTGCCGACGTACGACGACCCGCTGTTCGGCTGCCGGTTCTTGCGCCAGGAGCGGTAGGAGCCGGTGGCGATGTCGTACTCGCTGCCGTCCGGGTTGACCGTCGGCACGATCCAGATCTCCCGGCTGTTCACGATGCTGGTGACCCGGGAGTCCGTGCCGTAGCTGTCGGTGAAGAGGTTGAGCAGGTAGACCGCCATCTCGACGGTCAGGTGCTCGCGGGCGTGCTGCTGGGAGTTGAACAGGATCTCCGGCTCGTTCTCGTCGCTGGCGACGTTGTCGGAGATCTTCACCGCCATCAGGTCCCGGCCCTCGTACGAGGAGCCGATGCTGATCTTCCGGGCGATCGAGGGGTGGTCCGCGACCACCTTGTTCACCACGGCGGTCAGCTCGGCGTAGTCGTGGTAGTTGGAGTCGGCGGGCGGGAAGGCGGCCGTGCCGACGTCCCCCTCGGCGTGGCTGTGGCCGTGGTCGTCCGCCGACGGGGCGGGGACCGCCTCCAGCCGGAAGCCGAGCCGGGTGATGGCCGCCGCCTCGGCCGGGGTGGCCGAGACGTTCAGCACGCCGTGCTCGACGAAGTCGATGGCGGCGCCGGTGCCGGCGACGGCGGTGCGGTCGTCGACCGTACGCGGGCCGAGCACCCGGTAGGACGAGGCCGCGGAGTCGGCCCGGTCCGGGGCCGGCCGGGCTGTGGCCGGCGCGGCGGCGACCGTGAGCAGGGCGAATCCGGCTGCTACGGCGACCGCCAGGCGACGGCGGAGGGTGGTGTTGCGGAAGGCCATGGACAACCTCCTCGGGGGGCGGGAGGAGATCCCGCTCGGTGGAGGACACTTCACCACCGCTCACATGGTCATATCAACATCCATCGCTGCCCAGTTGCATGCCATCCTGATCCTCGCATCGGCAAGGATTTTCCAACTGTCGACCCCTGGCGAAAATTCCTTCCGGGCGGGACACTGACCCGCAACGATCCGTCCGTCCCTGCGGAGGACCCATGGCCAGAACACGCCTGCGTACGGCCGCCCTCGCGGCCGCCACCGCACTCACCCTTCTCGGCACCGCGGCACCCGCCGTCGCCGCCGCACCCGTCGCGGCCCCGTCGACCAACCGACCGGTGGTCCACGACGAACAGATCACCTTCCAGGACTGGTCCCGCTACCCCGACTGGCGTCGCGGCACCCACGCCGGCACCCGGGCCGTCCCCGGCCTCCGGCCGGGGGTGACGCTGGCCCGACCGCTCGGCACCACCGACTACACCGACCCGCACACCGGCGTGACCAGGAGCTGGGAGTACGCGACCTGGACCTCCCCGGTCACCCGGATCGGCTTCGACGCCACCGAGCTGATCGCCTCGTGGAACGCGAGCACCCCGGCCGGCACCTGGATCCAGGTGGAGATGCAGGGCACGTACAACACCGGCGTCCAGACCAAGTGGTACGTGATGGGTCGGTGGGCCTCCGGCGACGCCGACATCAAGCGCACCAGCGTCAACCGGCAGGGCGACCCCTGGTCGACCATCTGGACCGACACCTTCAGCATCGACGACGCCTCCGTCGGCGTGCTGCTGCGGGAGTACCAGCTGCGGCTCACCCTCTACCGGGCCCCGGGCCAGCGCGCCGCGCCGGTCGTGCACACGGTGGGCGCGATGAGCTCCAACGTGCCCGACCGGTTCACCGTCGAGCCGAGCGCCGGCGGCATCGCCTGGGGCCGGGAGCTCGCCGTGCCGCGCTACTCGCAGAACATCCACGCCGGCCACTACCCCGAGTACGACGGCGGCGGCCAGGCCTGGTGCTCCCCCACCTCCACCACGATGGTGATCGAGTACTGGGGCCGCAAGGCGTCCGAGGAGGACACCTCCTGGGTCGACCCGACCTACCCGGACCCGACGGTCAACCACGCCGCCCGGATGGTCTACGACTACCAGTACGACGGCGCCGGGAACTGGCCCTTCAACACCGCGTACGCGGCCAGCTTCCCCGGGCTGGAGGCGCGGGTCACCCGGCTGCACTCGCTGGACGAGGTGGAGCGCTTCATCGCCGCCGGGATCCCGGTCGTGACCAGCCAGTCCTTCCTCGCCAGCGAGCTGGACGGGGCGGGCTACGGCACCTCCGGCCACCTGTTCGTGGTGGTCGGCTTCACCGCCGACGGCGACGTCATCGTCAACGACCCGGCCTCGTCCAGCAACGAGGCGGTGCGCAACGTCTACCCGCGTGAGCAGTTCGAGCAGATCTGGCTGCGCACCAAGCGGACCAACGCCAGCGGCGGGGTGTCCGGCGGTTCCGGGGGCGTCGTCTACCTGATCAAGCCCACGCTGAAGCCGTGGCCGAAGGTCGCCGGCTCCACCAACTGGTGACCTGACACCGACCCGATCGTCCGAGGGGTTCGCGCCGCCCGGCTCAGCCCGGCGGCCGGGCCCCTCGGCCGGTTCCCGCCGCCGACCCTCTCGCTGACCGACGCCAGAACACGGGCGGTCAGCGCGACATCGGCTCGCCGGTCTCCACGAAGGTCTTCACATTGCTCAGCAGGAAGGGCCACCCCGTAACGACATGCGCGGCCGTGGCCGAGTCGACGGCCACCTCCTCGTGGGTCACGGTCACCGTGGACAAGCCGCCTTCGGTGGCGATGTCCCACGTGACCCGGGAGGGCGGGTCGGCGGCCACCGCGCCGCTCCAGCGGGCGGCGAAGGTCATCACCAGCCGCCGGGGCGGGTCGACCTGCTCGATGATCCCCTCGATCGCGATCCGACCGTCGGGGAAGCGGTAGGTGTAGGGAGCGCCAGTAGCCCAGGTGGAGGTCACGCCGGTGCCGTAGTACCAGACGGCCGACTCCTGCGGGTCGGTCAGGGCACGCCACACGCGCTCGGCGGGGGCGGCAATGACGATGCGGTGCACGTGGCGCGGGGCGTTGGGCACGGGTGCTCCTTGGGAGTCGAGGTGATCTCGTAACCGGCTCAGGGCCAGCCCCCACCCGACGCCATAGTCGTCGAGCCAGCGGCCGGCAAGTTCGACCAGCGGAACCGGATTGAGGTAGCAGTGCCGGTGCCGGCCGACCTTCACGGTGGTGATCAGTTGGCTGTGTTCCAGCACGGCCAGATGCTTCAGAACCGCGTGCCGGCCCAGACGCGGCAGCTGCGTCCCGAGTTCGCTGACGGTCTGGCCGTCACGTCGACGCAGTGAGTCGAGGATGGCCCGCCGGGACGCATCGGCGATCGCAGCGATGACGGCGTCCTCGGGCACCCGGGAATGTTAGGTGACTGCAAAGTCACCTGTCAAAGGCCTGAGGGCGATTGAGGTACGACCAGACGAGTCCACGCGATTCGGCGAATCGCGAGCTCACGGGAGCCGGAGGGGCCACGGCCCGGCGTCCAGACCTCCGCAAAGCTCCCCTTATCGGCAACGTGCTGGATTCGCCACCAGGCGTCGTTGACGTCAAGCTTCAGTTGGCGGACTTTTCCGGGTCCTCGTCCTCGCCGGCGAGGGCGGAGCGGAGGCGCTCCTTCTCGGCGCGACGGCGCTCGGCGGCGGTGGCCATCTCCTCGGCCATCTCGTCCCGCCAGCCCTTCAGCAGAAAGAACGACAGGGCGGCCGAGAAGGCCAGCGCCACCATCAGCTTGATGAAGATGTTCAGGTCGACCAGCCAGAGGGCCGCCAGCACGGCGACGAACAGCCCGATCCGGCCCAGCGTGTACTTGACCGCCGCGCTCACGTTTCCGCACTCCGTTCTCCGCCGCCGGGGCTCCCGACGGCAGGTTCAGCCCGTCCGGCGGGCCAGCCAGTGGACGCCGTGGAACCAGACCACCGCGTACCCGAGGGTGAAGGTCGCCGCCCCCAGCCCACCGGAGAGCAGCGGCGGGAGACCGGCGGCGAGGCCGGCCACCACGAGCCCGGCGACCACGCCCACCGCGGCGGCCGCCAGCGCCGACGCCACCCGGGCCGCGCCGAACTCCCAGGCGCGGAAGTCGTCCCAGAACAGCCAGGCCGGCAGGATGATCGCCAGCCAGCCGTTCGACCGCCCGAAGTCGCCGCTGCCGATCAGCGCGAACGCCCAGTCGAACAGCACCACCGCGAGCACGCCGATGACCAGGCCGGCCAGGCTCACCCCGAGCAGGTCGCCCAGGGTGAGGATGCGCCCCTCGGCGTCGCGCCGGGGGAACCCGCTCCGCTGCTCGGTCATGGTCTGGAAGGGTACGTGCCGGCTCAGGCCCAGACCTGCTGCGGCTCGGCGCGGCGCTCGGCCAGGGACGGCGGGGCGTCGTACTCGCGGACCACCTCGTAACGGGTGTTCCGCTCGACGGGACGGAAACCGGCGTCCCAGATCAGGTGCAGCAGGTCGTCCCGGTGCATCGTGTTCGGGGTGCCGTACGAGTCGGCGTCGTGGGTGATCTTGTATTCGACGACCGAGCCGTCCAGGTCGTCGACGCCGAAGTTGAGCGAGAGCTGGGCGACCGACAGCCCGTGCATGACCCAGAAGCACTTCACGTGCGGGACGTTGTCGAAGAGCAGCCGGGAGACCGCGAAGGTCTTCAGCGACTCGGCCGGCGACGCCATCGTCGTATGGGACTGGATCCGGTTACGGATCTTGCCGTCCGCCGAGTCGACGAAGTCGTGCTGGTAGCGCAGCGGGATGAAGACCGCGAAGCCGCCGGTCTCGTCCTGGAGCTCGCGCAGCCGCAGCACGTGGTCGACCCGGTGCCGGGGCTCCTCGATGTGGCCGTAGAGCATCGTCGCCGGGGTCTTCATGCCCTTGCTGTGCGCCAGGGCGTGGATCCGCGACCAGTCCTCCCAGTGGCAGGCGTGGTCGACGATGTGCTGGCGGACCTCCCAGTCGAAGATCTCCGCGCCGCCGCCGGTCAGCGACTCCAGGCCGGCGTCCATCAGCTCGTCGAGGATCTCGTCGGCGCTCAGGCCGCTGATCTTCTCGAACCACTGCACCTCGGTGGCGGTGAAGCACTTGAGCTTGACGTTCGGCAGCGCCGCCTTCAGCTCGCGCAGCACCTTCGGGTAGTAGCGCCAGGGCAGGGTCGGGTGCAGGCCGTTGACGATGTGCAGCTCGGTGAGCTGCTCGTCCTCCATCTCCTTGGCCTTGCGGACCGCCTCGTCGATGCGCATCGTGTAGGCGTCCTTCTCCCCCGGCTTGCGCTGGAACGAGCAGTACGCGCACGAGGCGGAGCAGACGTTGGTCAGGTTGAGGTGCCGGTTGACGTTGAACATCACCCGGTCGCCGTTGAGCTCGGTGCGCCGGTGGTGCGCCAGCCGGCCGAGCCACGCGAGGTCGTCGCTGTCGTAGAGGGCGATCCCGTCCTCGCGGGTCAGCCGCTCGCCGGCGTACACCTTCGCTTCGAGCTCACGCTTGAGTCCGGCGTCCATCGAAAGCCACGTCCCTTCCACCTGCGGTAGGAATCGAGCGTACGTCGGCCCGCCGACGCCGCCGCAGCACGGTCGGCCCCCGTGGGCCGGTTCACCGAACTCTCAGGCACCCGTTACCTGTCCACGCATCGACATCGTTGCCTGGGTGCGGTAAGACAGGGTGGGACGTTCGCCACACGCTGGTAGCGTCCCCACCGCCGCGCCCACCCGGCGCGGCGACGCAGGCCGGACGGGGAGCGGAATGGTCGACAGCAGGCACGGGCGACGGCAGCGACGGCGGAGCCCGGTGATCTCGCCGGTGCTGCGCCCGGCGCTCTGGTCCGCCCTGCTCGGCGCCGTCGCCGCCACGGTCCTCGCCAACCCGGTCCAGGCCGACCCGTCGCTGCCCACCAGCGTCCCCGACACCGGGTCCCGTCCGTCCTACACCGGCCAGCTCCAGCTCCCCGGCGGCACGCCGGTCCCCGGGCTGCCGGGCACGGTCCCGGGCCTGCCGGGCACTGTTCCCGGGCTGCCGGGCACGGTCCCCGGCGTGCCGGCCGGCAACGTCGGCAACGGCCCGCTCGCCGCCCAGATCTACGCCGCCGAGGCCCAGGTCGGGCAGCTCCGTGACCAACTGCTCCTGCTCCAGCAGAAGCGCACCGAGGCCGAGGCGCAGCGCGCCACCGCCGAGCGCGACCTCGCCCTCGCCCGGGACGCGGTCGCGCGCGCCCAGGAGGGTGCCGACGCCGCCGCCGCGGGCGCCTTCAAGGCCGCCGCCGCTCTCCCGCCGGGCGAGTTCGCCAACGACCTGCACGAACTGAGCCGGCTCTCCCGGATCATCCGGGGCGAGAAGGCCGAGGGCGGCACCACCGCCGCCGAGGGCGAGGTGTCCCGGGCCCGCACCGGCGAGCAGGCCGCCAACCAGGCGATGGTCTCGGCCGAGTCCCGCCTCACGGGCGCCAGGACGGAGTACGCCGCCGGCGAGAAGGCCCTGCGCGAGGCCGAGAAGAAGCTGGACAAGCTGAAGCGGGACAACGCCGCCCATCTCGTCGAGATCGAGCGCCAGCAGGAGGCCGCCGAACAGCGCCTCGGCGCCGGCTACCTCGGCAACGAGACCGCCAACGGCCTGGCCGCCCACCCGACGGCGCTGAAGGCCCTGGCGTACGCCAGGGCGCAGCTCGGCGACCCCTACCTGTGGGCGGCCGAAGGGCCGGACCGGTTCGACTGCTCCGGCCTCATCTACGCCGCCTACCGGTCGGCGGGCTACTACGGGCTGCCCCGGGTCTCCCGGGACCAGTACTACGCCACCCGGTCCCGCACCGTGTCCCGCACCGCGCTGCTCCCCGGTGACCTGCTCTTCTTCGCCTCTGGCACCAGTTGGACGACGATCCACCACATGGGCATGTACGTCGGCGGCGGCAAGATGATCCACGCGCCGACCACCGGCGACGTGGTGAAGATCTCCACCGTGCGCTGGTCGCGCCTCTACGCCGCCACCCGCGTCATCGGGGCGGTGCCCGCGCCGGTCAGCACCCCCTCGCCGACGCCGACGCCGAGCAAGCCGCCCGCGACGAAGCCGCCGGCCAGCCCGAAGCCGACCCCGTCGCCCACCTCGCCGTCGCCGAGCCCGTCGACCTCGCCGTCGACGTCACCGTCGACCTCGCCGTCGGCGACGCCCACCGGCACCCCCTCGCCCACGGCCACGCCCAGCACGTCGACCTCGCCGCCGCCGTCCCCGAGCAGGTCGGGCACCTCCTCGCCGAGCGCCTCGACCGGCAGTGTGGCACCGACCACGGCGCAGAGCAGCTCCGCTCCGGCGGGCAGCATGTCGGCTACCGCCTCGGCGAGCACCGGCAGCTGACCACGGTCCCCGGGCCGGCCGACGGATCGGCCCCGACACCGCCCCGGAACGCGCTCCGGCTGTGCCGCCGGGCCGGAATGTGGCACGGTGACAGACAGGCACGCCCGGTCCGATGTCGCGGATCCGGGCGCGAGCGTGCGCGGAGGGCGAGCATGGCCGAACAAGAGGTTCCGGCGGAGCCGGTCGACCACGGATCCACGCCCGACCGGAGCCGTGCCGAGGCACCGCATCCCCTGACGTCCGTCGGCGCACCGACGCCGGCCGCAGCCGACGGCGGAGCGGGGCCGTCCGCGGCGTCGCCCGAGCCGCCCGCCGACGACGTACGCCGACAGCCCGCCGCGCCGGCCCGGGGCCGGGTGTCCGTGGCCACCGCCGCCGCGCCCGGTGCGGGCGACGCGGCACCGCCGACCGGTCCGAGCGCCGGCACCACCTACCGGGCCGCCGGAACCGGCGCTCCGGCCGCCGCCCCGGTCCCCGGGCAGCGGGCCACGGCGGGGGCGCGGGCCAGCGCCGCCGTACCGGGAATGCGGCGGATGTCGGCCGACGAGGCCGGGGCCGTCCGGTCCCGGACGGGCGAGGCCCGGATCTACCGGGCGGCGCCGGTCAACCCGGAGCCCCCGGAGCCCGCCCAGCCGCCGGAGCCGGCGCAGCCGCCGACCCCACCCGTCCCGGAGCCCGAGCCGGCGCCCACGCCGCCGGTGCCGGGTCCGAACCCGCCGTCGCCGGCCCCTCCGGTCCCGACTCCGACGCCGCCGGTCCCCGGTCCCTACCCGCCCGGCCCGATGCCCCCGGGGCCGGGGCCCAGGCCGCCGGCGCCGGTACCGCCCCTGCCGGGTCCGCCCACGCCGCCGCCCGGGCCGCCGGTGCCCGCCCCGCCGCCCCCGCCCGGCCCGACGCCGGCGCCACCGTTCCCGCCGCCGCCCCTCACGGCCGCCGCGAGCGCCGGAGCGATACCGGGCCCCGTCGCGAGCGCACCGCCGTTCTCCGCACCCCCGGCATCCGCGCCGCCGTTCTCTCCGCCGCCGGCTTCCGGGCCGCCGGCCGTGCCCGCTCCCGCGCTGCCGGGCTGGCCGCCGCCCACCAACCCGGGTGACCGCCGGCCCGGCGGCGCCGAGCCGGCCACCGCGCCCCGGGAGGCGCGTCGGCTGAGCGGTCGCGTCGACGGCGGCCCGTCCACGCGCGTCGGGCAGGCCGAGGGCGCCTCCGCGGGCCGCTACGACGGCGGGCCCGACCTGGGCACCATCTACGGTGCGGGTACCGGAGCCGGCACCGAGGGCCCGGGGTTCAGCACCGTCGCGTTCCCGAACAACCCGGTGGAGAACTCCGGCTCGCTGACCGGGCACATCCTGGCCCAGGGCTGGACGGAGACCCCCACCGAGCAGCGGTCCAGCACGACCAAGGTGGTGGTCGTGCTGGCCGCCTCGCTGGGCCTGCTCGTGGCGATCAGCGTGCTGGTCGTGCTGCTCGCCAACGACACGGTGGGCGGGCTGGTGGGCGGCGTCCTGAGCAAGTGAGCCGCGTACGACGACGATGGTGAGCCCGCCCACTACCCGTCCGTGGTCGGGTGGCGGGTTCGTCCTGTCGCCGTACACTGGTGAGGATCACTGACCCGGCGCGTCCTGCGCGCCCATGGGCGATCTTGCGGGCGATTCGGCGGCGTTCAGCTGCGGCAGGCCATCGCGAAGATGCGCCCCGCTCGAAAGGCATTTCTTGACGACCTTTGCTGAACCCAGCACGTTCCTGCCCGCCCTCGACACCGCCGACGCGCAGACCGCCGTCGAGCGGGACGGCACCGCCCAGGACCCGGGCGCCCCGGTGACGCCCGAGGCCACCGACTTCGCCGCGCTGGGGCTGCCCCAGCCGCTGGTCCAGGCGCTCGCCCGACAGGGCATCACCACCCCGTTCGAGATCCAGCGCGCCACCATGCCGGACGCGCTCGCCGGCCGGGACGTCCTCGGCCGGGGCCAGACCGGCTCCGGCAAGACCCTGGCCTTCGGCCTGCCCCTGCTGGCCCTGGTGGCCGACCGCAACCGGGCCCGGCCGCTGCGCCCCCGGGCCCTGGTCCTGGTGCCGACCCGGGAACTCGCGATGCAGGTCAACGACGCGCTGATGCCGCTCGGCAAGGCCGTCGGCGTGTTCCTGAAGACCGCCGTCGGCGGCGTGCCGTACGACCGGCAGATCGACGCCCTGCGGCGCGGGGTGGAGATCATCGTGGCCACCCCGGGCCGGCTGGGCGACCTGATCGCCCGGGGCGTCTGCCACCTGGACGACGTCGAGGTCACCGTCCTCGACGAGGCCGACCAGATGGCCGACATGGGCTTCCTGCCCGAGGTCACCGAGCTGTTGTCGAAGACGCCGGCCGGCACCCAGCGGCTGCTCTTCTCGGCGACCCTGGACGGCGACGTCGACGCGCTGGTCAAGCGGTTCATGACCGACCCGGTGACGCACTCCACCGCCCCGTCCACCGCCTCGGTGTCCACCATGGACCACCACATGCTGCTGATCCCGCCGCACGACAAGTTCCCGGTCGCCGCCTCCATCGCGGCCCGGGAGGGGCGGACGATGGTCTTCGCCCGCACCCAGCTCGGCGTCGACCGGTTGGTCGAGCAGTTGGCCGCCGTCGGCGTACGGGCGGGCGGGCTGCACGGCGGCAAGACCCAGCGGATGCGTACCCGCACGCTGGCCGAGTTCCGTGAGGGCCGGGTGAACGTCCTGGTCGCCACGGACGTGGCGGCCCGGGGCATCCACGTCGACGGTGTCTCGCTGGTGCTGCACGTCGACCCGCCGAAGGACCCGAAGGACTACCTGCACCGCGCGGGGCGTACCGCCCGGGCCGGCGAGTCCGGCGCGGTGGCCACGCTGGTGCTGCCGAAGCAGCGGCGGACCACGCTCGCCATGCTGGAGAAGGCCGGCGTGGCACCGGCCGAGACCCGCGTGCGGGCCGGCGATCCGGCGCTCGCCGAGCTGACCGGCGCCCGCGAGCCGAGCGGCGTCCCGGTGCGCGTCGAGCACGAGGAGCCGCGCCGGCACGGCGACCGGCCGGGCGGCCCGCGCCGCTACGGCGACCGCGACACCCGGGGCACGCGGCGCTACGGCGACCGGCCCCAGGGCGAACGCCGCTACGGCGACCGCCCCACCGACAGCCGCAGCTACGGCGACCGCCCCCAGGGCGAGCGGCGCTTCGGCGACCGGGGCGGCTTCCGGCCCGAGGGTCGGGGGCGCGACGAGCGTCCGCGCGACGACCGGCGGGGCTTCGGCGGGCGTCCGCCCGCGCGTACCCACTGATCACCAGCGGCAGCCACGAACGCCGTCGCGGGGCCCAGGCTCCGCGGCGGCGTTCGCGCATCCGCTGCCGGTGCCGGCCGGGTCGCGTAACGTCCGGCTCATGCCGACCATGCCGAAGTCGCTCTTCTGGACCCGGACGGACACCGCCGGCGCGGAGCACGCGCTGTTCGACGACGGCCGTGGGCTGACGGCGCGGGGCACGCTGGCGGCCGTCGACCCGATCCCCTACACCTGCCGCTACCATCTCGCCACCGACCCGGAGTGGGCCAGCCTCCGCGTCGAGGTGGAGGCGGAGGGCACCGGGTGGATGCGGAGCGTACGCCTGGAGCGGGTGACCGGCGGCTGGCGGGTGACCACCGCCGAGCAGGGTGACCTGGACGCGGCGCTGCGGGCGGCCGGTCACCCGCCGGTCGGGCTGCCCGGCACCGACGACCCGGGCCGGCTGGCCGGCGCGGTGGACGTCGACCTCGGCGGAGCGGCGCTGTTCAACGCGCTACCGGTGCGCCGGCTCGGGCTGACCCGGGCCGCGGCCGACATCCCGCACCGGATCGACGTCGCCTGGGTGCTGGTGCCCAGCCTGCTGGTGGTGCCCGCCGAGCAGGTCTACACCCCGCTCGGCCCCGGTCGGGTCCGCTTCACCAGCGACACCTTCACCGCCGACATCGACCTCGACGGCGACGGCTACGTGCTGCGCTACCCCGGACTGGCCGAGCGCGTCGACCCGCGCTGACCGGGCTGCGGACGCCTCCCCCGGCGAACCTCCGGGCCGGCCAGGGCACCCCGGGCCGGCCACGCGGCTCAGCCACCCTCGCGGCCCGGGCCGGCCACGCGGCTCAGGCCACCCGGACAGCTCAGGCCGGCCAGGCGCCGGTGGTGAGGAAGCGCTCGACGGTCGCCAGGTGCGGGGTCGGGTCGAGTCCCTGGGCGGCCAGCCAGTCGTCGGAGTAGTAGGTGTCGGCGTAGCGGTCGCCGGCGTCGCAGATCAGGGTGACCACCGAGCCGGTGCGGCCCTCGGCGAGCAGTTCCGCGATCAGCCCGAAGGCGCCCCACAGGTTGGTGCCGGTCGAGCCGCCCACCCGGCGGCCGAGCACCGCCGAGCCGGCGCGCATGGCGGCCAGCGAGGCGGCGTCGGGCACCTGGACCATCCGGTCCACCACCGACGGCACGAACGACGCCTCGACGGTCGGTCGGCCGATGCCCTCGATGCGGGAGCCCCGCCCGGTGCGCACCGACCAGTCGGCGGCCTGCCAGGCGGGGTAGAACGCGGAGTTCTCCGGGTCGACCACGCACAACTTGGTGGGCAGTCGCTGGTAGCGGGCGTACCGGCCGATGGTGGCGCTGGTGCCGCCCGTGCCGGCGCCCACCACGACCCACGCCGGCACCGGGTGCCGTTCCAGGGCGAGCTGCGCGTAGATCGACTCGGCGATGTTGTTGTTGCCCCGCCAGTCGGTGGCCCGCTCGGCGTAGGTGAACTGGTCCATGAAGTGCCCGCCGGAGTCCTCCGCCAGCCAGCGGGCCTCCACGACCACCTTGGCCGGGTCGTCGACGAGGTGGCAGCGGCCGCCCTGGAACTCGATCTGGGCGATCTTCTCCGGCGAGGTGGAGGCGGGCATCACCGCGATGAACGGCAGCCCCAGCATCCGCGCGAAGTACGCCTCGGAGACCGCCGTCGAGCCGGAGGACGCCTCCACGATCGTGGTCTCCGGGCCGATCCAGCCGTTGCACAGCCCGTAGAGGAAGAGCGAGCGGGCCAGCCGGTGCTTCAACGAGCCGGTCGGGTGCACCGACTCGTCCTTGAGGTAGAGGTCGATCCCCCATGACCGGGGCAGTGGGAACGGCAGCAGGTGGGTGTCGGCGGAGCGGTTGGCGTCCGCCTCGACGGCGGCGATCGCCTCGGTCACCCAGCGCCGGCTGGCCTCGTCGCACCGGTCGATGTGAGTCACTCTCGAAACCTAGCAAGCCGGCTCACCGCCAATTGGCTCCGGTCCGGCGACGCTGGCGGCGCTGACCGGCCCTGCCGGCCGCGAGGATCAGCGGGGCGAGCCGCACGGCGGCGCCGGGCAGCGCGTCGAGGAGCCGGACCTGCGCGCCGCGCCAGCGGGGGACGCTGACCACCGGGCGGGGCCGCCGGGCCAGCCGCGCGGCCCGCCGGGCCACCCGCTCGGGGGTGAGCAGCGTCCCGGTGAAGGAGGCCGCGGCGCCCGGGTCGTCGAGCCGGTCGTGCAGCATCGGCGTCCAGATCCCGTCCGGGCACAGGCACGACACGTGTACGCCCCGGTGCCCGGCCAGCCGCAGGTCGGCGAGGGTGCCGATGCTGAACGCGACGAGGGCGTGCTTGCTGGCCGCGTAGACGGTCTCGCCCGGCGCGGCCACCAGGCCGGCCAGCGACACGACGTTGACCACGTGCCCGTGCCCCTGTTCCCGCATGACGGCCAGCGCGGCGAGGGTGCCGTTCATCGCGCCGAGGGCGTTGACCTCCATCACCCGGCGGCGGGTCGGCGCGTCGTGCTCCCACGAGGGGCCGGTGACGAGGATCCCGGCGTTGTTCACCCAGAGGCCGAGCCCGCCCCGGCCCGCGGCCTCGGCGGCGACGACGGCGCAGGCGTCCTCGTCGCGTACGTCCAGCCGGCGCGACCAGCCGCTCAGCGGGCCGGCGGCACGGGCCACCGCCTGGTCGTCGTGGTCGGTGAGGAGCACCGGCCAGCCGTCGGCGTGCAGCGCGGCGGCGATGGCGCGGCCGAGGCCGCCGGCCGCGCCGGTGACCACCGCCGTCCCGAGGGCTGGCTTCGTCATCGGCGCACGCTATCGCCGCCCGGCGACGGTGCGCCAGGGCCGGCCGGACGCGGGCCGCCCGTCGGCCGAGAGCCGAAGGTGGCGGGACGCGGCTGTCGGGGCGGTCGAGGCCCCGAGGGCGGCGGGTCAGGTGGCGGGCGGCACCGGGGCCTGTGGCCGGTTCTCCCACTTCGTGGAGAGGGCGATGCCGGTCCGGGTGGAGGCGACCCCCGGGGTCCGGTTCAGCCGCACGATGAGCCGCTCCAGCTCGGCGATGGTGCCCACGCGGGCCTTGAGCATGAACGACTCGACGCCGGCCATGAAGTAGCAGGATTCGATCTCGGGCATCTGCCGGAACGCCTCCAGCACGTCGTCGGTGTCGCCGCCGGAGTCCTCGACGATCCCGATGAGCGCGGTGACGGCGAAGCCGATCGCCTCGGGGTCCACCTCCGCCCGGTATGCCCGGATCACGCCGCTGGACTCCAGCTTGCCGACCCGCTCGTGCACGGCGGGCGCGGAGAGGCCGACCTGCCGGGCCAGCTCGGCGTAGGACAGGCGGGCGTTGCCGCGGAGCAGCTCCACGAGGCTCAGGTCGATGGCGTCCACGGACTGTGACCCTAGCGGTCCGGGCGTAACGTCGGGCATCCGGCGCGCGTTGGACATGACAGGGTGTAGTCGTTTGCAAACTCGCAGTCAAGGGAGCCGCACGCAGGTAATATTTCCTAACTTCCCACTCAGTGCGTTTTTCGCGTTTGGCGGACAGGCCAGGTCGCTGGTGCTGTAATTGCCATACGTCCCTCATGACGGCTCTGGGCTCGCACCGGCCGGGGGCAGTGTGTTCAGCCGGGGGCTTCGTCGACGCGAGGAGGGGGCTGTGGACACTGGAGATCGCCTGCTGACACCGGGTGAAGTTGCCGCGCTGTTTCGGGTTGACCCGAAGACTGTGACGCGATGGGCAGCGGCGGGCCGGATAGGCAGCATCCGGACTCCAGGCGGGCATCGCCGGTTTCGGGAATCCGAGGTGCGGGCCCTGCTTGAGGGGGAGGGCATGTTGGACGAGGCGGAAGACGTCGGCAAGCCGCGTAACGCGGGGCCGGCCGCCTCGACCGGGCCGGGCCCGGCCAACGCCGGCATGTACTGAATGGTGCGGATCGTCGCGCGGGCCGGACGCAAGCTCCGGTCCGCGTCCCGGTGAGCCGGGCCCGGGTCACTCCCGCGCCGCGCCCAGCTCACCCGACCAACGACGGAACAGCGTGTGCGGTACGCCGAGGGCGTCCAGCACCTTGCCGGCCACGAAGTCGACGAGCTGCGGGGCGGAGGCCGCCGCCCCCGCGCCGTAGAAGCCGGGGCTGGCCGGCAGCACCACCGCTCCGGCGTCGTGCAGCGAGATCAGGTGCTCCAGGTGGCTGCGGGTCACCGGCGTCTCCCGGGGCACCACCACCACCGGCCGGCGCTCCTTGAGGTTGACCTCGGCGGCCCGCTGCAACAGGTCCTTGGAGAGCCCGATCGCGATGCCGGCGCAGGCCGCCGTGCTCGCCGGGACCACCGCCATCCCGCGTACCCGGTAGGAGCCGCTGCTCGGGCCGGCGGCCAGGTCGCCGGCGGGCCAGTGCCGGACGTCGGCTCCCGCGAGGTCGCGGCCCAGCCAGGCGGCGAGGTCCTCGGCCCAGTGTGCGTCCCGGAACGGGCGCCCGGTCTCGTCGAGGACGGTCAGCCGGGCGGCCCGGGAGACGATCAGGTCCACCGCCTCGCCGGCGTCGAGCAGCGCCCGCACGACGGCCGCCGCGTACGGCGTGCCGGACGCCCCGGAGACTCCGACCACCCATGGTTCGCGCATGCCCTCCAGCCTGCCTGGTCGCCCCCTCCCGACGGCGGGCACCCCCGCCCGGAGCGTCCGTGATGTCCCGCTCGGGTGTCGGTTGTCCCCGACGGGCGCGATGTCGGGTGGGGAGCGCGCCCATCCCGAGGGCCTGACATGCTGCCGGTGGCGATTCCCACGCGTAGCGGGATCGCACCCGGGAGGAATCGGTGATGACCGGCGAGGTCCTGCGGTCGCTACGGTCCGAGTGCCCCATCCCGCCCCGGCTCTCGCCGCACGCCGACCGGGTGCAGGAGTGGCTGGTCGACGACCTGCTGCCGGGCCTCGGCCTGGCGGCTGACGACGCGGCGCCGCAACGGCTGGCACACGCCGGCGTCGCCCGGTACGCCGGCCGGCTCTACCCCGGCGCCGCCGAGCCCGACCTGCGGGCGTTGACGGCGCTGTTCACCTGGTTCTTCCTGGTCGACGACGCGTGCGACCGGCCGGGCTGGCTCGGCGCCGACCAGATCCGGGCGCTGCGCGCCGCCGCGCTGACCCTGCTGCACGCCGGTCCCCGCCTGCGGCACGCCGGCCTGACCGGGCCGCTGAGGCGGCTGCTGGTGCACGGGTGGCGGGAGCCACGCCGGCGGATGCCGGCCCGCTGGCGGCTGCGCTTCGCCGAGGCCGTCGCCCACCATCTCGACGGCACGTGGCGGGAGGCGGTGAACAAGGCGACCGGCCGCCGTCCCGGCGTCGCCGAGTACGTCGCGCTGCGGCGCGCCACCTCCGCCGCGTACGTGTCGTATCCGCTGGTCGAGTTCGTCACCGGCCGCCCGCTGCCCGACCCGGTCCACCACCACCCGCTGCTGCGGGAGATCGCCGACACCGGCAACGACCTGCTCTCCTGGTACAACGACCTCGCCTCGCTGGAACGCGACGAGGCCACCTCGGGCGGGCACAACCTGGTGCTCGCGACGGCGGCCGAGCAGCGGGTGCCGGTGGAGACCGCGGTCGGCCTGACGGCCGAACGCTGGCGGGCGTCGATGCGGCGCTTCGTCGAGCTGCGCGCCGCGGTGCCGTCGTTCGGCCCGGCGCTGGACCGGGCGGTCGCCGACCAGCTCGACGGGGTGGCGAACGCCGTCCGGGCCACCGTCGACTGGACCCTGGAGAGCACCCGCTACGGCGGCCGGGGAGGGCGTCTCGTCGACGCTTCCGCCGGTGGAGGGACCCCTTCCTGACGGCCCGGCCGGGCTGCGGGCCCGGCCGCGATGGTGGCGTACCCGCCGACGGCCGGCGCCCGTGGGACCCGCGCAGCGAGTGGCACCGGTGCGACCGGCACAGCAGGGCCGGCGGCGACGGTCAGGCGCGTAGGCCGAGGCGGACGACCAGGTCGAGCAGGGCGAAGACGAACAGCGCGATGCCGACGAAGCCGTTGGCGGTGAAGAAGGCCCGGTTGACCTTGCTCAGGTCGGTCGGGCTGACCACCAGGTGCTGGTAGCCGAAGGCGAGGGCGGTCAGCCCCAGCCCGATCCACCAGAGCCAGCCGAAGCCGACCAGCGCCCCGAACCAGAGGAACAGCGCGAACGTCACCACGTGCGCCACGGTGGAGGCGTGCAGCGCGAACCGCAGCCCGTAGCGGGCCGGCACGCTGTGCACGCCGATCTGCCGGTCCACCTCGGCGTCCTGGCAGGCGTAGATCAGGTCGAACCCGCCGATCCAGAGGCCGACGGCCACGCCGAGCAGCCACGCCGGCCAGGACCCGTCGAGGGTGCCGGTGACACCCAGCCAGGCGCCGACCGGGCCGACGGCCTGGGCGACGGCCAGGATCGCGTGCGGCCAGTTGGTGAACCGCTTGCCGTACGGGTAGACGACCAGCGGCACCACGGCGAGCGGCGCGAGCACCAGGCAGAGCGGGTTGAGCAGGGCGGCGGCGGCGAGGAAGACCACGAGCGCCACCGCCGCACCGGTCCAGGCCGTCCGCACGCTGACCGCCCCGGTGACCAGTTCCCGGCCGGCGGTACGCGGGTTCGCCGCGTCGATCCGGCGGTCCAGGATCCGGTTCGCGGCCATCGCGAACGTCCGCGCGCCGACCATCGCCACGGTGATCAGCAGCAGGTCCAGCCACCGGACCCGCCCCCCGTCGACCAGCATGGCGGTGAGCGCCGACAGGTACGCGAACGGCAGCGCGAACACGGAGTGCTCGATCGCCACCAGCTTGAGGAAGGACTTCACCCGGCCCGGTCGCTCCACCGGCTCGACGGCGGTCGCCATCAGATGCCGTACTCCTTCCAGCGCTTGTCGACCAGGGAGACGACCTCGGGGGCCATCCGCATCTCCTCCGGCCAGCCCCGGGTGTAGCCCTCCTCGGGCAGCTTGCGGGTCGCGTCGACGCCCGCCTTGCCGCCCCAGAACTGCTGGTAGGAGGCGTGGTCCAGGTGGTCCACCGGCCCCTCGGTGAGCAGCAGGTCCCGGGCGTAGTCGACGTTGCCGAAAGCGCGGAAGGCGACCTCGTTGTAGTCGTGCACGTCGCAGTCCTCGTCGACGATCACGATCAGCTTGGTCAGCGACATCATGTGCGCGCCCCAGATCGCGTTCATCACCTTCTGGGCGTGCTTCGGGTAGCGCTTACGGATCGACACGATCGCGCAGTTGTGGAAGACCCCGGCGGCGGGCAGGTCGTAGTCGACGATGTCCGGGATCAGGAAGCGCAGCAGCGGCGCGAAGATCCGCTCGGTGGCCTTGCCGAGGCCGTGGTCCTCCTGCGGGGGCTGCGACGTGACGATCGAGTGGTAGACCGGGTCGCGCTGCGTGGTCATGCACTCGATGTGCATCACCGGGAAGGGCTCCACCGGCGTGTAGAAGCCGGTGTGGTCGCCGAACGGGCCCTCCGGGAGCCGCTCACCCGGCTCGATGTAGCCCTCCAGGACGATCTGTGCGTGCGCCGGCACCTGTAGCGGGACCGTCAGGCAGTCCACCATCTCGACCCGCTCCCCGCGCAGGTACCCGGCGAACAGGTACTCGTCGATGTCGGCGGGAAGTGGCGCGCTGGCCGAGTAGGCGACGGCGGGGTCGGTACCGATGGCGATCGCCACCGGCAACCGCTGCCCGAGCCGCTCGGCGACCGCGTGGTGCGCCGTGGAGTTCTTGTGGATCTGCCAGTGCATGCCGATGCTGTTCCGCGAGTGCTGCTGCAACCGGTACAGCCCGAGGTTGCGCTTGCCGGTCTCCGGGTGCTTCGTGTGGGTCAGCCCGAAGTTGTGGAAGATCCCGCCGTCACCCGGCCAGACCTGCAACCCCGGCAGCCGGTCCAGGTCGACGTCGTCGCCCCGGTAGACCACCTGCTGGCAGAGGGCGGTCCTGACCTTCTTCGGCGGCATCGACGTGAGCTGTCTGACCTTGCCGAGGCCGTCCATCATCCCGGAGAGGCCCATCGGCAGCTCCGGCTTGAGCATGTTGCCGATCCGCTCGCCGATCTCGTCCAGCGACTCGACGCCGAGCGCCATCGCCATCCGCTTCTCGGTGCCGAAGAGGTTGATCGCCACCGGCATCTCGCCCCGGGTGGGCCGCTCGAAGAGCAGCGCCGGGCCGCCCGCGCGGACCGTCCGGGTGACGACCTCGCTGATCTCCAGGGTGGGATCGACCGGGGCGCTCACCCGCCGCAACTCGCCCGCGCGCTCCAGCGCCGCGAGGAAGTCCTTGAGATCGGTGTACGGGAAGCCACGAGCCGCCATGCCTGCCAGTCTCCCGCACCGACCTGGGCGGCGACCACGCCGGGTGGTGTGACACCGGCGATCCACCGGTGCGGCGGCGCGGGAACGGCCCGGCCGCTTCGGCCGGCGGAGGTCCGCGCCATCGAACATTGTCGCTCCAACGGGCCGGACCGGGCGGCCGGCGATCACTAGGATCAGGTCCGTCGATCGGACCGGTCGTGATACCCCGCCGCGGCCTTCCGGACCGGCCTCACCCACGAAGGAGATCGATGAGATCTGTGCGTGTCCCGCGCAGCAGGATCCTGCGCGCCCTGACCGTGCTGGCCGTGGTCACGGCGGGCACCGGCGTGGTGGCCGGCCCGGCCGCCGCGGAGACCGACCCCGGCTGGGTCAGCGGTTGGTTCAACGACCTCACCATCGGCGCGGCCGGTGCGCCCGGCCGGGTGGCGCCGCTGGAACTGAGCAGCACCGGCGCGACCGCCCCCCGGGTCAGCGTCGACCTGTCCGGTCTGGCGGGCGTCGCCACGGTCACCTTGCCCGACTGGTGTGTCGCCGAGGGCACCTCGGTGACCTGCCCGATGCCGCCGGGGACGACCCCGGACGAGTACGGCACCGTCAACGGCACGGTGCCGCTGGTGTTCCGCGCCGCGCCCGGCGCCGTCGGCGGTGCGACCGGCACGCTGGCCTACACGGTGCGGGCCGACGGGCTGGAGCCGGACACCCACCAGGCGACCGTCGCCGTGCGGTCCGGTTCCGAGCTGATCGACCTGGTCGACGAGTACGTCTCGGGCGTCGAGGTCGGCGATGTCCGCGACGTGCCCGTGGCCGTGGTCAATGCCGGTGACCAGCCGGCCGAGGACCTCCGTCTGACTCTCCGCTTTCCGGTGGGCCTGCAACCCGCCAGCTACCGGAACTGCCGGTACGGCACCGACGCCGTGCTCGCCACGGTGGTGGTCTGCACCGTGCGGGGCACGTACGCGCCCGGGGTCCGGCACGAGCTGCGGCACGGTTTCACCACGACGGTCGGTCCGGCCGCCCTCGGCGACAAGCGCATCAGCCAGTACGTGGAGCCGCTGGCCACCGCGGGGCCGCTGCCCGGCGGCGTGCGGCTCACCCGACGGGAGGCCGAGCGCGCGCTCCGGCTGCGGCCGGTGGGCGAGCCGATGGACCCGATCAGCGCCGCAGGCGCCGGCGGCGGCACCTACCTGCGCGCCATCCACGGCTCCTTCGATGTCGTCGCCGTGGGCGCCACCGTCACCGGCGCCGTCGGTGACACCGTCCGGGTGAACGTGGGGATCCGCAACGACGGTCCGGGCGTGCCGGACAACACCGTCTCCGGCGGCAGCACCAGCGCGATGATCTTCACCCCACCGGCCGGAGTGACCGTGCTGGCCACCCCGCCCGGCTGCGGGCCGACGCAGGACGACGAGGGCAGCGCTCCGACGGCCTGGGTCTGTTGGCACGGAACCGTGTTCCCCGCCGGGCAGAGCTTCACGGTTCCGTTCGACCTGCGGATCGACGGGCCGACGGGCGCCCCCGGCGAGGTGCGGATATTCCACAACTACCCGCGCCCGGACGACGATCCGACCAACGACGCCGCCCCGGTCACCCTCGGCTGACCGGATCCCCGGGCCCGCCCTGGACCGAGACGGGATCGACGAGGAAGGCCGGCACGGGCGTACCGTGGCCGGCCTTCCTCGCCCTTCGCTGCCACCCTCGGCCCCGACCGGGTCGCCGCCCTGGAGGACGACCTGCGCGCGGTCACCCCGGCCAACCCGTTCCGCCTCGACGTGCCCGGCTGGTTCGGCGGCTGACCACCGCACCGTCGCCCGCGCCCGGGGGCAACGGTGCCCGGGAGCGGCGGTGGACGGGCGTCCGGCGGGGGCCGGCAGCAGCACGGCCGCCCGCCGTCAAGACCCCCGGTCACCGTCGCCCGAACGGTCGAAGCCCGAACGGCGCGCGCCGCGCGGCCCCGCGGACCGGCCCGGACCACCCGCCGACAGGCGCCTCTCCCGGGACGCCCGAGCCCGTCATAGGCCTTTCGGTCACCCGCTAACACACCGCGCGCCGACGCGGCCAGCACCGTCCATGCGGAATTGCCGGACATTCAGTCGGGCCGCGCCGGACCCACCCGGGGACGTACAACTTCCGACATTGCCCGCAGACAATTCCAATGGTTCCGTCACCACCATCCGAAACTGTTTCCATCGAGAAAAGATGGGGGTGACGGTTGGCGATGGCCACCTTTCATCAGGACCACCAGCACGTGCACCAGGACCAGTTCAACGCCGAGAGCATCGACCTGCGGAACAGCACATTCGAACGCCTCCCCGACACCGTCGGCCAGGCGGAGCTCGTCCGTCGCCTGGAGGCCGTCCTGAGGGCGGTGGAGCAGGCCGCCACCACGGGCGCCCTCGACCCGCAGGCCGGCCGGTCCATCGCCGGCGACCTGCGCGGCGCCACCCGGAGCCTGACCCGCGACGACCGCCCGGACGCCGCGCAACGGCTGCGGACGGCCATCGAGGCGTTGCAGGCGGCGGCACCGCTCGCGGCGATCGGCGGGGCGATGGCGACCATCTGGAACACGTTGGGCGGGGCATCCTGATGACCACCTTCGACCAGCGGCACCAGCGCGTCTTCGGCGCCCAGATCAACGCCGACGCTGTGCACATCAACCCCTCCGACGGCCCGGAGGAGCTGATGAGCTACGGACGGCGGGCCGTCGCCGAACGGCTGTACAAGAGGGCGGCCGAGTACTTCACGGAGGCGATCGCCAAGGGTGCCCGCGGCTCCGACCCGCACTACTACCTGGCTCTCGCGATCCTCGGCGGCCGACGGCCCAGCCGGATGGGTCGCGAGGCGCAGCAGGTGATGGCGCGCGTGGAGGAGCATCTGGGCCGGGCACTCCAGGTCGATCCCGCCGCGGCGCACGTCCGCGCGCTCTGGGCCGCCGTCAAGCGCGACCACTACGCCGACCGCCACGACCCGGGCCCGTCCGTCGCCGACCTCGAGGCCGGAGCCGGCGACATCGACCCGGTGCACGCGGCCGAGATCGCCCCCTTCCTCGGCAACCGCGAGAACCGGCTGTGGAAGGCCACCGTCGCCGTGGCGCAGGCCGGCATCGAGGAACGCAAACCGAACGTACGCAAGTACTTCGTCCGCACCCCCGTGCCGCCCGCGACCGGTGGCCCGCAGGCCATGATGGTCGCCGGCGGGATCGCGTTGGCCGTCGCGCTGATCCTCGTGATCGCGTCGTTGTCGGAGTCCGGTTACCTCTGCCTCGCGGTGCTCGCGGGTACGGGCGGCATCGTCCTGCTGGTCAAGGGGTTCAGCCAGTACACCGCGCTCACGTCGAAGTACGAGCGCGACATGGCGGCGGCCGAGCCGAAGCCGAGCGACGAGCAGATGGACATGTGGCTGCACTTCGACAAGTTCGGGGTTCTCGACCACGCGCTCCGGCACCTCGACCGGGAACTGGACGACCTGATCTGCGAGCCGCAACTCGTCATCGGCCCCGCCTCGCCCACCGAACAGGCGGTGGGAAAGGACGGCATCCGGCGGTTCTCGCGGTACAAGTTCGTCATCCTGCTCCTCGGACAGACCCGCATCTCGGTCTTCTCCTGCGAGTGGGACTTCGTCAAGTGCATCGTGTCGAACGCCGACGCCTTCGACTTCCGCTACAAGGACATCACCGGCCTGCGGATGCGGCAGTTGCACGAGGCGCCGCAGGGCGGCCGGCTGGTCATCACCGACGACCACGGCAAGGAGATGGAGGTACGGTTCGCCAAGGTATTCGAAATGATCATCGCCGGTACGGACCGGATCGCGGTGACCATCGACGTCCAGGCGCAGAACGCCGGCGCCGGGTTGCAGCCGACGGGGGCCACCGCCACCGAACGGCTCGTCCGGCGGCAGTTGGACGACGCGGCCTGACCGGTGACCTGCGGTGGGTGGCCCGGCGAGGCCGCCCACCGTACGCGTCGACGCGGCCGTCACCCGCCCGGCGTGGGCCGTTCCCTGATCAGCGGGACAGCGACGGGCCCACGCGCGGCCCGGGTCGCCCGGAGGTGATCAGTCCAGGCCGCCGTAGGAGTGCAGTCCCTCGAAGAAGATGTTCACGCCGAACAGGTTCATCAGCATGGTGAGGAAGCCGGCGATGGCCAGCCAGGTCGCCACGTTCCGCCTCACGCTCGGGGTGGCCCGGGCGTGCAGGTAGCCGGCGTAGATCACCCAGGAGATGAACGACCAGGTCTCCTTCGGGTCCCAGCCCCACGGCCGCCCCCAGGCCGCCTCGGCCCAGATCGCCCCGGCGATCACCGCGAAGGTGAAGACCGGGAACGCGAAGGCGTGCAGCACGAAGGTCAGCCGCTCCAGCGCCGCCGCCGCCGGCAGCCGCTTCGCCAGCGTGTACGGGAAGCTCCGCCGGCCCTGCTCGTAGCCGGCGCGCATCAGGAACGCCACCGCCGGCACCGCGCCCAGCAGGAAGATGCCGGAGGCGAAGACGATCGTCGAGACGTGGATGACGAACCAGTACGAGTTGAGCGCCGGCACCAGCGGCACGATCGGGGTGTAGAGCACCAGCTCGGCGGTCGCCACCAGCAGCACCATCACCAGCGACAGGAACAGCCCGAGGCGGCGCAGCTGCGGCCGCTTCCAGAGCACGACCAGCCAGCCGGCGACACCGATCCAGGTGCCCGTGAGCACGAACTCGTACATGTTGCCCCAGGGCATCCGGTCGGCGGCGAGACCGCGCGTGACCAGCGCCCCCAGGTGCAGCAGCGCCCCGAGCGCGGTGGCCGCGACGGCGGTCAGCCCCGCCAGCCGGGCGCGCCGGGCGGTGCGCTCGGCCGCCGACGCCCCGCTCGCGACGGGTGCGTCCGGGGTGCCGCCCCCGGCCGCGCCGACGCCGGCGCCGACCAGCTCGCGGGCGGGCGCCGCGGCCACCCGGGCGCGGGCGTTGCCGAGCGCGTACTCGACGGCGTGGCTGATCATCGCGATCAGGTACGCCAGGATCGCGAACGACACCAACTGGTCGGAGAGTGCGGACATCACTCGGCTCCTTCTCGCGCTCCGGCCCGGTCGCCGCCGTCGCGGTCGACACCGGCCTCCTCGTCCGACCGCCCGTCGCCGCCGATGGCGGCCACGAGCTGCGCGAACTCGTCGGCGAACCCGGGATGGTCGGTGCGCGGCAGGCCACCGGCCTCGACCAAACTACTACCGCTCGTCGGAGATCCACTCGTGGGGTCGGCGGCACCGGCCGGCAGCACCCGGAAGAAGACCCGGCGGCGCCGCCCGAACAGCGAGCCCATCAGCCCGACCAGCAGGACAGCGGAGCTGACCAGCAGCAGCGTCGAGCCGGGGTCGTACCGGACCGACAGGGTGATGTACGGCACGGTGCCCAGGAACTCGACAGTGGTGCTGTCGTCCAACTTCCAGGTCTCGCCCTTGCGGAGCAGCTTCGTGCCGACCTCCTTGACCTTGCCGGCCCGCACCTGCCGCTGGTCCAACTCGTAGACCGAGCCGGGGATACCGGCGTCCATGCCCAGGTTGCCCCGGTAGGCGACGAGGTTCAGCGCGGGGTTCCGCTCGGTGGGGTACTCGGAGCGGGCGAACGGCGCGGCGGCCGGTGCGGTCGGCAGGTAGAGGCCGGAGAAGGCCATCTGGAGGTTCTCGCCCCGCTCACCCGTCGCGGGGTCGACGTTGATGTCCGGGAAGGCCGCCAGACCCTCGCTGGTCAGCCCCACGTCGCCCGTGGTCAGGAACGGGAAGTTGCTGGTCTGGCTCTTGCCGAACCGGTCGGTGTAGCGGATCACCGGGGCGTAGCCGTGGCCCAACAGGTAGACGTTCGCGCCGTCGAGGCGCAGCGGGGAGTTGACCGAGAAGTTGGCCCGCCGCCGCTCCCCGTCTGCCTCGTCGACGGTCACCTCGGCGTCGAAGAACTCCGGCTGGCCGGACTCCAGGAACCGGGCGTGGAAGTCGTCGAGTTGGATGCAGAAGCCGGGCAGGTCGGCGCTGTCGACGCGGGGGCCGAGCTTGCTCTCGGCGTACTGCTGGCGGGTGTTGCAGAACGCGTTGTCCGCACCGGCCACCAGCAGCTTGTTGCCGCTCCAGCCGTACCAGGAGCCGAGCGCGACGCCGACCAGCACGAGCACCAACGAGCTGTGGAAGAGCAGGTTGCCGGTCTCCTTGAGGTAGCCCTTCTCGGCGGAGACCTCGTCGCCGCGCACCACCACCCGCCAGCGCCGCCGGCGCAACGCCGCCGCGATCGCCGCCGCGCCCCCCTCGGGCGCGGGCAGGACGGCGTGCTGCGGCAGCCGGTCCAGCCGCTTCGGCGCGGCCGGCGGCTTCGACCGCAGCGCCCGTACGTGGTCGCGCAGCCGGGGCGTGATGCAGCCGATCAGCGAGGTGAAGAGCAGCAGGTAGATCGCGGAGAACCAGACCGAGCCGAACGCCTCGAAGGCCCCGATCCGGTCCAGCACCGGAGCCAGGTCGGGGTGCGCGGTGAAGTAGTCCCGCACGTCCTCCGGGTTGACCCCGCGCTGCGGCAGCACCGAGCCGGGGATGGCGGCCACCGCGAGCAGGAAGAGCAGCACCAGGGCCGTACGCATGCTGGTGAGCTGCCGCCACGAGTTGCGCAGCAGGGCCAGCATGCGGTTGGGCCGGCGCCGGGGAGCCTCGGCCGGCGGCGCGGGCCGCTCGTCGACGGCGGTCATCAGATGCTCACCTCGCCCACCCCGACGGTGGTCTGCAACCAGATCACGAAGTTCGTCCAGCCGCCGGTGACCAGCGCGAGGCCGATCAGGATCAGCAGCGTCCCGCCCACCCGGGTGACCCAGCGGCTGTTGCGCCGGACCGCGCGGAACACGCCCAGCAGGCGCTCGAAGCCCAGCCCGAAGACGACGAACGGAATCCCCAACCCGAGGCAGTACGCCACGGCGAGCACCGCGGCCCGGTCGGTCTGCCCGCCGACGGCGGCCATGCCGATCACCGCGCCGAGGGTCGGGCCGACGCAGGGCACCCAGCTGAGCGCGAAGACCGCCCCGAAGACCGGCGCCCCGAGCAGCCCTGCGGCGGGCAGCCGCTGGAAACGGAACTCCCGCTGCAACCCGGGGACCAGCCCCACGTAGCTCAGCCCGAGCACGACGATCAGCGCGCCGATGACGATCTCCAGCGTCCGCTCGTACTCGAAGAAGACCCGGCCGACGCCGGCGAAGAGGATCGCGGTGGCGGTGAAGACGACGGTGAAGCCGGCGATGAACAGCAGCGTGCCGGCGAGCACCCGGCCCTTGACCGCGACCTTCGGCGCCTCGGTGCGTTCCCGCACCGCCACCCCGCCGTTCTCCCCGCTCGCGGCGCTGTCGGCGCCGGGCGGGGACCCGTCCGTCGCCGGCTGGCCCTTCCGCGCCCGGGGACGCCGGGTTTCGAGGTCCGCGCCGGCGAGGCCGGTGACGTACGACAGGTAGCCCGGCACCAGCGGGAGCACGCACGGGGAGAGGAAGCTGACCAGCCCGGCGAGCGCCGCCGCGCCGATGGCGAGCAGCAGCGGGCCCGACTGGGCGAGCTCGGAGAACGTCTCGCCCATCAGCGGGAACCGTTGGGGGCCGGCTGCTCGGCGGCGATCCGCTCGACGATGGGCTGGAGGCCCTCCTGCTTCACCGCCGCCCGGATCACGACGGCGATCCGGCCGTCCCGGTCCAGCACCACGGTGGCCGGGATGGTGTTCGGCGGGATGTCCAGGGCGAGCGCCAGCCGGCTCGGCGGGTCGAAGAGACTCGGGTAGCTGACCTTGAAGCTCTCCTCGAAGGCCCGCGCCTTGTCCCGCTGGTCCTGGATGTTGATGCCCAGGAAGGTCACCCCGGAGCCCTTCGTGGCCTGGTACGTGTTCTCCAGGTCGTCCGCCTCCGCCCGGCACGGCGCGCACCAAGAGCCCCAGAAGTTGACCACCACGACCTGGCCGCGGTCCTTCGCCACGTCGTGGCTGCCGCCGGTGAGCAGCTCACCGGCGAGCTTCGGAGCGGCCGAACGCTGGTCGGGGGCGCACTCGATGATGCCGCCGGAGTTGTCGCACGCCTTCTCGCCGTCGCGCGACGAGCAGCCGGCCAGCGCCACCGTCGCGACGGCGGCGAGCAGACCCGCGGTCCACCTCCGGGCGTTCATCAGGCCCCCTTGGCCGTCCTGGCGGTCGGCGACATCGCGATCAGGTGGGCGGCCGGCTCGGAGTAGCCGATGCCGACCACCTTGGCGCCGTCGAAGTGGAAGGAGGTGAGGCTGGCCAGCCCGCACTGACGCTTGCGCGGGTCGTGCCAGAGCCGCTTGCGCTCGACGTAGCGGCGCAGCGTCCAGATCGGCAGCTGGTGGGAGACCAGCACGGCCTCGCGCCCCTCGGCGGCCACGCGGGCGGCGTGCAGGGCGCCGAACATCCGCTCCGCGATGGCGCGGTACGCCTCGCCCCAGGACGGGGTGACCGGGTCCCGCAGCACCCACCAGTTGCGCGGGTCGCGGAACGAGCCGTCGCCGGGCGAGACCTTCTTGCCCTCGAACCAGTTGGCGCTTTCGATGAGCCGCTCGTCCACGCCGACCGGCAGCCCGAACTGCCCGGCGATCGGCTCGGCCGTCTGCTGGGCGCGCTCCAACGGGCTGGCCACCACGTGCACGACCTCCCGCTCGGCCAGCCCCTGCGCGGCGGCCTTGGCCATCTGCACGCCCAGCTCGGAGAGCCGGAAGCCCGGCAGCCGGCCGTAGAGGATGCCGTCGGGGTTGTGCACCTCGCCGTGCCGCAGCACGTGGACCACCGTCTTGCTCACCGATGCGCCCCCTTCGTTCGCGACTGCGGGGCTCGCAGACCCGGCTCGCTTTTCGCGCTCACCGCTGCGCCCCCTTCGTTCGCGACTGCGGGGCTCGCAGACCCGGCTCACTCCTCGCGCTCACCGCTACCCCCCGTGACCCGCCGCTGCCGCCGCGTTGGCCGCCACCGGCAGCGCGGCGGCGATCTGCTCCAGAGCGGCGTCGTCCAGCGCCGCAGACACGAACCACGCCTCGAAGGCGCTCGGCGGCAGGTAGACGCCGCCGGCGAGCATCGCGTGGAAGAACGCCTTGAACGCCGGCACCTGCTGGGTGCGGGCGCTGTCGTAGTCGACCACGTCGGCGTCGGTGAAGAAGACCGAGAACATGTTTCCCGCGTACGACAGCCGGTGCGGGACCCCGGCGGCGGCGAGCGCGTCGGCGGCGAGCCTGCCCACGACGGCGGCCGTGTCGTCCAGCTTGCGGTAGAGCGCGTCGTCGGCCAGCCGCAGCGTGGCCAGGCCGGCGGCGCAGGCCAGCGGGTTACCGGAGAGGGTGCCGGCCTGGTAGACCGGGCCGGCGGGGGCCAGTCGCTCCATGATCTCCGCGCGCCCGCCGAACGCCGCGGCCGGCAGGCCACCCCCCATGACCTTGCCGTACGTCCACAGGTCGGCGTCGGAGGGGTCGAGGCCGTGCCAACCGGCGCGGGAGACCCGGAACCCGGTCATCACCTCGTCGACGATGAGCAGCGCGCCGTGCGCGTGCGCGATCCGGGCGAGCTGGGAGTTGAAGCCGTCACGCGGGGCGACCACGCCCATGTTGCCGGCGGCGGCCTCGGTGATGATCGCGGCGATGTGCTGGCCCTCGGCGGCCAACGCCTGCTCCACGGCGGCGACATCGTTGTACGGCAGCACGATCGTGTCCCCCGCCGCCGCGCCGGTCACCCCCGGCGAATCGGGCAGGCCGAGGGTCGCCACCCCCGAGCCGGCGGCAGCCAACAGGCCGTCGGAGTGCCCGTGGTAGCAGCCGGAGAACTTCACGATCCGGGGGCGGCCGGTGAAGCCGCGCGCCAGCCGGATCGCCGACATGGTGGCCTCGGTGCCGGAGTTGACCAGCCGGACCTGCTCGACCGGGGTACGGTCGACGATCTCGGCGGCCAGCTCGACCTCGCCCGGGGTGGGGGTGCCGAAGCTGGTGCCCCGGGTCGCGGCCGACCTGATCGCGTCCACGACCTCCGGGTGCGCGTGGCCGAGGATCAGCGGGCCCCAGGAGGAGACCAGGTCCACGTAGCGCCGGTCGTCGGCGTCGTAGAGCCAGGGCCCCTCCCCCCGGACCATGAAGCGCGGCGTGCCGCCGACGGCACGGAACGCGCGCACGGGGGAGTTCACCCCGCCGGGCACGATGGCCTTGGCGCGGTCGAACAGGGCCTCGGAGGCCGGTGCGTCGGCCGGGTAGCGGCCGGATCCGGCGGGAAACATATCGGTCACGATGCCGCCATTGTGTCAGCGTCGGGCGGCGAATCGGCAGGCACCCCGCACCGGGGTTACCAGGCTCACCCGGGCCGGCCCTCATCGCCGACCCCGCGGCGTCGCCCCCGCCCTCCGGGACGTCCCTGTGCCCGACCTCGCGGAGCACGTCCGGTTCCGGCCTCACGGGGGCGTACCCGTTGCCTGCCGTGCGGAGTTGCCTGCCGTGCGGAGCGTGTCCGCTCCCCTGGGGTGCGGGGCGTGTCCACTCCTGGCCGTGCGGAGCATGCCCGCTCCCGGCCGCGCGGACCGTGCCCGTCTCCGGCCACGCGGACTGTGGCCGGCCTCGGCAGCGCGGAGTGTGGCCGTCCCCGGCCGTGCGGCAGGGACGGTTCGGGCCCTGCCCTGCGGGGCGGGCTGCCGTCGCCCTGGCCCGGAGGCGCTTCCGTGTTCGGGAGGGTGGTCGTCGCACCCGGCCGGCTCGGTCGCCACCGCTCGACGGGCCGGGTGGTCCGGATCGCGCTAGGCTGACCCGGTGGATCGTGCCGAACTGTCCATCACGCTACACCGGACGGGCGACGAAGCTGTGCTTCGCCTGGCCGGTGAGATCGACATGCTCACGGCCGCCCAACTGTCGACCGTCGTCAACGAGGTCCTCGCCGATCCGCCACCGCGCATCGTGCTCGATCTCGGCGGGGTCACCTTCTGCGACTCACAGGGCCTGGGCACCCTCGTCGTACTCAGCCGCAAGGCCAGCCACGCGCAGAGCCTGCTGATCCTGACCAACGTCGGCGACTTCCTGCTCCGCGTCCTGGACATCACCGGCCTGCGCAGCGCCCTGATGATCCGCAACGACCAGACCACGGGCTGACTCCCCGCCCAGCCACGCGTCGACTCCCCGTGACGGGCAGGCGATCTTGGCAGGAAACGGCCCCTCCAGGGGCCGCCAGCTACCAGGATCTCGCTGCGCCCGCCGTCACCCCCGCCCGGCGTCGCCCCCACGCCCCACCCGCCCGGCGTCGATCATGACGTTGGCCCGGACAATCCGACCATTCCCCCCGGCCAACCTCATGATCAACGGGCGGGAGCGGGATCCGGTCCGGGGTGAGGGCCGGAGGCCCCGGCCCACGGGCAAGGCCGGGAGCCGGGTCCGGTCCGGGGTGAGGGCCCTCAGCCTCCGGGCGAGGCCGGGACCGGGTCCGGTCCCGGTATCGCCGGAGGCGGGCGGAGGGCCTGGGCCTGTGGGTCAGGGCCCGTCGGTTGGGGCGCTGGTGGTGGGTCAGGGGGTGTTGCCCCAGCGGGCCTGTTCCAGGACCTGCACCGCGCGGTCGCGGGAATCCTGATCGTCCAGACGCAGCATCGCCGTGGCCTCGTCGACCGCGTCGGTCAGCACCCGCAGCTGCGCGTCCCGGTCCCGCACCAGATCCGACTGGGCCGCGAGCTGCCGGGTCTTCACCCACAGCTCGACGAAGACCGACACCTTGGCCCGCAGCACCCACGGGTCGAACGGCTTGGTCAGGTAGTCGACCGCGCCGACCGCGTAACCGCGCAGTGCGAGCTGGGCGTCCCGGTCGGCGGCGGTGAGGAAGATGATCGGCACGTGCCGCGTACGCTCGCGCCGCTTGATGTGGCTGGCCGTCTCGAAGCCGTCCATGTCCGGCATCTGGGCGTCCAGCAGGATCACCGCGAAGTCGTCGACCAGCAGCTGCTTCAGGGCCGCCTCGCCGCTCTCGACGGCGACGGACTGGACCGGCAGGCCCTGGAGAATCGCCTCCAGTGCCATCAGGTTCTCCCGGCGGTCGTCCACCAGCAGCGCCTTTGCCATCTGGGTCACGAACTCTCCTCGGTTCGGCTGCCGCTGATCCAGGACGACATGAGTTCGATCAACTCGTCCAGGTCGACGGGCTTGGTGATGTAGTCACTTCCCCCGGCCGCCAGCGCCGACTCGCGGTCGCCGGGCATGGCCTTGGCGGTCAGGAAGACGATCGGCAGGTCGGCGAACCGGTGGTTGCGCCTGATCTGTCGGGTCGTCTCGTACCCGTCCTGATCGGGCATCATCGCATCCATTAGGACGATGTCCACCTCCGGATGCTCGGCCAGCAGGCGGACGCCGTCCGCCCCGTTGTCCGAGTACAACACGGTCAGGCCGTGCAGTTCCAACGCGCTGGTCAGCGCGAAGACGTTCCGGACGTCGTCGTCGACGATCAGCACGGTGGCGCCCTCCAGCCGCCGGGTGGCCGGCGTGGAGGCCGGCTCGGACAGCTCCGGCGGGGGCATGAGCAGCGAGGACGGCAGTCCGGCCCGCGCCGGTGACGGCGGCAGCGGCGCGACCACCGCGTCCGGGGCGAGCACGTCCGGCACGAAGAGGGTGAACGTCGAGCCCTGGCCGGGCGCCGACGCCACCACGATGCTGCCGCCCAGCAGCCGGGCCAGGTCCCGGCTGATCGACAGCCCCAGCCCCGTACCGCCGTAGCGACGGCTGGTGGTGCCGTCGGCCTGCTGGAACGCCTCGAAGATCAGCGACAGCTTGTCGTCGGAGATGCCGATGCCGGTGTCGACCACGGTGAACGCGATGACCTGCCGCGCGTTGGTCAGGGCCGGCACGTCGAAGACGGTGCTGTCGGGCGCCGGCGCGATCCGCAGCGTCACCGCCCCGTTGTCGGTGAACTTGACCGCGTTGGAAAGCAGGTTGCGCAGGATCTGCTGGAGTCGCTGGGCGTCGGTGACCAGCGCTTCCGGCAGGTCCTTGCTGATCCGTACCTGGAAGTCCAGGCCCTTCTCCTCGGCCTGCGGCGCGAACGCCTGCTCCACGTACCCGCGGATCTCGTCGAACCGGACGGCGGTGGGCTCGACGTCCATCCGCCCCGCCTCGATCTTGGACAGGTCCAGGATGTCGTCGATCAGCGACAGCAGGTCGGAACCGGCACCGTGGATCGTCCGGGCGAACTCGATCTGCTTCGGCGTGAGGTTCTGCTCCGAGTTCTCGGCCAGCAGCCGGGCCAGCAGCAGCAGCGAGTTCAGCGGCGTACGCAGCTCGTGGCTCATGTTGGCCAGGAACTCCGACTTGTACGCCGACGCCCGCGTGAGCTGCTGGGCCTTCTCCTCCAGGCCGAGCCGGGCCAGCTCGATCTCCCGGTTCTTCGTCTCGATGTTGCCCTTCTGCTCCGAGAGCAGTTGCGCCTTGTCCTCCAGCTCGGCGTTGGTGCGCTGGAGTTCCGCCGACTGCTCCTGCATCTCGTGGGCGAGCCGCTGCGACTGCGCGAGCAGTTCCTCCGTACGCCGGTTGGCCTGGATGGTGTTGACGGCGACTCCGGTGGTGAGCACGAGCCGCTCCAGGAACGACAGGTGCAGCTCGGAGAAGGCCGCGACGCTGGCGAACTCGATGACCCCGAGCAGCTCGCCCTCGAAGAGCACGGGCAGTACGACCAGGTCGGCCGGCGGGGTCTCGGCGAGCCCGGAGCGGAGCATCAGCTTGCCGTCCGGCGCCCCGCCCATGCGGATCGTGCGGCGGGACAGGGCGGCCTGGCCGACCAGCCCCTCGCCGGGGCCGAAGGTGACCTCGTGCCCCCGGGCGACGTAGCCGTAGGAGGCGGTCAACCGCAGCCGCATCACGCCCTCGGACGTGTCCGCCAGGAAGAACGCGCCGAGCTGCGCGTCGACCAGCGGGGTCACCTCCATCATGATCATGCGGCAGACCTCGCCCAGGTCGCGCTGCCCCTGGAGGAGGCCGCCGATCCGGGCCAGGTTCGAGTCGAGCCAGCCCTGCTCGGCGTTCTTCTTGGTCGTCTCCCGGAGGGTGACGATCATCTGGTTGATGTTGTCCTTCAGCTCGGCGACCTCGCCCTGCGCCTTGACCGCGATCCGCTGGGTCAGGTCGCCCCGGGTCACCGAGGTGGAGACCTGCGCGATGGCGCGCAGCTGGGTGGTGAGGGTCGAGGCGAGCTGGTTGACGTTCTCGGTGAGGTCCCGCCACGTGCCGGAGACGCCCTTGACCTGGGCCTGACCGCCCAGCTTGCCCTCCGTACCCACCTCGCGGGCGACCCGCGTCACCTCGTCGGCGAACGACGACAGCTGGTCCACCATCGTGTTGACGGTGTTCTTCAGCTCCAGGAT
>NZ_JBHMIR010000010.1:0-225446 GCF_048060285.1 Micromonospora sp. LOL_025 | reverse complement strand
AACGCTCTTACGAATGATCGTGTTCATCAGGAATGCTCCATTCGGGGGTTGGCACCCGCACCGAGGGGGATCGGCTACGCGGATGCAAGCACCGTCCGGCGCCCAAGGAACTCAGGGGGATCTCCGGCGTCTCGCCGGAGGAAAAGACCAGATCGGCCGTATCGGCCGGGGGATCAGATCGGCCGTGTCGGCCGGGAGGATCGGGCTGTTCGCGGGGCGGGGGGATGCCCTCACGTCGGCCGGACCATGTGTAACGACCGCCGGCCCGCCATCATTCCGGCGGGGCCCCGGGCACGCCCACCCTGTCGGGCGGCACGGCCTTGCCCTGCTCGGCCGTACGCAGGGTGTAACGACCCCGCCCCGGCCACGATTCCGCCATCACGGTGCCCCCGGTCACACCCAAACCGGACAATCGCCCCGAGTGGGGAAGCTGATGACGCCCGCCCGCATGCCGCACCGGGACACCCGAGACATGACCGGACACCACCCGCGCCCGGGCCGAGGCGCGAACCTTGTGGGGGCCCTGGTACGAGACGGCCCGTGGCGGGGGCGGTCGCACCAGGAGCCTCCGGTGCTGCCGAGCGGCACGCATGATCGGTTGACGCGCCCCCCGGGCTCCCCGCTGCCCTCCGCCCGGGCCCACGTCAGCGGATCATGGACGCGCTCGTGAACCAACCGGCCGAGATCAGGACGTCATGTACCCCACAACGCCCCGCCCGAAGTCGGGCACGCCTGGCCACACCCCCCACGACGGCACCGCACCCAGTGGCGGCCGGTGACCGGGGCGGCGACACGAGGACGCGTCCCTGGCCATCCCACGCACACCAGTGGACGACCGACATCGGGCGCAGGTCATAGGGTGGTCCCGTGGCGACCCTTCTGCTTCTGCGACACGGCCGGACGACCGCGAACGCGGACGGGGGGCTGGCCGGCCGCCAGCCCGTCGAGCTGGACGAGACGGGCCGGGCCCAGGCGACCGCGGTCGGCGAGCGGCTGCGGGCCGTGCCGCTCGCGGCGGTGGTGACCAGCCCGCTGATCCGGTGCCGGCAGACCCTGGAACTGGCGTTGCCCCAGGCCAGCCCGGTGGTGGAGGAGGGGCTGATCGAGTGCGGCTACGGGGCCTGGGAGGGGCAGCCGCTGAAGAAGCTGGCCAAGGAGCCGCTCTGGCCGGTGGTCCAGCAGCATCCGAGCGCCGCGGTCTTTCCGGAGGGGGAGTCGATGGCGGCGATGGCGGCCCGGGCGGTCGCCGCGGTGCGTACGTGGGACGCCCGGATCACCGCGGAGCACGGCCCCGAGGCGGTCTGGCTGGCGTGCAGCCACGGCGACGTGATCAAGGCGATCGTGGCCGACGCGCTCGGCGTACACCTGGATCTGTTCCAGCGGATCGTGGCCGACCCGGCCTCCGTGACGGCGATCCGCTACACGCCGCTGCGGCCGTTCCTGGTGCGGCTCAACGACACCGGCGGCGACCTGGCCGGGCTGGTACCGCCGCCGCGCAAGCGGCGCCGGCGGGCGGCGAAGGCGGCCGGCGCGGCCGACTCCGACGCCCCGGTCGGCGGCGGCGCGGGAGCGGGCCGGTGACCGGCCGGCGGCGCCCCTGCCCACGGCCTCGCGGCACGGCAAGACCTCCGGCGGGGCGCTGCCGTGGCGTGGGGACCGTCCCGTCCACCCCACCCCGGCACGGGCCGAGGGCCCGGTTGGCGACCACGTCCCGGTGCGGGCCGAGGGCCCGGTTGACGGCCACGTGCCGGTGCGCGCCCGGGCTCCCGCCGGCCGCCACGCCCGGGTGCGGCGCGCGGTGCGCCGGGCGCGGCGGGTGCGCGGCGATTCGCGTCGGTGGGGTGCGCGGCGCTGTGGTGCGCCGGATAGGGTCGTGGGTATGACCCACCAGGTGCACGCCTTCGAGCCGCCGGAGCGGTTCGTCGCCGGGACGGTCGGCCCGCCGGGGGAGCGCACGTTCTTCCTCCAGGCGCGCGGCGGTGGCCGGCTGGTCAGCGTCGCGCTGGAGAAGGTCCAGGTGTCGTTGCTGGCCGAGAAGCTCGAGGAGCTGCTCTCCGAGGCGCAGCGCCGCTTCGGCGTGGAACTGCCCGAGCCGGTGGCCGTCGTCGGGGACAACGACCCGCTGGACACGCCGGTCGACGAGGAGTTCCGGGTCGGCACGCTCGGCCTGGCGTTCGACGTCGACACCGCGACCGTGGTGATCGAGGCCATCGCCGTGGGCGAGGCGGAGGTCGAGGTCGAGCTCGGTGAGCCCGACGACGACGAGGACGCCGAGGACGAGGACGCCGAGCCGGACGAGGACCTCGACCGGCTCCGGGTGCGGCTGACCCCGGAGGCCACCCGCCAGTTCATCGAGCGGGCCCGGCGGGTGGTCAACGCCGGCCGTCCGCCCTGCCCGCTCTGCGGCCAGCCGCTGGATCCCGCCGGTCATCTCTGTCCACGCCACAACGGTTACCACCGGTGACGTCGTCGGATCTCCAGCCCCGACAGGACGGTGAGGCCGCGCTCCGGTTGCTCCGGGACGGCCACCTGGACGTGGAGGGGCGGCTCGTCGACGCCTCCAACACCACTTTGCGGGGCATCCTGACCCTCGACGGGGTCACGGCCCGCTGCGTCTACAAGCCCGTACGCGGCGAGCGCCCGCTGTGGGACTTCCCGGACGGCACGCTCGCCGGCCGGGAGGTCTCGGCGTACGTGGTCTCGCGGGCCACCGGGTGGGACCTGGTGCCGCCGACGGTGCTTCGCGACGGCCCGTTCGGGCCGGGATCGTGCCAGCTCTGGATCGACGAGCCGGAGGAGGCCGAGCCCCTGGTCGGGTTCGTGCCGGCCGACGCGCTGCCGCCCCGCTGGTTCCCGATCGCCGCGGCCCGCGACGACGACGGCACACCGTACGCGTTGGCCCACGCCGACGATCCGAGGCTGGCCCGGCTCGCGGTGCTCGACGCGGTGATCAACAACGCGGACCGTAAGGGCGGGCACGTGCTGGTCGGTCCGGACGACCGGATCTACGGCGTCGACCACGGGGTGAGCTTCCACGTCGAGGAGAAGCTGCGCACGGTGCTCTGGGGCTGGGCCGGCCGGCGGCTGCCGGCGGACGCCGTGGAGATGCTCGACGGGCTCGCCGGTCAGCTCTCCGGGGCGCTCGGCGCCGAGCTGGCCGACCACCTGACCCTCCGGGAGGTCGCCGAGCTGGCGGCCCGGGTCGACCGGCTGCGGCACACCGGCCTGTTCCCGCAGCCGTCGCAGGACTGGCCGGCGGTGCCCTGGCCCCCCATGTGAGTGCCGGCCGGGCGGCAACCCGGCCCCGCCGACGCGCCTCGCGGCGCTGTCATGATGATCACTGTGGGCCGGGCCTGCCGCGCCGCGCCGGCTGGTTAGGCTGACGGTCATGGACTCTTGGGCGGGACATGAGGTGCCGCGGCTGCCGGGCAGGGGCCAGCCGCTGTCGTTGTTCGACTCGGCGCGGCAGGGCGCCCACCCGAGCGATCCGGCCGGCACCGCGACCATGTACGTCTGCGGCATCACCCCGTACGACGCCACGCACCTGGGCCACGCCGCCACCATGATCGCGTTCGACCTGGTGCAGCGGGTGTGGCGGGACGCCGGCCGGGACGTGCGCTACGTGCAGAACGTCACCGACATCGACGACCCGCTGCTGGAGCGGGCCGAGCGGGACGGCGAGGACTGGAAGGTCCTGGCGATGCGGGAGACCGCGCTGTTCCGGGAGGACATGGAGGCGTTGCGGATCATCCCGCCGGCGCACTACGTCGGTGCGGTGGAGTCGATCCCCGACATCGCTGACAAGGTCCTCCTGCTGCTCAAGGACGGGGCCGCGTACCGCCTGGACGACGGCACCGGCGACGTCTACTTCGACCTCGCCGCCGCCCCCCGCTTCGGCTACGAGTCCAACCTGACCCGCGAGCAGATGCTGGAGATCTTCCCCGAGCGCGGGGGCGACCCGGACCGGGCGGGCAAGCGCGACCCGCTGGACCCGCTGCTGTGGCGGGGCGCCCGCGAGGGCGAGCCGTCCTGGCCGGGCGGCGAGCTGGGCGCCGGCCGCCCCGGCTGGCACATCGAGTGCACGGTCATCGCGCTCAACCTGCTCGGGGACCGGATCGACGTGCAGGGCGGCGGCAACGACCTGATCTTCCCCCACCACGAGTGCTCCGCCGCGCACGCGGAGCGGCTCACCGGCGCGGCACCGTTCGCCGAGCACTACGTGCACGCCGGCATGATCGGCCTCGACGGCGAGAAGATGTCGAAGTCCCGGGGCAACCTGGTCTTCGTCTCCCGGCTGCGCGCCGACCAGGTCGACCCGATGGCGGTCCGGCTGGCCCTGCTGTCGGGGCACTACCGCGCCGACCGCGCCTGGACCGACGAGCTGCTCGCGACGTCGCTGGAGCGGCTGGCCCGCTGGCGCCGCGCCGCCGCCGCGCCCGCCGGTCCGTCGGGCGACGAGTTCCTGGCCGGCGTACGCGCCCGCCTCGCCGACGACCTGGACTCGCCGGGCGCCCTGGCGCTGGCCGACGGGTGGGCCGAGGCGACCCTCGCCGGCACCGCCGCCGACCCGGCCGCCCCCGCCCTCTTCGCCGCCACCCTGGACGCCCTCCTCGGCATCCGCCTCTGACCCCCCACCCCCACCCCCCACCCCCACCCCCACCCCCCACCCCCCACCCCCACCCCCACCCCCCGCCCCCTCGCGGCGTCGATCATGCAGTTGTGGTGCCCCGCGAAAGGTGCGGAACGGCGGTAACCGCCCACCAGAACTGCATGATCGACGGGGTGGGGGCGGGGCTAGCCCAGGATCAGGCCGGGGTCCGGGGTGGGGTCGGGGGCCGGGGCGGGGATCTTGTACTCCTCGGTCAGCGTGGTGACCGGGCCGGGCCAGGTGGCCTGGGCGACCTCGATCGGCTTGCGGTGGCCGTCGTAGGCGACGTGCAGCAGGTGCAGCACCGGGGTGTCGGGGCGGATCTGGAGGATCTCGGCCTCCTCCCGGCTGGGCTGGCGGGCGCTGATGGTGTCGGTGGCCGAGACGTACCGCCGGCCGGTGGCCTCCTCGGCCTCCTGGTAGAGCGGCCGGCCGAACGCCTCGGCGCGCTCCAGCGAGGTGCCGGCGGCGTCGGCGGGCAGGAACCACGAGGCACCCACCTCGACGGGGGAGTCCTCGGTGCGCACGAGGTGGCGCCGGCAGAGCAGGTCGGTGCCGTCGGCCACCCCGAACGCGTCGGCCACCTCCGGCGGGGCGGGGGCCCGGCCGACGGAGACGAGCTGCTGCCGGTACCGCGCGGCCAGGTCGGTGTGGTAGCCGCGGAAGCCGCCGTAGCGGCCCCGGGAGAGCCGGTTGAGCCGCCGCCGGGTGCCTCGGACGTACGTCCCGGAGCCGGGCTTGGTGATCAGGATGCCCTCGACCCGCAGCTGGTCGACGGCGCGCTGCACGGTCTGCTTCGCCACGCCGAACATCTCGGCGATGGCCGGGATGGACGGCAGCCGCTCGCCCGGAGCCCAGTCGCCACGGCGGATCTGGGTCTTGAGTTGCGCGGCGATCTGCCGGTGCGGGAACTCGGCGGCCCCCGGATTGATCTGCATGCCCGCCTCCTCGATCACAGCTAGGTTCCTAGGATGCCTTAGGGGTGGTGACCGCGCCACCCCCGGACACGCCAAAACACCGGCCCCGGACGACACGCGTCCGGGGCCGGTGTGGCAGGAAAAGGTGCTACCAGGAACCGGCCGTGGGGCCGGCGGAGCCGCCGCGGCGGCGCAGGTACTTCTCGAACTCCTGGGCGATCTCGTCACCCGTCAGCGGGGTGATGCCCGCGTCGCCGACGCGTTCCTCCAGCTCGCGTACGTACTCGCCGAGTTCGGCGTCCTGCTCGGCGGCGCTGCGCACCCGCTGCTCCCACTCGGCGGCCTCCTCGGCCAGGTCGGCCATGGGAACCGGCAGGTCGAGCACCTCCTCGACGCGGTGCAGCAGGGCGAGGGTGGCCTTCGGGCAGGGCGGGTTGTTGGCGTAGTGCGGCACGTGCACCCAGAACGAGACGGCGTCGACCTCGGCCTTGTTGCAGGCGTCGTGCAGCACCCCGACGATCCCGGTCGGCCCGTCGTAGCGGGTGGGGGTGAGCTGGTAGCGCTGGGCGGCCTCCGCGTCGGAGGCGCTGCCGCTGATCGGCAGCGGCCGGGTGTACGGCACGTCGGCCAGCAGCGCGCCGAGCACGACCACGCGCTCGACCTCCAGGCTGTGGCAGATCTCCAGGACCTGCTCGCAGAAGGTGCGCCACCGCATGCTCGGCTCGATGCCCCGGATCAGCACGACGTCCCGTTCGGTGCCCTCGGGGCTGGCCACCATGAAGCGCGTCGTCGGCCACTCCACCCGGCGGGTCTCGCCCTCGGCCATGGTGATGGTGGGGCGGCTGACCTGGAAGTCGTAGAAGTCCTCCGGATCCAGCTCGGTGACCTGCCGGGCCTGCCAGACCTGCTCCAGGTGCTCGACGGCGGCGGTCGAGGCGTCGGCGGCGTCGTTCCAGCCCTCGAACGCGGCGATCGCCACGGGGGACCGCAGCACCGGCAGTCCGTCGAACTCGGTCACGCCGTCACCTCACCCTGCTCGTCGGGGGCGGCGCCGGGACCGGACCCGGTCGTCCGCCCGCCGGGCGCGGTGCTGTCGCTGTAGTCCTTCACGTCCGTCAGCCTACGTGTCGGGGCGGGATGCGGCCCGTCGGCCGCGCCGGTCGGGCCCGGCGACGGCCGGCCATACCATGATGAACCGGACAGCGTGATCCCGCTGACACAATGTGGGAAGGCACGTGCGGGGGAATCGATCGGGCGGCGACGGCACTAACCTGATCCTGTGCGGACCTCATTGCTCGACGTACTGGCAGACCGGATTCTCATCGCCGACGGCGCCATGGGCACGATGCTGCAGGCGGCCGACCTCACCCTGGACGACTTCGAGGGCTACGAGGGCTGCAACGAGGTCCTCAACGCCACCCGACCGGACGTCGTACGCGGGGTGCACGAGGCGTACCTGGCCGCCGGGGCGGACTGCGTCGAGACCAACACCTTCGGGGCCAACCTGGCCAACCTGGGTGAGTACGACATCCAGCACCGCATCCGCGAACTCTCCGAGGCCGGGGCCCGCCTCGCCCGGGAGGCCGCCGACGCGTACGCCACCCCCGAGCGGCCCCGCTTCGTGCTGGGCTCGATCGGCCCGGGCACCAAGCTGCCCACCCTCGGGCACGCCGACTACGCGACCCTGCGCGACGCGTACCAGGAGAACGCCGAGGGCCTGATCGAGGGCGGGTCGGACGCGCTGATCGTGGAGACCTGCCAGGACCTGCTCCAGGTCAAGGCCGCCGTCGTCGGCTCGAAGCGGGCCATGGCCCGGCTCGGCCGGACGGTGCCGATCATCTGCCACGTCGCCGTGGAAACCACCGGCACCATGCTGGTGGGCAGCGAGATCGGGGCGGCGCTGGCGGCGATCGAGCCGTTGGGGGTCGACCTGATCGGGCTGAACTGCTCGACCGGGCCGGCCGAGATGGGCGAGCACCTGCGCTACCTCTCCCGGCACTCCCGGATCCCGCTGTCGGTGATGCCGAACGCGGGCCTGCCGGTGCTGACCGCCGACGGGGCGTACTTCCCGCTGACCCCGGTGGAGCTGGCCGACGCGCTGGAGCGGTTCGTCACCGAGTACGGCGTCTCGCTGGTCGGCGGCTGCTGCGGCACCACCCCCGAGCACATCCGGGTCCTCTCCGAGCGCCTGCACGGCACGCGCCCGGCACCCCGCGATCCACGGCACGAGGCCGGCGTCTCGTCGGTCTACCACCCGGTGTCGTTCGCCCAGGACGCGTCCCTGCTGATGGTGGGGGAGCGGACCAACGCCAACGGCTCCAAGGTGTTCCGCGAGGCCATGCTCGCCGGCGACTGGCGGGCCTGCGTGGAGATCGCCCGCAGCCAGGCCCGCGACGGCTCGCACCTGCTGGACCTCTGCGTCGACTACGTCGGGCGTGACGGCACACAGGACATGCGGGAGCTCGCCGGCCGCTTCGCCACCGCCTCCACCCTGCCGATCATGCTCGACTCGACGGAGCCGCCGGTGGTCGAGGCGGGGCTGGAGATGCTCGGCGGCCGGTGCGTGGTCAATTCGGTCAACTTCGAGGACGGCGACGGGCCGGAGTCCCGGTACGCCCGGGTGATGTCCGTCGTCCGGGAGCACGGCGCCGCCGTGGTGGCGATGCTCATCGACGAGGAGGGGCAGGCGCGGACCGCCGAGTGGAAGGTGCGGATCGCGGGCCGGTTGATCGACGACCTCACCGGGCGGTGGGGGATGGACCGCGCCGACATCATGATCGACGCGCTGACGTTCCCGATCGCCACCGGCCAGGAGGAGACCCGGCGCGACGGCATCGAGACCATCGAGGCGATCCGGGAGATCGCCCGCCGCTATCCGGGTGTCAACTTCACCCTCGGCATCTCCAACGTCTCGTTCGGGCTGAATCCGGCGGCCCGGCAGGTGCTCAACTCGGTCTTCCTGCACGAGTGCCGCGAGGCCGGCCTGACCAGCGCCATCGTGCACGCCAGCAAGATCCTGCCGTTCAACAAGATCCCCGACGAGCAGCGGGAGGTGGCGCTGGACCTCGTCTACGACCGGCGCCGCGAGGGCTACGACCCGGTGCAGAGGTTCATCGAGATCTTCGAGGGCGTGGACGCCGCGTCGGCGCGGGCCGGGCGGGCGGAGGAGCTGGCCGCGCTGCCGCTGGAGGAGCGACTCAAGCGGCGGATCATCGACGGCGAGCGCAACGGCCTGGAGGCCGACCTGGACGCGGCCATGGCGCAGGGGCGCAGCCCGCTGTCCATCATCAACGACATCCTGCTCGACGGCATGAAGGTCGTCGGCGAGCTGTTCGGCTCCGGTCAGATGCAGCTGCCGTTCGTGCTCCAGTCCGCCGAGGTGATGAAGACCGCCGTGGCGTACCTGGAGCCGCACATGGAGACGGCCGAGGACGGCGGCAAGGGCCGCATCGTGCTGGCCACGGTGCGCGGGGACGTGCACGACATCGGCAAGAACCTGGTCGACATCATCCTGTCCAACAACGGCTACGAGGTCGTCAACATCGGCATCAAGCAGCCGATCAACGCGATCCTGGAGGCCGCCGAGCAGCACCGGGCCGACGCGATCGGCATGTCCGGGCTGCTGGTCAAGAGCACCGTGATCATGAAGGAGAACCTCGCCGAGATGGCGGCGCGCGGGGTCGCGGAGCGCTGGCCGGTGCTGCTGGGCGGGGCGGCGCTGACCCGGGCGTACGTCGAGGACGACCTGCGGGCAATGTTCCCCGGCCAGGTGCACTACGCCCGGGACGCCTTCGAGGGACTGTCGCTGATGGACCGGGTGATGACGGCGAAGCGCGGCGGGGCGCCCGTGATCGACGCGGAGCGGGAGGCGGCGCTGGCGGCCCGGCGGGCGCGCCGCGAGCGGCAGCGGGCGATCGTCAGCGAGTCGCTGCCGGAGTTGGACGACGCCTCGGTCCGCTCCGACGTGGCCACCGACGTGGAGGTGCCCGCCCCGCCGTTCCTCGGCACCCGGGTGGTCAAGGGCGTGCCGCTGGCCGACTACGCGGCGCTGCTCGACGAGCGGGCCACCTTCCTCGGGCAGTGGGGCCTGCGGGGCGCCCGCAGCGGGCAGGGCCCGTCCTACGAGGAGCTGGTGGAGACCGAGGGCCGGCCCCGGTTGCGCTACTGGCTGGACCGGCTGATCGCCGACCAGGTGTTGGAGGCGGCCGTGGTGTACGGCTACTTCCCGGCGTACGCCGAGGGCAACGACCTGGTGGTGCTGGACGAGAACGGGCACTCCGAGCGGGCGCGGTTCTCCTTCCCCCGGCAGCGGCAGGAGCGGCGGCTCTGCCTGGCCGACTTCTTCCGTCCGCGCGGCGACGAGCTGGACGTGGTGGCGTTGCAACTGGTCACGGTGGGGCAGCCGATCAGCGAGTACACGGCGAAGATGTTCGCCCGCAACGAGTACCGCGACTACCTGGAGGTGCACGGGCTGTCCGTGCAGCTCACCGAGGCCCTCGCGGAGTACTGGCACCGGCGGATCCGCGCCGAGCTGGCCCTGCCCGGCGGGCGTACGGTTGCCGACGACGATCCGGCGGACCTGGCGGGTCTGCTGCGCACCGACTACCGGGGCTGCCGGTACGCGTTCGGCTACCCGGCCTGCCCGGACCTGGAGGACCGGGCGAAGATCGTGGAGCTGCTGGGGGCGGAGCGGATCGGCGTGCAGCTGTCGGAGGAGTTCCAGTTGATGCCGGAGCAGGCGACGGACGCGATCGTGGTGCACCACCCGGAAGCCAGCTACTTCAACGCCAAGTGACGGGGGCAGGGGTGGGTGCCCAGGATGGATCCGGGATCGACGCGGCCGGCGGCGGCGGTGCGCAGGGACGGATGGTCGGCTGCGTGTCCACCGACGAAGATCGTGATCGTCTCGCCGCGCAGCTCGTGGCGCTGCCGGTCCGTGAACTGGTTGATGTCCTGCGGCGTGTCCTGCCGCACTACACCGAGGACCAGTACGGCGTACGCACGACACTGACCCTGGCCGCTGTCAGCGACTACGAGGATGAGCCGGGTATCGACATGGAACTGGTCGCCTGGCCCGACCGTGACTACTACGACGGTGGGCTCGGGATCGACCAGGGGCTGTGGGAGAACGGCCGTTGTGCACGGTGCGACGTCGAGGTGACGTCGAACGCCAAGCGTGCGTACTGCCCGCACTGCGGGTCCGGCTGTGCCCTGACCTGAGGTGTCTGCGGGCGGCGCAGACCCTCGATCGCCGGTGGTGACGGCGCGACGACCCTGGGGGAGGAAACCTTCGGAGTTCAGACCAATTGGCGTAGACATCTTTCACCGGGCATTGAAGCACCACTATATTGCGGGCAGTGTCGATCTCTCCCGATGACGAGGTGCACATGTTCGACAACCCGACGCTTCGGCGGCGTACCCTGTTGGCGGCCGTCGCTGGCGCCGCGGCCGTCCCCATCGTCGCCGGCCCCGCGTGGGCGGCGTTGCCGAAGGTCTACATCGACCCGGGGCACGGCGGCACCGACCCCGGCGCGGTCGGCAACGGGCTGCAGGAGAAGGCCCTGACGCTCGACATCTCCCTGCAACTGCGCAGCATCCTGCTGGCCAACTGGGGCGTCGACGTCCGCATGTCCCGGACGACCGACATCACCCGCAGCCTGGCGTACCGCACGGACGACGCCAACGCGTGGGGCGCGAACCTGCTCGTGAGCGTGCACATCAACTCCGGCGGCGGCACCGGCTTCGAGAGCTACCGGTACCCGACGGCGGGCACGGCCACCGTCAATCTGCACAACGCGCTGCACCCGAGGGTGATCGGCGCCATGCGGACGATCGGCGGGGTCACCGACCGCGGGCTGAAGACCGCGAACTTCCACATGCTGCGCGAGGCGGCCATGCCCGCGGTGCTGACCGAGAACCTCTTCATCGACAGCGTCGCCGACTCGAACCTGCTCAGGCGGGCGGACTTCATCACCGCCGTCGCCCGTGGGCACGCCGAGGGCATCGCCGCCTACCTCGGCCTCGGCACCACCAACCCGCCGCCCACGGGCGGCACCTTCGTGGACAACGCCACGGCGGGGCGGTTCACGGCGAGCACCAACTGGGGCACCTCCTCGTACTCGGCCCAGCGCTACGGGGCCGACTACCGCTTCGCCAACCCCACGCCCGCCAGCGACGCCGCCTGGTTCAAGGTGAACATCCCGACGGCCGGCGACTACCGGATCGAGGTACGGCACCCGGCCGACCCCGGCTACAACAGCTCGGCACCGCACGTCGTCGTCACCGCCTCGGGCAACCGCACGGTCAACGTGGACCAGCGCTCCAGCGGCGGCGTGTGGCGCTCGCTGGGCACCTTCGGCCTGGCCGCCGGTGACCGCAACCTGGTCGCGGTGAGCCGGTGGACCAGCGCCCCCGGCTACGTGGTGGCCGACGCCGTCCGGGTCACCAAGGTCTGACCGCACCGCCTGGGGGCGGACCGGGATCGTGTGACCACAGGACCCCGGTCCGCCTGCGGGTCAGTGCCAGTTGTGGAATTCGCGCACCTGGCAGACCAGGACCGCGCCGCCGGTGCGGGCCGACAGCTCCTCGGCGTCGCGCAGCGCGAACCGGACCGGCCAGCTCGCGCCGAGCCGCAGGTGGCGTGCCTTGCCCGTGGCCCGCAGGAGCAGCTGGTACGGCTGTAGCGGCCCACGCGGGGACGGCCGATCCTGCTCCGGCCACAGTCGCCGCTGCCGCCCGCCGTGGTAGAGCGCGATCCGGGCCAGCACGCTCAGGGTGGTGTAGCCCATCGGTATCGCGCCGAGGAGTTCGTCGCGGGACGGTACGCGATCTGCCGGGAACACCCGCGACGGCTGCTCGTGCGCCCAGTACAGCAGGCCGGGCCAGGGCAGCGCGCCGTCGAAGGGGTCGCCGCCGTGCGTGGGCCAGTCGATGCCACGGTGCGCGACGGCGGGGTCGTCTCCGTCGGCGGTTTCGCCTGTGGTGTCCACGACCGCGACTGTACCGAGCGGAGGACAGCCCCCGAGCCGCCGCGGGCAGGCATCGACGCGGTCGACGGGCCTTGATCGACGGGCGTCACCCGGGCCGCCGACGACACGCCCGAGACCGACATGTGGGGTGTGACAACGAGGCAAACCCTATATATGGTGTCGGCGCAGCTGGTTCGGCCGCTCATCCGGTGCGGTCGAGGCAAGAGGGAACCCGGTGGGAATCCGGGACTGCCCCGCAGCGGTGAGTGGGAACGACCGCCGTCATCAGCACTGGGCCGCCAGCGGCCTGGGAAGCGACGGCCAGTAGGAGACCGGCGAGTCCGGTCGCGCCCGCGAGTCCGAAGACCTGCCAGTGCGCCGTACGCCCGCCTCCGGGTGTGCGGCGGTCCGAGGCCGCGTGGGACGGCCGACGCCATCCCGACGCGTGCCCTGCGGCGCGTCGTCGTCGGTGTCCGCTCCCCGCGTGCCCAGGAGTTCCGTCTGGGATCAAGGCTCGCGAGGAGTGAGTGGTGACAGTCACCGAGGTTGTTCCGGCCGACGACACGGCGGCCGACGATGCGGCCGTGGCGGGCCAGCGGCGAACGCAGATGCGGGTCCGCAAGCGCGACGGCGGCACCGAGGCGGTCGACGTCAACAGGATCGTCCGCGCCGTCGAGCGGTGGGCCGACGACCTCGCCGACGTCGACCCGCTGCGGGTGGCGACCCGGACGATCAGCGGCCTGTACGACGGGGCGACGACGGCCGAACTGGACCGGCTGTCCATCCAGACCGCCGCGGAGATGATCGGTGAGGAGCCGCAGTACTCGCGGCTGGCCGCCCGCCTGCTGGCCGGGTACGTCGACAAGGAGGTCCGCCGGCAGGGCATCGGCTCCTTCAGCGAGGCGATCCGGCGCGGCCACGCCGAGGGCCTGATCGGCGACGACACCGCGGCGTTCGTCGCCGCCCACGCGAGCGCCCTCGACGCCGCCGTCGACCCGCGCGGCGACCTGCGCTTCGAGTACTTCGGGCTGCGTACGGTCTACGACCGGTACCTGCTGCGCCACCCGACGAGCCGGCTGGTGCTGGAGACCCCGCAGTACTGGCTGCTGCGCGTGTCCTGCGGCCTGTCGCAGGCACCGGACGAGGCGATCGAGTTCTACCGGCTGATGTCGAGCCTGGCGTACCTGCCGAGTTCGCCGACGTTGTTCAACTCCGGCACCCGGCACACCCAGATGTCCTCCTGCTACCTGGTCGACTCCCCGCGCGACGAGCTCGACTCGATCTACCAGCGGTACGCGCAGGTGGCGAACCTGTCGAAGTTCGCCGGGGGGATCGGCATCGCGTTCTCGCGGGTCCGCTCGCGGGGCGCGCTGATCAGGGGCACCAACGGGCAGTCGAACGGGATCGTGCCGTGGCTGCGGACGCTGGACGCCTCGGTGGCGGCGGTCAACCAGGGCGGTCGGCGCAAGGGCGCGGCCTGCGTCTACCTGGAGCCGTGGCACCCGGACGTCGAGGAGTTCCTCCAGCTGCGGGACAACACCGGTGAGGACGCCCGGCGCACCCACAACCTGAACCTGGCCAACTGGATCCCGGACGAGTTCATGCGGCGGGTGGAGTCCGACGGGGTGTGGTCGCTGTTCGACCCGGACGTGGTGCCGGAGCTGCCGGACCTGTGGGGGGAGGAGTTCGACGCGGCGTACCGGGCCGCCGAGGAGCAGGGCCGCTACGTGCGGCAGGTCCCGGCGCGGGAGCTGTACGGGCGGATGATGCGCACCCTCGCCCAGACCGGCAACGGGTGGATGACGTTCAAGGACGCCGCGAACCGGCTGTGCAACCAGACCGCCGAGGCGGGCAACGTGGTGCACCTGTCCAACCTGTGCACCGAGATCGTCGAGGTCTCCAGCGACGCCGAGACCGCCGTGTGCAACCTCGGTTCGGTGAATCTCGCCGCCCACCTGGGCGCGGACGGCATCGACTGGGAGCGGCTGCGCGCCACCGTCCGCACCGCCGTCACATACCTCGACCGGGTCATCGACATCAACTACTACCCGACGGCGCAGGCGGCGGCGAGCAATCCCCGCTGGCGCCCCGTCGGGCTCGGCCTGATGGGCCTGCAGGACGTGTTCTTCGCGCTGCGGCTGCCGTTCGACTCCCCGGCCGCCCGGGAGCTGTCCACCCGGATCAGCGAGGAGCTGTACCTGACCGCCCTGGAGACCTCCGCCGATCTGGCGCGGCGCGCGGGCGCCCACCCGGCGTACGGGCAGACCCGGGCGGCGCGCGGGCAGCTGCAACCCGACCTGTGGGGCGTCACGGGGACCCAGACGGCGAGGTGGAGCGCGCTGCGGGAGCGCGTCGCCGCGTACGGGCTGCGCAACTCGCTGCTGGTGGCGATCGCGCCGACCGCCACCATCGCCTCGATCGCCGGTTGTTACGAGTGCATCGAGCCGCAGGTGTCCAACCTGTTCAAGCGCGAGACCCTGTCGGGGGAGTTCCTCCAGGTCAACACCGCCCTCGTGCGGGAGTTGAAGGCGCGTGGCCTGTGGACGGAGCGGATCCGCTCGGCGATCAAGCGCGCCGAGGGTTCCGTGCAGGACGTCGTGGAACTGCCGGCCGAGGTGCGGGAGCTGTTCCGTACCGCGTGGGAGCTGCCGCAGCGGGCGCTGATCGACCTGGCCGCGGCCCGCGCCCCGTACATCGACCAGTCGCAGTCGCTGAACCTGTTTCTGGCCGCGCCGACGATCGGCAAGCTCTCCTCGATGTACCTGTACGCCTGGAAGGCCGGGCTGAAGACGACGTACTACCTGCGTTCGCGGCCGGCCACGCGGATCCAGCAGGCCACCGTCGCGCCCGTCGGGCCGGCCCGCGCCGCCGGCGTCGTCGCGGCGGTGGCGACCGTCGACGAGGCGCTGGCCTGCTCCCTGGAGAACCCCGAGTCGTGCGAGGCGTGCCAGTGACCACCACGACCACCAGCGAACCGAGGACCACACACATGCTGCTCGACCCGGGGATGGACCTCACCCTCCGCCCGATGCGCTACCCGCACTTCTTCGACCGCTTCCGCGACGCCATCCGTAACACCTGGACGGTGGAGGAGGTGGACCTGCACGCCGACCTCGCCGACCTCGACCGGCTCTCCCCGGCCGAGCGGCACCTGGTCAGCCGCCTCGTGGCGTTCTTCGCCACCGGCGACACCATCGTCGCCAACAACCTCGTGCTCAACCTGTACCAGCACGTCAACTCGCCGGAGGGCCGGCTCTACCTGTCGCGGCAACTGTTCGAGGAGGCCGTGCACGTCCAGTTCTACCTCAACCTGCTCGACACCTACGTGCCCGACGAGACCGAACGCTTCGCCGCGTTCGCCGCCATCGAGAACATCCCGTCGATCCGGCGCAAGGCCGAGTTCTGCTTCCGCTGGATCGACTCGCTGGGCGAGCTGCGGCAGCTGCGTACCCGACAGGACCGGCGGGCCTTCCTGCTCAACCTGATCTGCTTCGCCGCCTGCATCGAGGGGCTGTTCTTCTACGGCGCCTTCGCCTACGTCTACTTCCTGCGCTCCCGGGGGCTGCTGCACGGCCTGGCGTCGGGCACCAACTGGGTGTTCCGCGACGAGTCCATGCACATGGCCTTCGCCTTCGACGTGGTGGAGACCGTGCGCGGGGAGGAGCCGGACCTGTTCGACGACGAGCTGGCCGGCCAGGTGCGGCAGATGCTCGCCGAGGCCGTCGAGTGCGAGGTCCAGTTCGCCGAGGACCTGCTCGGCCAGGGGGTGCCCGGGCTGTCCCTGACCGACATGCGCGAGTACCTGCAACACGTCGCCGACCGGCGGCTCGCGCAGCTCGGCATCCCCGCCCACTACGGCTCGACCAACCCGTTCGCCTTCATGGAGTTGCAGGACGTCCAGGAGCTGTCGAACTTCTTCGAGCGGCGCGTGTCGGCGTACCAGGTCGGGGTGAGCGGCACGGTGGCCTTCGACGACGACTTCTAGCACGGCGGCCGCCGCGGATCACGTCGCCTCCATCGAGACGTCGAAGGCGGCGTCGCGGATGTCGGCGACCGGGTGCCCGCGCAGCAGGTGCAGCAGGTCCCGCCAGGGTGCGGACCAGCCGTACGCCCTGCCGCCGCCGGCCAGGGCCACCGCGAACAGACCGGTGGTGGCCTCGCCCCGGGTGGCGAGGCAGCGGGCCGTGGCGAGCACCGGTTCGGCGTCGAGGACCGTCGGGGAGGCGATGCGCCCGCAGAGGAGGTGAGCGAGCCGGGCGGCGAGTGCCGGCCGGCCCGCCACCAGATCCGCGATCGTGAGGATCTCGGCGGTGAGCTGCTCGGATGTCGCGTTGCCGAGCGGCAGGACGTTGGTCAGCAGGGTGCCCGCCTGCGCCACGTACGCGCGGTGCCGGCCCAACTCGTCCGCCGCCCGCCGGACCGGCGCCGGGTCGGTCTGTGGCCCGAGGGCGCGGGACACCGTGGCCACGACGGCGTCGATCCGGCGCCGAGCCGGGCGGTCCCCGGTGGGGCCACCGGGGTCCGCGTCGACGTCGTCGATGCGCACGAGGTCGCGCAGGGCGGCGGCGAGCACCCCCTGCTCGGGGCGGTCCGGGTGGCGCAGCACCGCGTCCACCATCGGGCGCACCCGCTGCCAGTCGTACCGCCCGCCCAGGTCGGTGAGCGCCGCCAGGATCAGGTCGGTGAGGTCGGGTGCCCAGGGCAGCCAGTGCACGAGCTGGGGCCAGGCGAGCCGTCCGACCTCACGGTCGGGGCTCGCGCAGGCCCGGGCGACGAGGGCGGCGTAGCGGGGTCGCTCCGGCGCCGCGACCCCGTCGGGCGGGGTCGCCAGCACGGTCAGCGATTCCTCCCGGCTCCCGACGACCGCCTCTTCGAGGATCGGCCAGCTCTCCGGCGCGTGCAGCCGCTGCCGGGCGGCGGCGACGATCGCCGCCCGCACGTCGCGGTGCTGGCCGGGCTGCCGCCACGCCGACACCAGTACGGCCATCGCCTCCGGCGGACCGAAGCGGCCGAGCAGCCGGACCGCCTGCTTGCGGCTGGTCACCTTGCCCCGTCCCAGGGCGACGCCGGACAGCGGGGCCACCAGGTCGGCCGGGCGGGTGAAGCGGACGGCGCGGGTGGCGGCGTACAGGGCGACCCTGGCCCGCTCGTCGTCGGCGTGGGACAGCAGCAAGGGCAGTGCCTGGTCGGGCCGGTCGGTCCACGGCAGGGCCGTCAGGGCCGCCTCGGCCAGGGTGGCGTTCGGCGAGTCGACGTGGCGCAGCACCAGCTCGCGCCCGGCGTCGGGCACCGACGCGGCGGCCCGTACGGCGGCGGCCCGATGGTGCAGCGGGGTGCCGGCGTCGGCGGCGAGCCGCGCCTGTAGCCGTACGAACGCCTCCTGCTGGTGGGGCGTCCACCGCTCGGCGTGCACGGGCGGTCCCGGGATCCAGCGGGTGCCGGCGGTGAGGAACGCGCCCTTCGGCGGGTGCCGCAGTACCCGGTCGAGCAGGTCGGTGCGTCGGGCGCTGACGGTCCGCCACACCGTGGGCAGGGTGATGGTCGAGCTGTCGGAGTGCAGCACGTACGCCACCCGCTGTGCCCGGGTCCCCGGGTCGGCCAGCCACAGCTCGACGGCCTCCCGCACGACGGCGGCGACGGTGCCGGGGGTCGTCGCCCGGCGCAGCAGTTCCTGGAGTTCGGGCACGTGCCAGGCCCGCCGCCCCAGGGCCCAGGTCACGGCGAACAACGCGGTGAACCGGCCCCGGGCCATGCCGGCCTCGACCCATCCGCGCAGCCGGGCGAAGACGAGCGTCTCCTGGCCGCGGCGCAGCGTCTCGTCGAACCGCCCGAGCGGCGGCAGCCGGTGCCCGCCGAAGAGCCGGTCGAGGGTGTCCAGCGCCCAGCGCAGCAGGGCCGGTTCGTCGACGTGCCGAGCCAGCACCCGGGCGGCGAGGGTGCCGAGCGCGGCGAGGGTGCGTGTCGACGCGTCGCGGGTGGTCGTGGCGTCGGCGGTGATCCGGGTCAGCACCTCGACGGCGTCCGCGCGCAGCAACGGGGCCAGGTTCGCCAGCTCCGCCAGCGCCACGGCCCGGACCGGGTCCTGCTCGTTGCGCAGCCGGTCCAGCCCGGTCAGGGCCTCGGCCGCCGCCGCGGGGTCGCGGCTGCGCCGGGCGGCGGCCAGGAGCAGTTCGTACGCGACGGCCCGGTCGCGCGCGTCGGCGGCGCGCAGGGCGGGGGTGAGCGCCGCCGACGCCGCCGGCCAGGGCAGCAGGGCGCTCCACGAGCGCACCTGCGCCTCGTCGTGGCGGACGTCGTCGAGGGCGAGCACCCGGCGTGCCTCGCGCTCCCGCCAGGCGTGCGGCAGCACCTCCATCAGCGGCGCGTCGGGGATCCGGGCGGCCGTGTCGACGTCGGCGGACACGGCGTCGTACAGGTCGCCCCGCCGGGACGGGGGGAGCGCCGCCAACAGCCGGTGCAGTGAGTTGTTGCGGCCGCGTACCCGTCGGCCCAGCGTGACCAGGTCCGCCTGCGGCAGCCGGACGAGCCGACGCAGCAGCGCCGGGGGCAGCCACTGGTGGCCCATCCAGTCGGCGCGCGACGGCGCGGTCAGCAGGGCCAGCACCCGGCGGGGCTCGGACGCGGCGAGCGGCCCGTAGTCCGCCAGGTCGCCGGGGAGGTGTCCGGTGGGCGCGTACCGTTCGAGCAGCGTCAGCGCGCGTTCCGGTCGACGCCGGCCGGCGAGCAGGACCCGCGTGCCGTGCGTCGACCACCAGTGCTCCCGCTCGCCGGGGTGGATGTCGGGCAGCGTCGACTCCGCGTGGTCGAGCACCACGTCCCCGTGGCGACGGGCCAGGCAGACGGAGTTCGACAACGCGTGTTCGACGGCCGGCAGCAGCCGGCGGACGGTGTCCGACCCGCAGGCGGGCAGCAGGGCGACCGCCTCGACGGCGCCGAAGCGCCCCAGCACGCCGTCGACCAGGCCGTCGGCGACCACCGGCCGGCGCAGGTGCCGCAGCGACCGGTAGACCAGGTGCCGCAGGTCGGCCGGCGCGTCCCGGACGAGTGCGCGCAGGTCGTCGCCGGCGAGCCAGCCGGCGCGCAGGCCCGCCTTCACGGCGACCGCCCGGATGCTGCCGTGCGGGTCGCCCAGCGCCGCCCGTACCGCCGCCTGGTCGCCGACGATCTTGGCGGCGGTGAGGGCCAGGAACCGGTGGTACGACGACGCCCCGCCGCGCAGTTCCGCGAGGATCTCCGGCAGCTCACCCCGGCCGGCCGCCTCGCGGGCCCGGCGGGCGAGCGTCGCCATCCGTTCCTGGTGGGCGAGCGCGTCCAGGTCGCCGAGCAGCCGTCGTGTCGATCTCCGCACGTCGCTCATTGTGTCGGTCGGGGGACCGTTCCGCCGACCCGTTTCCCCCGGCGCCTGCCGACGGCGGCGCGGCGGCGCGACGGCGCGCAGCGAGGTGGTCGTGGCGACCGTGACGCCGACCGCCGCGAGCAGCACCAGCGACGCGAGGCTGGGCAGCGCGGCGGTCGCCGGAGCGGCGAGCGCCACCACCAGCAGTCCGAGCATCCGTCGGCGGCAGAACCGGCCCGTCGTGCGTCTCCAGATCAGTTGGTCGCCGGCGAGGAAGACGAGCACGCCGCCGTGCAGGGCGGCGTGTCCCAGCGAGGCCAGCGGCGCGCCCGGCCGCTGCGCCACCTGTGCCAGCGTCGTCGTCAGGCCGAGTGCGACCAGGATGAGACCGGCGACGGTCAGCAGGTGCAGGTAGGTGTAGGCGTCCCGGGCCAGCGCCGCCCCGCGCGGGCCGGCCGACACCTGCGACAGCCGCCTTTCGAGGACGCGGTCGGTGCCCACGTACGTCCACCACAGGGCGGCGAGCAGGGTGACGATCAACGCGACGGTGACCAGGGACGCCGCCGAGATCGACGTGTCGGCCAGTGCGACGCCGGTGGAGATGAAGCCCTCACCGAGGGCGACGAGCACCACGAGGTTGTACCGGTGCGTCCACTGCTCGATGGCGCGGATCCCCCAGTCCCGGGCGCCGGTCAGGTAGCCGCCCGCCAGGTCCACCACCACCGCGGCCGTCCAGCACGCCGCGCTGAGCGGCGAGATGGACTGGCCGACCGGGGGAAAGGTGAGCGTCGCGCCCACCAGCAGCGCCAGCGCCGCCGCGGTGGGTACGGCGGCCCGGGCCGCCTGGGCCCGCAGCGCCGGATCGCCCCTCGCGACCCCGAAGAACGCGGCGAGGTGCAGCACCCGCAGCGCCACGTAACAGGTCACCACGATCAGCGGGCCGGGTAGTCCACCGGGTACGCGGCTGAACGCCTGCGGGATGGCGACGCCGAGCACGAGGATCAACGCGGCCGCCGCCAGCACCGTCGCCCGCACCAGGGTGGTGGCGCGGGGCGCCACGCTCTCCAGCCAGGCGTACAGGCACCAGGACCACCAGAGCAGGGCCAGGACACCGAGGCCCTGCGCCAGCCCCGCCGGGGACGGTTGGCGGGTCACCAGGACGGTGATCTGGATGAACGCGTACACGACGATCAGGTCGAGGAAGAGTTGGTGCGGGCGGACCACCGCCACCCGGCGCACCGTGCCGGCGACCGCCTCGTGCAGCCGGCGGTGCCGACGCGCGAAGACGGTACGGTCGGCGATCATGGCGGTGCCCAGGCAGGCGGCGAGCACCGCCAGCGATCCCAGCGCCGGCGCGTGCAGGGCCACCGGTGCGGCGGCGAGCAGCAGCCCGATGCCGAGCACCACGCTGCGCCCCACCAGGTTGAACCCGCGCTTCTCGAAGGCCAGCAGCCCGAGCAGGTAGAGCAGCGCCCCGCCGTGCAGGGCGAGCACGCTGCCCGTGCTCCAGCGGCCCGCGGTGCCCACCTCCGTCGCGCTCAGGGCGTGTTTCAGGCCGAGTGCGAGCAGGATCAGGCCGCCGACCATCGGCAGGTGCAGCAGCGCGTAGGCGTCGCGGCCCACCAGCGACGTGACGCCGTCGGGCAGACGCCGCAGCGACTGTTCGGCGGCGAACCGGGCGAGGTCGAAGTAGGTCCACCACAGCACGATCACCACGACGACGCCGAGGGCCGATCCCGCGAGCACCGACCAGGTGATCGGCGGATCGCCAACCAGTCCCCGGCTGGTGCCGATCGAGATGATCGTCTCGCCCAGGGCGACGAGCACGATCAGGCTGTGCCGTTCCGCCCAGTGGCCGACGGACCCGAGCTGCCAGTCGCCCGAGCCGAGCCCCGCCAGGCCGGCGTAGTCGACAGCGGTGGCCACGGTGAACAGCACCACCTGCGCGAGGTGCACCGGCGGCCGGTCCGGCAGCAGCGCCGGCAGGGACGCGGCGGCGAGCAGCAGCGGCGAGGTGACGCACAGCGGCAACCACGCGCGTCGGGCGAAAAGGGGCCGGTCGCCGGTGTTCAGCCCGGCGAGGCTGGTGACCGCCACCGGCACGAGGCGCACCAGGACGAACGCGACGGCGAAGACGAGGGGACCCCACAGGCCACCCGGCCGGTCCGCGAACGCCACCGGCAGGGCGACTCCCACCACGAAGATGCCGGCCGCCGCCCCGAAGACGACCAACGGCATGATCCCCCGGTCGAAGCGCACCGTGTTGCCGAACCAGGCGTACGACGCCCAGCACCGCCACAGCAGCGCGACCACCAGGAACCCCTCGAACAGCCCGACGGGGTGGAAGTTCGCCGACATCAGCTCGGTGACGTTGAAGAACGCGTAGACGAAGACCAGGTCGAGGAACAGTTCCAGGCGTGTCACCCCGCCCGGGCCTGGCTGGATCCGCCCGGACGCCGCGGCGCGGATCCGCCCCGTTCCCGACGCTCTCATCGCCACCCGACCACTCTCCCAACCGGCGGGCAGGCGCCACGCGGGATCGCCGAAGCCGCGCCCGGGGCGTCGGGAGTCGTCGGGCGTACCGCCGACCGCCCCGGGGCGGGCGCCTTGCCGGCGTCTGCCATGCTCGGGCCGGTGACGACCGGCCGCCCCACCACTCCCCGCAGCCACCGCCGCGTCCGCAGCCGCCGCACCCGGGTCGTGCTCGTCTCCGGCGCGGTCGCGGTGGTCCTCGCCGTCGCCGTGTTCGTCGTCGCGGTGGTCGTGCCGCTGGTGCGGCCGGCGGGTCCGCGCCCGCTGTTCCAGCTTCCCGTCGCGTGCGGGGAGACATGGCAGTTGGGCACCTATCCCGGTCACGACGACTACGACGTGGACCTGTTCCCGACCGAGGGCAGGGCGTGGGGGCGGCCGGTGCTCGCGTCCTACGCGGGGAAAGTCACCGTGGCGGGGATCAACGGGTCGCTGGGTGGCCGTACGCCCGAAGACCCGGACGGGCCGCGGGGCCGTGGCGGCGGCTACTGGGTGAAGATCGACCACGGCGGCAAGTGGGAGACGCAGTACCTGCACCTGCTCGAACCGCCGCTGGTCCGGGTCGGTCAGCGGGTCGCCCAGGGTGAGCAGATCGGGCGGGTCGGCAGCACCGGCAACTCCGGGGCGCCGCACCTGCACTACGAGCAGCGCCGGGGCTGGGAGAAGGTCGAGGCGTACTTCGACGGGGTGCCGTCGGGCATCACCCACGACGACACCGAGTACACGGTCAGGCGCAAGAGCAACAACTGCGCGCCCGCGTGAGCGCCGCCGGGTGCCGGCGGGAGGTCAGTGGTGGTGGCTGCCGGCGGCGTCCGTGCCGTAGGTGTCGTGGTGGGGGAACTCGTTGACGTAGCGCTGCCGGCCCAGCGGCGTGAGGTCCAGGAAGTTGTACGTGTTCAGCAGCGGGTCGAGGCCGCGGCCGTACACGGAGTAGGTGTGCAGGATCCGGTCGCCGTCGCGGACGAAGACGCTCAGGCCGTGGCTCTCGCCCCGTATGTGGTGGGTGAGGCCCTGCGCCGCGAGGGTCTCGGCGTCCTTGTAGTTGTATTCCACCGGGGCGACTGCCGGGTCCATCGTGACGTGGAAGTCGTAGTTGAAGTCGCTGCCGTGCGAGGAGTACCAGGGAAAGCGCCAACCCATCCGGCTCTGGAACGCCGCGAGGGTCGGGAACGGCGCGCGGGAGACCACGGCGAGCGTCGTGTCACTGGCGTGCAGATGGGTGAGGTGCCCGAAGTTGTCGGCCATCAGGGAGCAGCTCGTGCATCCCTCGACCCATTCCGGATCGAACATGAAATGGTAGACGATCAACTGTCGTCGTCCCTCGAACATGTCGGCCAACCGGACGGGGCCGGCGGGTCCGGTGAAGGAGTAGTCCTTCTCGATCGCGACCGCCGGCAGTTGACGCCGGAGCGCGGTGACCCGGTCCCGCAGGCGGGTGATCTCCTTCTCGTGGTCGAGCAGCTCCTTGCGGGCGTCGATCCACTCGTCCCGGGACACGACCTTCGGTTCACTCATCGAGACACGCCTTTCCGCTGGAGCGCCTGGCCCATTCTTGTCGGGCGGTACGCGATCACGCCAGCCTCGACCCCGTGCCCGGGGATTCCCGTTCCCGTCCCCGTTGCGGCGATTCCGCCGGCCGCTCGGAGACGATGTGCAGGTAGGCCCGGTCGTCCTCGACGCCCCCTCGGCCCGCGCGCCGGGAAACGGCACCGGCGTGAGCCGGTGAAGTGCGCACTATCGAATAAGGCCCGTGTCGCTCCCGGCGCCCGGTTCGACGACGGGAGCCGCCCGCATCCGGCCCACCAGTTGTCGGGAGCGACGACTCGTCGCCCCGGCGATACGGTGTGGCGCGTGACCGAGTCGAACATCGGGGAGTCGCGGGCCGTCACGGTCGACGGAGTGACCCTGGCCTACCGCGTCGCCGGTGACCCGGCCGACCCACCCATGGTGCTGCTGCACGGCCTCGGCGAGGACGGACGCGACTGGCACGGCGTCCTGGCCGCGCTCGCCGCCCGGCACCGGGTGTACGCGCTGGACCTGCGCGGTCACGGCCGCAGCGACCGCCCCGGCCGGTACTCGCTCGAGTCGATGCGCGACGACCTCGTCGGGTTCCTCGACGCGGTCGAGGTCGAGCGGTGCGTGGTGATCGGCCACTCGATGGGTGGGGCCGTGGCGATCCTGCTCGCCGAGGCCGCCCCGCGCCGACTCACCCACCTGATCCTGGAGGACGTGGCGGCACCCCGACCGGGCGCTCTCGAGCGGCCGCCCCTGCCACCGCCGGACACGCCCACGCCGTTCGACTTCGCCGCCGTCAACGCCATCCGCGCCCAGCTCAACGACCCCGACCCGGCCTGGTGGGACGGCACCGACGCCATCGACGTGCCGACCCTGGTGGTCGGCGGCGGCCCGGACAGCCCCATCCCGCAGCACCTGCTCGCCGAGATGGTCGACCGGATGCCCGACGCCACCCTCGTCACGATCCCGGCCGGGCACGACGTGCACGCCAGCCGGCCGGTGGAGTTCCTGGCCGCGGTCGACGGCTTCCTCGCCGCCCGCGCCCGGCACTGAAGCGCCCGACCCGTGACACCCGACCGCCCGGGCCGCAAGCCGGCGAGCCGTCCGGTGTTGCCCCGCCGGACCGTCACGGAGACCGCACTAGTCTTGCCCGGCGGGTCCGGGTCGAAGGGAGCAGGGCAGATGGGGGAGCGGTCGGTGCGGGAGGCCGCGGCGCTGTTGGCGCAGGCTCGGCGCGTCGTGGTCTTCACCGGCGCGGGCGTCTCCGCGGAGAGCGGTGTGCCCACCTTCCGTGACGCCCTGACCGGCCTGTGGCGTAGCTTCGACGCGCAGCGGCTCGCCACGCCGGAGGCCTTCGGCGACGATCCCGCGCTGGTCTGGGGCTGGTACGAGTGGCGCCGCGCCACCGTGCGGCGGGCCCGCCCGAACGCCGGTCACGTGGCCGTGGCCGCGATCGAGGCACGCGTCCCCGGCACGGTCGTCGTCACGCAGAACGTCGACGACCTGCACGAGCGGGCCGGCTCGGTCGCGCCGATCCACCTGCACGGCAGCCTCTTCGCGCCGCGCTGCTCGGCCTGCGCCTGTCCGGCGCCGGTGCCGGACGAGGCCGCGGAGGAGCCGGGTGCGGGCCGGCGCGTGCCCCCGCCCCGGTGCGCGCGCTGCGCGGGCCCCGTCCGACCCGGGGTGGTGTGGTTCGGTGAGGCGTTGCCGAGCGCCGCGTTGGAGGCCGCCGTGGAGGCGGCGTCCACGTGTGACCTGTTGGTGACCGTGGGCGCCTCGGGCCTGGTGTATCCCGCTGCCGAGATCCCCCAGGTGGCTGCCCGCCTCGGCGCCACCGTGCTGCAGGTCAACCCGCAGGAGACGCCCCTGGACGCCGTGGCGGACGTGAACCTGCGCGGCCCGGCCGCCCAGGTGTTTCCCGCCCTCGTGCGCGCCGCCTGGGGTGCCGACCCGGCGTGACGACGGCGGGGGCGCCCGGTGCGGCAACCGCCCGGCCGGGGCCCGCCGGGTCAGGCAGGCCGGCGCATGCCGAGCTGGTCCAGCCAGCCGTCCACGTCGAATCCCTGGTCCTCGGCCCGGTCGAGCCACTCGGCGGCGCGGGCCGGGTCGGTGGGCACGCCGGAGCCGAGCAGGTACATCACCCCGAGGGTGGCCGTGGCCCGCGGGTTCCCGGCGTTCGCCGCCCGCTCGTACCAGCTGGCGGCCACGGCCTCGTCCCGGGGGAACCCCCGCCCGCTGGCGTACCCGGCCGCGACGTTGTACAGGGCGCGGGGATGCTCGCGCTCGGCGGCGCGCAGCAGCCACTGCCGCGCTGCCGCCTCGTCGCGCGCCACCATGTCCCCGGTGTCGTGCAGCACGTGCAGCTCGAACATCGCGTCGGCGTTGCCGGCCTCGGCGGCCTGCCGGTGGTACGCGACCGCCGCCTCGCCCTCGCCCAGCAGGTAGTGCACGATGCCGGACCAGTAGCGCGCCTCCCCGGTCGGGTCGTCGGCGCGCAGCGGCTCCAGCAACGTCAGCGCGTACCGCCCGACCCGGTCCACGGCCTCCCGGCCGACGGCGGCGAACAGGTACGCGCCCTGGCGGTCGCCGTGCCCGGCGGCCTCGGCGAAGCAGCGCAGGGCCGCGTCCAGGACGTCGTTCCCGCTGGTGGGGAACGGGTGCGGCGACGGCCACGCCGGCGGCTGCGCGACCGGCAGGTCGAGCAGCCGGCGTCCCAGGGACACCCACACATCGGTCCGGCCGGCCCGCGCGGCGGCCAGGTAGCCCCGGACCAGCACCTCGTACGCCTGGACCGGCAGGATCCCGATCATGACGTCCCCGCGGACGATCCGGCCGTCGATCTCCCGGCACAGTCCTTCGAGGTACGCGGCGTCGAGCGGGTCGGCGGCGGTCACCCGCTCGGCCTCGGCGAGCAACATGTCACCGGGGGCGGACGGGGCGGTGGCAGGGGTCAAGGTCACGTCGACACCCTACTGTCGGCGTCCACGCGTCTGCCGCAGCCGTCCCGGGTGCCGGCCCGGGCGGGATCTGTCACACAACCGTCATCGGCCCGAAGCATGACCGCGCATCCCGGCCGGCAGGTTGGGCTGGAACGGGAGCGCACGCCCGCGCGGGCGGCGGCGACGCCGCACGGACGCGGTGGAAGGAGGGGACCGCCACGATGAGCGTCGTCCGGGGTGACGAGCACACGACACTGGTCTGCGACGTCTGCGGCGAGACGGTCGTCGAGGCGGCGGGCGATCCGACCGGCGTGGTCTGGGAGCTGGTGTCCGACCACGACTGGACCGGCTCGCCCCTCGCCGAGGGTCCGCACCGCTGCGCCCACTGCACCCTGCTGGCGGGTTCGGGTGACGCGACGACGGCCGGCCCGGGCCCGGGCGGGATCCTCGGCATCGACCATCGCGGCGACGCGACCGTCATCACCTGCGCGGGGGACATCGACGTCGAGGGCGCGGGCACCCTGCGGGCGGCCCTGCGGCACGCCGCCGACATGGGCGGGCACGTCGTCGTCGACCTGACCAACGTCCGCCTGATCGATTCCACCGGGCTGGGCCTGCTCGTCGGCGCCCACCGCGACTGCGCCGCACGGGGCGCCACGCTGAGCCTCGCCGCGCCGTCGCCGTTCCTGCGGACCGTCCTGCGGACCCTGCGCCTGGACGAGGTGCTCCCGGCGTACGACAGCCGCGCCGAAGCGGTCGCCCGGGTGACCGGCGCAGGAGTGGACGCGGCGTCCGGACGCCGGCGCTGAGGCCGGCTGCCGGACGCGTCGGTCACACCCGGCTCCACCGCTGGTTGGCGTTGCCGTGACAGGACCAGAGGAGGCGGGGTCGCGGTCAGCGTCGCGGCCGCATCGGCGTGTGTCTATTGACAGGAGGGCCGCCTGGGCCGACGCTGAGAGAGCGCTCTCTCAGTCCGTCGACACCCCTGAGGAGGACCTTTCGTGAAGCTACGAAGAAGGCTGCTCGCCGCCGTGTCCGCGCTGGTCGCCGCCGTCCCGGTGACCCTGGCCGCATCCCCCGCCCACGCCGTCGGCCCCGCGCTGCTGCCCGTCACGGTCAGCAACAGCAGCGGCCGGGGCGAGGCCGTCCACCTGTACGTGATCGGCGTGCAGCTGTCCAGCGGCCGCCTCGGCTACGTCAACCAGGGCGGCACCTTCGTCCCCTGGTCGGGCGGACAGCTCCCGCCGTCGCCCGCGCCGGACGCGTCGATCCCGGGCCCCGGCAACGGCGGCAGCACGACCATCCGGTTCCCGCGCGGGTTCTCCGGCCGCGTCTACTTCTCCTTCGGCGAGAAGCTCAAGTTCTTCCTCACCCCGGACGGCCTGGTCCAACCCGCGCCGTGGGCGGCCGGCGACGCCAACCGCGACATCCTGTTCGACTGGAGCGAGTTCACCTACAACGACGCCGGCCTGTGGCTCAACAGCTCGCAGGTCGACATGTTCGCCGTGCCGCACGCGGTCACGGTGACCGGTGCCACCGGCGTCACCAAGCGCACCGGTGACGTCGTCGCGGGCGGCCGCAACGCGATCATCGAGGGCATCCGGTCCCAGCCGGGCTGGGCCAACACGGTCCACACCCGCTCCGACGGGACGGTGTTGCGGGTGCTCGCGCCCGGCAAGGCGGCCGGCGCCGGCCTGTTCAGCGCCACCTACCTGGACTCCTACATCGCGTCGGCCTGGAACGCGTACACGACCAAGACGCTGACCGTGGTGCCGTTCGCCGACCAGCCGAACATCCGCTACTTCGGGCGGACCTCGGGCAACGTCATGACCTTCACCAACAGCGCCGGCCAGCGGGTCGCCTCCTTCAACCGGCCCTCCTCGGCGAGCGTCTGGGGCTGCGACGGCGACCTGCCCGCACCCAACGACCCGGTCGTCGGCCCGATCTCCCGCACGCTGTGCGCCGCGCTCAACCGGGGCACGCTCGGCACCATCGACACCCAGCCCAGCACCAACGCCGCCGAGTTCTACCGCAACAACCCGACGAACCACTACGCCCGCGTCATCCACGCCAACATGACCGACGGCAAGGCGTACGCCTTCGCCTTCGACGACGTCGGCGCGTTCGAGTCCCTGGTCCACGACGGCGACCCCCGCGCGGCCGGGATCGTCCTGAGCCCGTTCGGCGCCGGCGGCAGCGGACCGGGGAACCCCGGCGGTGCGGTACCCGTGCTGAGCGACTGGAACAACAAGTGCATCGACGTGCCGAACGCGAACTTCGTCGACCGCGCGCAGTTGCAGATGTGGACCTGCAACGGCACCGACGCGCAGAAGTGGACGTTCACCGGCGACACCCTGCGCAGCCAGAACGGCAAGTGCATGGACGTCGACGGCGGCGCGACCGGCAACGGCGCGGTCGTCCAGCTCTACACGTGCAACGGTACGGGCGCGCAGCGGTTCACCCTGACCGCGGCCGGTGACCTGGTCAACGTCCAGGCCGGCAGGTGCGTCGACATCCGGGAGTGGAACAGCGCCGACGGCGCGAAGCTCCAGCTCTGGGACTGCGCGGGCACCGCCAACCAGAAGTGGCGCAAGGGCTGACCCGCCTCGGCGGATGGCGGCGACCCCGTCGCCATCCGCCCCGGCCCGGACCGTCGGGGCGACCGACGTCCGTCGCGTGCGCTGTGCCATCGTGGTCCTGCCGTCGGACGCGCCGGACGCCGGCATCCGGCAGGTGCCACGACGCCGCCGCGCCGGCCGTGGCGCCGACGGGAAGGGGAGCGGCGATGGGGGAGCAACGGTCCGGGCCGCTCGGCGGCATCCTCGTCGCCGACTTCTCGCGGATCCTCGCCGGACCGTACGCGACCATGCTCCTCGCCGACCTCGGCGCCGAGGTGATCAAGGTCGAGGGGCCCGGCGGGGACGACACCCGGACCTGGATGCCGCCGGTGCGGGAGGGCACCTCCACCTACTACCTCGGCGTCAACCGCAACAAGCGGTCGATCGCCCTCGACCTCGCCGACCCCGACGACCTGGACGTCGCCCGGAAACTCGTCCGCCGCGCCGACGTGATGATCCAGAACTTCCGGCCCGGCGGCCTGCGGCGCTTCGGCCTCGACTACGACAGCGTCGCCGCCGTCAACGAGCGGATCGTCTACGCCTCGATCAGCGGGTTCGGTGCCGGTGCCGGCGCCAACCTGCCCGGCTACGACCTCGTGGTCCAGGCCGCGTCCGGCCTGATGAGCCTCACCGGCGAGCCGGACGGCCCGCCCTACAAGGCGGGGGTCGCCGTGTTCGACGTGATCGCGGGCCTGCACGCGGCCGTCGGCATCCTCGCCGCCCTGCACCACCGCGACCGCTGCGGCACCGGCCAGCACGTCGAGGTGGACCTGCTCTCCTCCGCGCTGTCCGGCCTGGTCAACCAGACCAGCGGCCACGTCGCCGGCGGCGCGACGCCGTTCCGGATGGGCAACGGGCACCCGAGCCTGTTCCCGTACGAACCGCTGCCCACCGCCGACGGCGACCTCGTCGTCATCGCCGGCAACGACGGCCAGTTCCGTAAGCTGTGCCAGGTCCTCGGCCTGCCCGAACTGCCCGACGACCCCCGGTTCGGGCGCAACCAGGACCGCACGGTCAACCGGGAGGCCCTGCGGCCCCTCCTGGTCGCGCGACTGGTCCGGCGGACCCGCGACGAGTGGTTCCGGGACCTGCGTGCGGCGGGCGTGCCGTGCGCCCCGATCAACACGGTCGCCGGGGGCGTCGACCTGGCCCGGGAACTCGGGCTCGACCCGGTGGTCACCACCGGCGGCGTGCCCGGCATCCGCCACCCGATCGGCCTCACCGCCACCCCGGCGCGCTACGACCTGCCGCCGCCCGGGCTGGACGAGCACGGCGACGAGATCCGCAACTGGCTGGCCGGCTGAGCGCCGCCACCGCCCGCCTGCCGTTCCCGCCACGCCTGCCGCCCCGCCACGCCTGCCGCCGCGCCGGCCGGGCGGTGATCCGGTAGGGGGTCGCCGGTGAGCGGCGTCACGCCGGAGCCCGGCCGCGTGAAGAACGCGTCAAGAAAAGCGTCGCCGCCGTCATGATCGCGTGATGATCCCTGTCCCTCGCGGAGCCACGGAGTTTCGATTGCCCGGCACGGCCGGAAGGCGGTCGTGACGAGCGGTTCCGGCAAGAGGAGTCAGCGTGTCCGACGTGGTGTTCGTCCTGGTGACGGTGGGGCTGTTCGCCGCACTCGCCCTCGTGGTGAGAGGCGTGGAGAAGCTGTGAGCGTCGTCGATGCCGTCGGCCTGGTGCTGGCGCTGGGCCTGGGTGTGTTCATGGTGGTCGCGTTGCTGTTCCCGGAGCGCTTCTGATGTCCACGACGGCAGCCGGCGCCCTCTTCGTCCTGTCCCTGGTGGCGGCCCTGGTCGCCGTCCACCGGCCGTTCGGCGACCACGTGTACCGGGCGGTCGCCGGGACCCGGCACTCGCGCGTCGAGCGCGGTGTCTACCGCCTGGTCGGGGTCGACCCGGCCGCCGAGCAGACCTGGGGCGTGTACGCCCGTGGCGTACTGGCCTTCTCCGCCGTGTCGATCCTGTTCCTGTACGCGTTCCAGCGCTGGCAGGACCACCTGTGGCTGTCGCTCGGCCGCGACCCGGTCGTCGCCCACGGGGCCTGGAACACGGCGGTGTCGTTCGTGACCAACACGAACTGGCAGTGGTACTCGGGCGAGTCGACGATGGGCCACCTGGTGCAGATGGCCGGCCTGGCGGTGCAGAACTTCGTCTCCGCGGCCGTCGGCATCGCCGTGGCGGTGGCGTTGGTGCGCGGCTTCGCCCGTGCCCGCACCGGTGAGCTGGGCAACTTCTGGGTCGACCTGACCCGGATCACGATTCGGGTCCTGCTGCCCGTCGCGGTCCTGGGGGCGCTGGCGCTGATGGCCGGCGGGGTGGTGCAGAACCTCTCCGGCGGCACCGAGGTCGCCACCCTGACCGGCGGCACCCAGACCGTCACCGGCGGCCCCGTGGCCAGCCAGGAGGTGATCAAGGAACTCGGCACCAACGGCGGCGGCTTCTACAACGCCAACAGCGCGCACCCGTTCGAGAACCCGACCCCCTGGACGAACTGGATCGAGATCTTCCTGATCCTGCTGATCCCGTTCAGCCTGCCGCGCGTCTTCGGCCGGATGGTCGGCCAGACCCGGCAGGGCCACGCGATCGTCGCGGTCATGGCCGTCCTCGCGATCGCGAGCGTCACGCTGACCAACGCCTTCGAACTCGCGGCCGGTGGCACCGTCCCGCAGGCCGTCGGCGCCGCCATGGAGGGCAAGGAGGTCCGCTTCGACGTGTCGAACTCGGCCACCTTCGCCGCGGCGACGACGCTGACGTCGACCGGGGCGGTGAACTCGTTCCACGACTCGTACACGGCACTCGGCGGCATGATGACGCTGGGCAACATGATGCTCGGCGAGGTCGCGCCGGGCGGCGTCGGCGCCGGCCTCTACGGGATGCTGGTCCTCGCCGTGATCACGGTGTTCGTGGCCGGGCTCATGGTCGGCCGCAGCCCCGAGTACGTGGGCAAGAGGATCGGCTCCCGCGAGATCCGCCTGGCCTCGCTGTACTTCCTGGTCACCCCGGCGCTCGTGCTGGTCGGCACCGCGACCGCCTTCGCCACCGGCAACCACGCGACCGCGCTGAACGTCGGCCCGCACGGCCTCACCGAGGTGCTCTACGCGTTCACCTCGGCCAGCAACAACAACGGCTCGGCCTTCGCCGGCATCACGGTGAGCACGCCGTGGTGGAACACCGCCCTGGGCCTGTGCATGCTGCTCGGCCGGTTCCTGCCGATCATCTTCGTGCTCGCCCTGGCCGGCTCGCTGGCCCGCCAGCGAGCCGTGCCCGCCTCCGCGGGCACCCTGCCGACCCACCGGCCCCTGTTCGTCGCGATGGTCGCCGGCGTCACGGTGATCCTCGTGGCGCTGACCTTCCTGCCCGCGCTCGCGCTCGGCCCGCTGGCCGAAGGGCTGTGACCCGATGAGGAAAGAGACCATGACCGTCGTAACGCGGGCATCGCACGACCGGGCCGACGCGGACACCCCCGCCGTGCGCGGCGGCCGGGGCGGCGGCCTGCTGGACGCGCGGCGGCTGCTGCGGGCCCTGCCCGACGCGCTGCGCAAGCTCGACCCCCGCACCCTGTGGCGCAACCCCGTGATGCTTCTCGTCGAGATCGGCGCGGCCTGCGCCACCGTCCTCGCGCTGGCCGACCCGTCGGCGTTCGCGCTCGCCGTCACGGCCTGGCTCTGGCTGACCGTGATCTTCGCCAACCTGGCCGAGGCCGTGGCCGAGGGCCGCGGCAAGGCCCAGGCGGCCAGCCTGCGCCACGCCAGGAAGGACACCGTCGCCACCCGGCTGCTCGGCTGGACGCCGGGCGCTGCGGCCGACACCTACCGGGACGAGGCGGTGCCCGCCCCGGACCTCGCGCAGGGCGACATCGTCCTGGTGGCGACCGGGCAGCTGATCCCGGGCGACGGCGACGTGGTGGAGGGCATCGCCAGCGTCGACGAGTCGGCCATCACCGGCGAGTCGGCTCCGGTGATCAGGGAGTCCGGCGGCGACCGCAGCGCCGTCACCGGCGGCACCCGGGTGCTCTCCGACCGGATCGTCGTACGGATCACCCAGCGGCCGGGGGAGAGCTTCGTCGACCGCATGATCGCGCTGGTCGAGGGCGCCAACCGGCAGAAGACGCCCAACGAGATCGCGCTGAACATCCTGCTCGCCGCGCTCACCATCGTCTTCCTGCTGGTGGTGGCCACCCTCCAGCCGATGGCCGTCTTCGCCAAGGGCCACCAGGCGGCAGCCCCCGACAACGGCGCGATCACCGACGCCGGGGTGACCGGAGTGGTCCTGGTCGCGCTGCTGGTCTGCCTCATCCCCACCACCATCGGCGCGCTCCTGTCGGCCATCGGCATCGCCGGCATGGACCGCCTGATCCAGCGCAACGTCCTGGCCATGAGCGGTCGCGCCGTGGAGGCCGCCGGTGACGTCGACATCCTGCTGCTGGACAAGACCGGCACGATCACCCTCGGCAACCGGCAGGCCGGCGGCTTCCTGCCCGTCGACGGCGTCGACGTCAGCCGGGTCGCCGACGCGGCGCGGTTGGCCAGCCTCGCCGACGAGACCCCCGAGGGCCGTTCGGTCGTCGTACTGGCCAAGGACGGGTTCGGGCTGCGGGAAGGCGAGCCGGTCCTGGTCCCGCACGCCACGTTCGTGCCGTTCACCGCGCAGACCCGGATGAGCGGCGTCGACCTCGACGCCGACGACGGTGTGCCGTGGCCGGCCCGGCGGATCCGCAAGGGCGCCGCCTCCGCCGTCACGGCGTGGGTGCGTGAGCACGGCGGGGACCCCACCGCGCAGCTCGGGCGGATCGTCGACGAGATCAGCGGCGCGGGCGGTACGCCACTCGTGGTCGCCGAGCACGTCGACGGCGCGCCGGCCCGCGCCCTGGGGGTGATCCACCTCAAGGACGTGGTCAAGGCCGGCATGCGGGAGCGGTTCGACGAGATGCGCCGGATGGGCATCCGCACCGTGATGGTCACCGGCGACAACCCGCGTACGGCCGCGGCGATCGCCGCCGAGGCGGGCGTCGACGACTTCCTCGCCGAGGCCACCCCGGAGGACAAGCTCGCCCTGATCAGGCGCGAGCAGCAGGGCGGCCGGCTGGTCGCGATGACCGGGGACGGCACCAACGACGCCCCCGCCCTCGCCCAGGCCGACGTCGGCGTCGCGATGAACACCGGCACGTCGGCCGCGAAGGAGGCCGGCAACATGGTCGACCTCGACTCCGACCCGACCAAACTGATCGAGATCGTGGGGATCGGCAAGCAACTGCTGATCACCCGGGGCGCGCTGACGACGTTCTCCATCGCCAACGACGTGGCGAAGTACTTCGCGATCATCCCCGCGATGTTCGCCGGCATCCACCCGGGCCTCGACACGCTGAACGTCATGCGGCTGGCCAGCCCCGAATCGGCCATCCTCGCCGCCGTCGTCTTCAACGCCGTGGTCATCGTCGCCCTGATCCCGCTGGCCCTGCGCGGCGTGCGTTACCGGCCGGCGTCGGCGTCGCGGCTGCTGCGCCGCAACCTGCTGGTCTACGGCCTCGGCGGCATCGTCGTGCCGTTCCTCGGCATCAAGCTCGTCGACATGCTCCTGCAACTCGTCCCGGGGGTCTCCTGATGCGCCTGCCCACCTGGCTCTCCGCACACGTGGCCGCGCTGCGCGCGCTGCTGGTCCTCACGGTGCTGCTCGGCCTGGCCTACCCGCTCGCCCTCGTCGGCGCCGGCCGGCTGCCGGGGCTGCGTGACAGGGCGGACGGGTCCCTGCTCACCGCCGACGGCCGGCCGGTCGGCAGCGCGCTGATCGGTCAGGCGTTCACCGACGCCGACGGTGAGCCCCTGCCCCGCTACTTCCAGTCCCGGCCGTCGGCTGCCGGCGACGGCTACGACCCGACCTCCACCGCGGCGTCCAACCTCGGCCCGGAGAGCGTGGTCGACACGCTCGCGGCGGACCCGCGCGAGTCGAGCCGGAGCCTGCTCAGCCAGGTCTGCGCCCGCAGCCGCGCCGTCGGTGAACTCGAGGGCGTCGACGGCCGGCGTCCCTACTGCACCGCCGACGGCGTCGGAGCGGTGCTGGCGGTGTTCCGCGCAGACGGGCTGACCGGCCCCGTCACCCGGGTCGTCAGCGTCAACCAGAGCGCGCCGGCCACCCCGTTCCTCGCCGCGTACCAGGGGGTGACCGTGGAGCTGGCCCGGCCCGGCGAGGACCTCGTGGCCGCCGGAGGGCTGATCGTGCCGGTCCGCGGCGACGCCCCGGAGGCCGCCGCCGTGCCCGCCGACGCGGTCACCGCCAGCGGCAGCGGCCTCGACCCGCACATCAGTCCGGCGTACGCCGACATCCAGGTGACCCGGGTGGCCCGGGAGCGTGGCGCGGACCCGGCGGTGGTCCGGCGCCTCGTCGCCGAGCACACCCGGGGGCGGACGCTCGGCTTCATGGGCGCCCCCGCCGTCGACGTGCTCGCACTCAACCTCGCCCTCGACGAGGCGTCGCCCGTCGCGTGAGCGTCGGGGTGGGGCGGGGCCGGCTCACCCCGCCCCACCGTGGTCCGTGGTCCGACGACCGGCCGCGCCGGTGATCAGGGAGGATGTCTGCGTGCCCAGGGGAGAACTGCGCATCTACCTCGGGGCCGCGCCCGGCGTCGGCAAGACGTACGCGATGCTGGAGGAGGCCCGGCGGCGCGCCGAGCGCGGCACCGACGTGGTGGTCGGCCTGGTCGAGACCCACGGCCGCGCCCAGACCGCCGCGATGCTCGGCGACCTGGAGGTGCTGCCGCGTCGGGTGGTGACCTACCGCGGCGCCGCGTTCACGGAGATGGACCTCGACGCGCTGCTGGCCCGGCGGCCCGAGGTCGCCGTGGTCGACGAGCTGGCCCACACCAACGTGCCCGGCTCCCGTCACGAGAAGCGCTGGCAGGACGTCCAGAAACTCCTCGACGCCGGCATCACGGTCCTGTCGACCGTCAACGTCCAGCACCTCGAATCCGTCAACGACGTCGTCGCGCGCATCACCGGCACCACCCAGCGCGAGACGGTGCCCGACGCGATGGTCCGCGCCGCCGGGCAGGTCGAGCTGGTCGACATGACCCCGGAGGCGCTGCGCCGTCGGATGGCCCACGGCAACATCTACCCATCCGACCGGATCGACGCGGCCCTCGGCAACTACTTCCGCATCGGCAACCTGACGGCCCTGCGCGAGCTGGCCCTGCTGTGGCTGGCCGACAAGGTCGACGAGCAGCTCGGTGCGTACCGCGCCCAGCAGGGCATCTCCGAGACCTGGGAGGCCCGCGAGCGGGTGGTGGTGGCGCTCACCGGCGGGCCGGAGGGCGCGACGCTGGTCCGCCGCGCCGCGCGGGTCGCGGCCCGCAGCAAGGGCGCGGACCTGCTCGCCGTGCACGTCGCCCGCAGCGACGGGCTGGCCGGCGCCGACCCGGCGCAGCTCGCCCGGCAGCGCGTCCTGGTGGAGAGCCTCGGCGGCACGTACCACCAGGTGCTCGGCACCGACATCCCGGCGGCGCTGCTCGATTTCGCCCGGGGCGTCAACGCCACCCAGCTGGTGCTCGGCGCGAGCCGGCGCGGGCGGTTCGCGCAACTCCTCTCCCGCGGCGTCGGGGTGACCACCACGGCGCTGTCCGGGCCGATCGACGTGCATCTGGTCACCCATCCGCAGGTGGGGCGGGGGCGGCGCGGCGCCGGCGTGCCGGCCGCGCTGTCGCGGCGGCGCCGGCTGCTCGGCTTCGGCCTCGCCGCGCTCGGCATGCCGCTGCTGACCGTGCTGCTGCGGGCGCTGCCGGACCTCAGCCTCACCAACGACATCCTGCTCTTCCTCACCGGCGTCGTCGGGGTCGCCCTGGTCGGCGGACTGTGGCCGGCGCTGGTCGCCGCGCTCGGCGGCTCCCTGCTGCTCAACTGGTTCTTCACGCCCCCGTTCCGGACGCTGACCATCGCCGAGGCCGACAACCTGCTCGCCCTGGGCGTCTTCGTCGCCGTCGCCGTCGCCGTCAGCGGGGTCGTCGACGTCGCGGCGCGGCGTACCAGGGAGGCCGCGCGTGCCTCCGCCGACGCGCAGACCCTGGCCACGGTGGCCGCTGGCGTCCTGCGCGGCGAGCGGCCGCTGCCCGCCCTGCTGGACCGGCTGCGCGAGACGTTCGGACTGCGCGCGGTCAGCGTCCTCGAACTCGTCGCCGACGCCGGAGGCCGGCCGGGGCGGGCCAGCGAGGACGAGGCGTGGCGGATCGTGGCCAGCGTCGGCGAGGACCCGGCGGGCAACCCGGGCGCGGGCGAGACGGCCGTGCCGGTGGACGACCGGCTCACCGTGGTGCTCGCGGGCCGGCGGCTGGAGGCGGCGGACCGGCGCGTCGTCGAGGCGTTCGCCGCCCAGGCCGCCGTCGCGCTGCGGCAGGAACGCCTCGCCGAGGAGGCGGCCAGCGCCCGGCCGCTCGCCGAGGCCGACCGGATGCGTACGGCGCTGCTCGCCGCGGTCAGCCACGACCTGCGTACGCCGCTGGCCTCGGCGAAGGCTGCGGTGAGCAGCCTGCGCAGCCCCGACGTCGAGTTCGACGCCGACGACCGCGAGGAGCTGCTGGCCACCGCCGACGAGTCCCTGGACCGGCTCGGCCGGCTCGTGGCGAACCTGCTGGACATGAGCCGCCTGCAGGCCGGTGTCCTCGGCGTGACGCGCGTGCCCCTCGGGTTGGAGGACATGGTGCCCCGGGCCCTGGACGAACTGGGTCCGGCGGCCGCCGACGTCGTTACCGACATCCCCGCCGACCTGCCCGCCGCCACCGCCGACCCGGGACTGCTGGAACGGGTGCTGGTCAACATCGTCGCCAACGCGCTGCGGCACAGCCCGCCCGGTCGGCCCCCGGCCATCACCGCCAGCGCCCACGCCGGGCAGGTGGAGTTGCGGGTCGTCGACACCGGCCCCGGCATCCCCGAGGATCAGTGGGAGCACGTCTTCCTGCCGTTCCAGCGCCTCGGCGACCGGGACAACGCCACCGGCGTCGGTCTCGGCCTGGCACTGTCCCGGGGGCTTGCCGAGGCCATGGGTGGCAGCATCACCCCCGAGACCACGCCCGGAGGCGGTCTCACCATGGTGCTGCGGTTGCCCGCCGCCACCCCGAGCGCCGCGGAGGGGCAGCAGGAATGACCCGCATCCTGGTCGTCGACGACGAGCCGCAGATCGTCCGCGCCCTGCGGATCAACCTGCGGGTCCGGGGCTACGACGTGCAGGCGGTCGCGACCGGCACGGCGGCGCTCAAGGTCGCCGCCAGCGACCCGCCCGACCTGGTGGTGCTCGACCTCGGCCTGCCCGACATCGACGGGGTCGAGGTCATCCGGGGCCTGCGGGGCTGGACGCACGTGCCGATCATCGTGCTCTCCGGCCGCGCCGGCAGCCAGGACAAGGTCGCGGCCCTGGACGCCGGCGCCGACGACTACGTCACCAAGCCCTTCGGTATCGACGAGCTGCTCGCCCGCATCCGTGCCGTGACCCGGCGCCTGCACGTCAGCGCCGACGCGGCCACCGCCACGCTCCGGATCGGCCGGCACACCGTCGACCTCGCCGCCCGTACGGTCACCCGCGACGACGGCGCCGAGGTCAGGCTCACCCCCACCCAGTGGGGGGTGCTCGAACTGCTGCTGCGGCACCCGGGCAAGCTCGTCAGCCAGCGCCAGCTCCTGCACGACGTCTGGGGACCGGAGTACCAGGACGAGACCAACTACCTGCGCCAGTACCTGGCCCAACTGCGCCGCAAGCTGGAGGACGATCCGGCCCGCCCGCGCCACCTGATCACCGAGCCCGGGATGGGCTACCGGTTCCGGCCCTGAGCGAGGCCCGGGCACCCGACCGCGCGGCCGCCCTCCCTGCCCCGGAGGGGGTGCGACCGCGCGGCCGGTGTCCGGCGGCTCAGCGGCCCTGGAGAGCCCTGACGTTGTCGCCGAAGGTCCAGCCCTTCGACCCGTCCCAGTTCAACGACCAGGTCATCAGGCCCTTCAGGCCGCCACGGTAGGTGTTCCACGCCTGGGCCACCGTCGCCGGGGCCATGTGGCCGCCCCCGGCGCCGGGCTGCGCCGGCAGGCCGGGGACCTGCTTGTCGTACGGGACCCGGATGGTGGTGCCCTGGACGACCAGGCCGGCGTTGAGGCAGTCGGTCTGGGCGGTGAAGCCCTGCACGGTCCCGGCCGGGTACGAGTCGCCGGAGCAGCCGTACATGCTGCCGTTGTAGTACTGCATGTTCAGCCACCAGAGCCGGCCGTTGTCGGCGTACCGCTTGATGATCGGCAGGTACGCGCCCCAGATGGAGCCGTAGGTGACGCTGCCGCCGGTGACGTACGCGGTCTCCGGTGCCATGGTGAGGCCGAAGCCCGCCGGCATCCGTGCGAGCACCCCGTCGATGATGCGGATCAGGTTCGCCTGCGACGGGGAGAGCTGGGAGATGTTTCCGCTGCCGGTGAGCCCGGTCTCGATGTCGATGTCGATGCCGTCGAAGTTGTACCGCTGGAGGATCGGTACGACGGTCGCGACGAACCGGTCGGCGACGGCGGCCGAGCCGAGGTCGATCCCGGCGGTCGCGCCACCGATCGACAGGAGGATGGTCAGGCCGGCGGCCTTGGCGCGGCACATCTCGGCGGGGGTGGGCACCTTGACGGTGGTGTCCATGCCGTCCTCCCACAGCACGGTGCCGTCGGCGCGGATGACGGGGAACGCCGCGTTGATCACGTTGTACCCGTGTGCGGGGATCCGGGCGTCGGTGATCGGGATCCATCCCAGCGGCGGGTGGACGCCGTTCGCCGCGCCGTCCCAGTTCTCCCAGTAGCCCTGGAGCACCTTGCCGGTCGGCTTCGGCTTGCCTGCGCAGGTGTCCGGGCCGGGCGTGGGCGTCGCGGTGGGTGTCGGCGTCGGGGTGGGGGAGGGCCCCGACGTGGCGGTCGGGGTGGGTGACGGCGTGCCGCCGCCGTCGCAGGCGCCGAGGTCTCTCCAGAGGGAGGGCGTCGCGGCGGGGTGCCAGCCGGCGCCCGGCGGGGGCGTGTGCGTCACCAGCGCCTGGTAGGAGCGTCCCGCGTAGCTGACCCGGCTGCCGGCGGCGTACGTGGTGCCCTCGGCCCAGGCCGGCGCGGCGCAGGCCGCCAGGGCGACGTCGGGGGCGGTCTTCGCGGCGGCGCGGCCGTCCACGACGGGCACGGCCGCCAGGGCGGCGGTGAGCGCCGCGCAGGCCAGCAGCGCGGGCATCGTACGTCGAAGTCGCATGGCATTCCTCCTCGTCGATGGCGGGAGGCTATCAGTTAACTTTGTTAAATGTAAGCGGTCGGCCCGGAGGCGGTGCGTGGGCGGACCATCGCGGGGCGGCCGAGGGCTCCCGGTAAAACTTTTCGCCGACATCGACGACGGTCGTGGAGCTAATCTCCGGAACGGGATACCCTCCTGTGGACCACCTGCCGTCCACCGTGGAGGAGATCGAGCATGCGCAAGTTGATGTCGGCGGTCGGAGCCGGAGCGATGCTGACCGTGGGGCTGCTCGCCGGCGCCGGCCCGGCGCAGGCGGCGAGCTGCACGCTCGTGCAGTCCGAGATCTACAACGGGGCCAACATCATCGCCTGGTCGCAGGGCCTGCAGGGCTGCTCCGGCGACGTCTACTGGGAGATCCAGTCGGGCGACGCCGGCGGCTGGCAGGTCGCGCAGAGCGGCACCACGCACTACGCCAACGAGGTGCAGAGTTACTACGGCGACGTCGAGCTGCCGTGCTACCTGCGGGTCTACGCGAAGTTCGGCACCCAGGAGAAGCTGACCCAGCCCGCGCGCAACAACAACTGCGCCGGCTGACGACCGGGTCGGACGGAACGGGGTGCGCGCCCCGTCCGACCCGGTCTCCCGCAACGGCTACGGAGCGGGGTACCGCGTGACGTAGACCGGTTCCCCGACCCGCGTCATGTCGGCCGCCGCGCCCACGCCGTTGACCACGTGGTCGATCGTGCCGGCGCTCAGGTTCACGGTCATCACGTGGTGCAGCCTGACGCCCGGGGCGACGGGGACCTCGAAGCCGTTCTCGGTGCGGATCGACGGGTTGTTCTGGTTGAACACGTACACCCCGCCGCCGTGCAGCGTGTGGTGCCGCACCCGGTCGCCGACCTTGTACCCGGCCCAGCCCTCGACCTCGCCGTTCATCCAGTCGGCCTGCGTCGGCGGGTCGTACGGCAGCTCGTTCTGGTAGAGGACCGTCGTGCCGTGCTCGCCGTTCCAGACCGTGTTGTACCGCTGGAAGTGCTCGACGAACAGGCCGGTGGCCGTCACGTGGTCGCCGTTGATGACGGCGCCGTAGCGGCCGGTGTTGGTGCGCCAGCGGTCGGTGTCGCCGTTGACACCCTCGGTGAAGCCCTCGACGCCGTGGTCCCCGCGCCACACCCACGTGTGGTCGATCAGGACGTGGTCGGCGTTGACCTCCAGCGCGGTGTGCGTCCTGCCGATGTGCGGCCCGCCGACGCGGAAGTACACGTCGGACAGTGTGATCGGGTTGCGCGGGGTGCTGGCGTTGCGGCCGTGCTTGCGCCCCACGCGCAGCAGCACCGGCGACTCGGTGAGGCCGGCGTCGACGGTGACCCCGGCGACGACCACGCCGGGCACGCCGGCGACGTCGAGCGGCACGGCGCCGTCGACGGCGGTCAGCGTGGCGTGGCCGATGCCGAGGACCACGGTGTCGGGCCGCCTGACCTCGATGCTGCGGTCGATGTCGTACACGCCGGGGGTGAGCAGCAGGTGCTTGCCGCGGGCGAGCTGACTGTTGATGACGTGCACCGGATCGGACGGCTTGGCGATGAAGAAGTCCCGGATGCCGATGGTGCGGCCCGGCGTCACGCCGTCACCCCAGGAGACGCCCCGGCTGTCACGCCGGACGGCGGGGACGCGGACCTGGTACCGGCCCCGGTCGTCGACGAACAGGTACGGCTTCTCCCTGCTCACCGGCGTGGTGTCCAGCGTCGTGTACGGCGGGTCGGGAAAGTCGGCGTCGTCGGGGGCGCCCACGGTGCCCGCGAAGACCTGGTTCCACACCGCGTTGGACCAGCTCTCGACCTCGCTGTTGCGGGTCAGCCACTGCTGCTGCGAGCCGTTGGTGGTGGCGGGCAGCCGGGAGTCGGCGATGAAGCCGCCGCTGGCGTACTGCGGGCCGGCCGTGCAGTAGTCCATCAGCGACAGGCCGCCGCCGCTGATGTCGAGCCGGCGCATGGACACCGCCTGGGACACCGCCCAGAAGTTCGCCGAGGAGCGGCAGCCGTCCTGGCCGGCGGCGTTGATGGACAGCGACAGGTTGGACAGGGTGCGCCAGAAGTTGACCAGGGCGATGCAGTTGCCGGTCCCGCCGCCTTCGAGGCAGCGGTTGTAGGTCTCGATCTTGCCGTTGACGGTGACGTCGGTGGGGGAGGCGCCCAGGCCGGAGACCTCGGTGTAGTAGCCGACCTTCACGTGGAGGGGCTGCGCGGCCGTGCCGTAGCTGCCGGGCTTGAAGAGGTACGCGTGCCGCGTGGTGCCCATCTCGGCGTCGACCTGCCGGGCGTGCGCCGCGTCGAGGGTCGCCTGGATCTCGGCGACCGGTGTGTCGGGGTCGAAGATCGTCACGTTGGGCCCGAAGTCCGGAGCGCCGTGGCGGGCCGGTCCGGCGGTGGCGGCCGTGCCGGTGCTGCCGGCGACCGCCGTCAGCACCAGGCCGAGGGCGAGCGTCCGGCGGAGCCGCCGTCGCGCGTCGGGGGACTGCATCCTCATCGTTCGTCCTCTCCGCCGGCCGGGACGGGTGCCGGGCTCGGCGACGTGGTGGGGGAGGTGTTCCGGCGCGGGCGCGGGTGGGCGCGCCGATGGCCGGCTCGCGGTCGTCGTCGACCTGCCTCGTGGGGCGGCGGCGGGGGACAGCGCACCCGTGAGAGCGCTCTCTCGCCGCCGCGACTTCTATCACGCCGTGAAAGAAGGGTTGGCATGTTTCTACCCTGTCGATCCGCCGGGCGCTACCGCTGCGTGCTGACGAATCCCGCTCCCGCCAGGCTCGGCCGACAGGCCGCTGGCGGGTTAGCCGTGCCCGGCCGGCCGGTGGAGCGGCTGCACGAGGACCGGTCGGTACCCGGCCTCGGGCGGCAACGCCACGCCCTCCACCAGGCCGCTGCGAAGGTGCAGCCGCACCAGGGGCAGACCGAACTCGTTGCGTCCGTGGTCGGCCGGGACGAGCACGTGCTCCGAGCTCTCCCAGACCGGCCCGCCCGGGACCGGGCTGGTCGCGCTGCCGCCGGGCAGCGGCAGCATCCGGGGCCGGTCGGGGTGTGCCGGGTCGTACAGACGCAGGCTCGGCGGCGCGTACACCCAGGAGTACAACTGCCGGCCGCCGGGCACGAGCGCGGCGGCCGGGTCCACGGGCAGCACGACGACCTCGCCGTCGGGCCGGATGAGCAGCGCCGGGTGGCTCCGGTCACGGGCCAGCGCCACACCGCTGTACGGGTCGACCTGGCGCAGCGCGTGCGGCAGCGGCTCCGGCTCCTCGCCCGGCGCCCAGCGCACCGAGGCCGCGCCGCCGTCGACGCTGGCGTACACGGCCCCGTCGTGGATCCCGACGGCGGAAAGGTTGTCAGCCTCGTCCCACGGCATGCTCTGCCGGGAACCGTCGGCGAGGTCGACGAGGTGCAGCCGGTTCCGGGATCGTCGGCCGACGTGGAACTCCACGACGCCCAGCCGCTCGCCGGCCGCGTCCAGGACGGCCCGCCAGCCCATGCTCGTGCCGAGCAGCACGAACTCACCGTCGGGGCGCACCAGCGCGGTCTGGGTGCTGCCGAGCAGCACGGTGCCGTGTCGGCTCTGCATGGCCTGCGTCACCTGGACCCCCGGCCAGCGCGCCAGCACCACCGGTGTGTCGTCGCGCCACACGACCAGCTCGCCCCCGGAGCCGACGAATCCGGCGCGGGGCGGTGGCCCGGGAGGTAGCGCCGGTGGCCGGGTCTCCAGGGTGGGCGACAGGCGGCTCCTCGTCGTTACCCACGCCATGGCCGGACCGCTGGCCCCTGGCTGCCGTACGGTGCCGCCGGGACCGGCGTGCGGGCCGGGCCCGGCATCGCTCGGAGCGGCGGCCACGGTGCCGCGCAGACGCCCGAGGCCGGTCGGTCGGCTCACCGGCTGCGGCGGTGGTTGCCGAGGCGCGCGCGGGGTCGGCTGGACGACCAGTGTCAACGGCCCGTCAGTGCTGTCGAAGGGGGCGAGCAGCCCGTCGCCGACGGCGTGGCGCAGGATCGCCCGGACGGCGTCCGGCGTGCTGAGCAGCCGATCGGCGAGCCAGTCGATGGTGACGGTCGCCGCGCCCTCGCGCGCCCACAGCAGCAACGACAGCAGGTCGGAGGTGGCGTACCTGAAGTGTGCGGAGGGACCGCCGCCGCGGGTGCGCAGGGCCGGCTGGGCGAGGTCGTCCTCGCTGAGCAGCGGGCTGCTGCGCGCGATCCACCGGGGTGGCTCCGGGCTGGCGGACACGGGCCAGAACCGCAGCAGGTAGCTGTCGCCCTCGTCGGCCGGTCGCCGGCAGAAACGCAACCGGTAGAGGCCCGGCTCCCCCAGGCGGAACGAGTCGCGGGGGGAACCACCGGTCACCATCGCCAGGCCGACCGTCCCGCCGGTGGCGAAGGGCGTCTCGACGACGTCGGCCCAGTCGTCGTCCTCGGGCGGAGGTGCGTCGTGGCTTTCGAGCCGCACCTCGTGGTAGCGGTCCGACGCGCGGCCGTCGATCCAGCCGTCCCCGGCGCGGGCGATTGAGCCGCACGGCTGCGTCTTCACCGCGTATTCGCGCAGCAGCTCGTCGACCCGCACCCGCGCCGGACCCCACGGGTCCGCCTCGCGCAGCAGGAACGTGCCGTACTCCGGCCAGTATTCGCGGTCCTCGAAAGCTCGTAACAGTGCCACCGTCATTCCTCCCCGTCGCGCCCCGGCACGCTACCGACCGCCTCCGACGTCCTGCCGCCTCCGTGATCCGGTCGGGGAGCGGAACCGGCCACTCACCCGTCGACGACCAGGCGGATCCTCACGGTGTCGCCCACCGCCAGCCCTTCGGCCCGTCGCACGGCCGCCTTCACCGGCACGATGTATCGCCCGTCCTTGGGGAACAGGGACGTGCTCCAGCCGGTCTTCCCGATCCGCGCCGCGACGGGGATCATGCCCCAGCCGTAGCTCACCCCCGCAGACCTCGCGGCCAGCTCCTGGCAGCCCTCTTCCGGAACGGTGACGAAGTGCCATGGCGCGGGGCCTCTCCAGAACCACAGCTCGCCGCTCAACTCCAGGTCCATCGGTCCAGCATAGGAACGGCGACCGACTCTTCCGGACGGGTGGGGCGCCGCGCGGCGACGCCGGCGACCTGGCCGGGCAGCCGGAGACCGAGCCCGGGTTCGCGGTGACCCGCGCGCCCGCCGGCCGGCGGCACTCGCGTCGCCGGCGCCGATGGGGCAGCATTCCCCCGTGCTCCTGATCGTTCCCTCGGACCCGCTGCGACCGCGCCACCCGGACGCCCACTTCGCTGCGGAGGCACGCGCCGCCCAGGAGGCCGACGTCGAGGTCGCCGTCGTCGACCACGACGCGTTGGCCCGTGGCGACGACGTGTCGCGGGCGGTGTCGCGGGTGGCGGCCGAGGGCGTCGCGGTCTACCGCGGCTGGATGCTGCGCAGCGAGCGGTACGCCGCCTTCGCGGACGCGTTGGCCCGCCGGGGCGTCAGCCTGCGTACGAGCGGCGAGCAGTACCGGCGCGCCCACGAGCTGCCGGGCTGGTACCCGGACCTGGTCGAACTGACGCCACGCTCGGCGTGGACGGTCGGCACGGAGCGCGCGGACTTCGACCGGGCGAGGCGCGCGCTCGGCGGCGGGGCGGCGGTGCTGCGCGACTTCACCAAGTCGTTGAAGCACCACTGGCACGAGGCGGCGTTCATTCCTGATCTCGACGACGGCGATGCCGCGTGGCGGGTCGCGAGCCGCTTCGTCGACCTGCGCGGCGACGACCTCGTCGGGGGCCTGGTCCTGCGACGGTTCGAGCAGTTCACCACCGCCGAGGTCCGCACGTGGTGGGTCGACGGCGTCTGTGTCCTGGTCGGCGCCCATCCCGACAGTCCGCACGACACGCCGCCGGAGGCGTTCGACGCGGGTCCGGTGAGCGGGCCGGTGGCGGCGCTGGGGCTGCCGTTCGTGACCGTGGACCTGGTGCGGCGCGCCGACGGCGTCTGGCGCATCGTCGAACTCGGGGCGGGCAGGTCAGCGACCGGCCGTCCACCGTCGACCCGGCCGCCCTGGTCGGTGTCCTGCGCCGCGGGTCCTGACCTCCGAAACTTCCGGTCCCTGGGTCGGTGCCGATTCGGCTGGCGGGCAGGGAGGGACCCCGACGTGGGCGAATGCGCGGAGCGCACTCATCGAAAGAATCCGATAATCGGGCGTTGAGGTTCCGGACATGTTCCGATACGGTCCGATGGAAGGGCTTCGATCAACTCACGGCGTCGAGGATGCAGACGGCGGTGTGGTCTCCGGGCGACCACTCCACCGGCCCCACGCCGTGGCGGGCGGTTGCCGAGGCGGCCTTCCTCATCCATTCGGCTCATCGAAAGGCTCTGCCATGGACAACTCGCTCGCCCGTGCCAGCGGGCGCCCGGTGACCCGCCGGCGGCCACGCGTCGCGCTGGCGTCGGTCGTGGTCGGTCTCTCCGTCGTCGCCACGACGGTGGCGGCGGCGTCCGGCGCCAGCGCCGGGACGACCCTGGGGGCGTCCGCCGCCGAGAAGGGGCGCTACTTCGGCGCCGCGGTGGCGGCCAACAAGCTCTCCGACACCACGTACGTCGGGATCCTCAACCGGGAGTTCACCTCGGTCACCCCGGAGAACGAGATGAAGTGGGACGCCACCGAGCCGTCCCAGGGCCAGTTCACGTTCGCCAACGCCGACCGAATCGTCAACCACGCCCGCGCCAACGGGATGCAGGTGCGCGGCCACGCCCTGGCCTGGCACTCCCAGCAGCCGGGGTGGGCGCAGAACCTCAACGGGAGCGCGCTGCGCCAGGCGATGGTCAACCACGTCACCCAGGTGGCGACCTACTACCGTGGCAAGATCCACTCCTGGGACGTGGTGAACGAGGCGTTCGCCGACGGCGGCAGCGGGGCCCGCCGCGACTCGAACCTGCAACGCACCGGCAACGACTGGATCGAGGTGGCGTTCCGCGCCGCGCGCGCCGCCGACCCGACCGCGAAGCTGTGCTACAACGACTACAACACCGACGGGCAGAACGCCAAGAGCAACGCGGTGTACGCCATGGTGCAGGACTTCAAGGCCCGGGGCGTACCGATCGACTGCGTCGGCTTCCAGTCGCACTTCAACAGCGCCTCCCCGGTACCCGCCGACTACCAGGCCAACCTGCAACGCTTCGCCAACCTCGGCGTGGACGTGCAGATCACCGAGCTGGACATCGAGGGCTCGGGCCAGACGCAGGCCGACAACTACGGCCGGGTGGTGCGCGCCTGCCTCGCCGTGACCCGCTGCACCGGCATCACCGTGTGGGGCATCCGGGACACGGACTCCTGGCGCGCCAGCGGCACCCCGCTGCTCTTCGACGGCAGCGGCAACAAGAAGCCGGCGTACACCGCCACCCTCGACGCCCTCAACGGCGGCACCACCCCGCCGCCCACCACCGCGCCCCCGACGACCCCGCCGCCCACCACTCCGCCGCCCTCCGGCGACTGCGCCGCGACGGTGTCGCTGAACTCGTGGAACGGCGGCTTCGTCGCCACGGTACGCGTCACCGCGGGAGCCGCGGCGATCAACGGCTGGGCGGTCGCCCTCACCCTGCCGGCCGGCGCGACGGTCACCAACACGTGGAGCGCGCGCGCCACCGGGGCCAGCGGCGCCGTGACGTTCGGCAACGTGGACTACAACGGCAGGCTCGCCGCCGGAGCCGTCACCGAGTTCGGCTTCCAGGGCAGCGGAACCGGCCCCACCGGCACGCCTACCTGCACCGCGAGCTGACCCGTCCGACGGCCCGGCGCGGATGCTCTCCCGCGCCGGGCCGTCGGCGTCGCACGCGCCTCACACCGCGCACCGGCACCCCCGGGGCGTCCGCGGTCCTCGACGCGTCCCTCACCCGGCCGTAGGAGCTCCTGCGGTAGCGCCTCGGCTGATCCGGCCGGCGCGGCCGGGCGCGCCGAACCACCTGGCCAGCGCGGCATCGAGCGTCTGCTGGTCCTCGCCGACCCACGCGACGTGCCCGTCCGGCCGGAGCAGTACCGCCGGCACGTCCAGCTCCCCGCTGCGGTCGGCGATGTGGTCGACCCGGCCGGCCCAGCCGTGCGCCGAGAGCCGCCCCGTCCGGTCGAGCAGCAGCCCGCCGCCGGCGCGCATCAGCTCGAACAGGCGCCCGTGCGTCAGCTGGACGTCGCGCAGCCGCCGCCCGAGCAGGGCATGGCCCGCGCCGAAGTCGTACCGGATGCTGATCGCCGTGATCTTCTCGATCAGGAACCGGTTGACGTCGTCGAGGTCCATCAGCTGCGCCATCAACCGCCGGACGGCCTGCGGCCCGGGCTCGTTGGTCGTCAGCTGCATCTGTGCGCGGGTGTTGGTCAGCACGTCGGCGGCCACCGGATGCCGCTCGGACTCGTAGCTGTCCAGCAGGTCGTCCGGTGCCCAGCCGTCGACGGCCGCCGCCAGCTTCCAACCAAGGTTGAACGAGTCCTGGATCCCGAGGTTGAGCCCCTGCCCACCCAAAGGCGGGTGGACGTGCGCGGCGTCCCCGGCCAGAAACACCCGTCCGACCCGGTAGCGCTCGGCCTGGCGGGTCGCGTCGCCGAAGCGCGACAGCCAGCGGGGGGAGTGAGCGCCGAAGTCGGTGCCGGCGTACCTGCGCAGCTGCCGCGTGAAATCCTCGAGCGTCGGCGGCACCGAACGGTCCTCGGCCACGCCCTCCGCCGGCACGACCGCCCGGAACACCCCCGGCTTGCCCGACGGCCCGATCCCGAAGCGCTTCTCGGTCTTGCGCACCTCGGTCATCACTGCGGTGATGTCGTCCGGGGACGCCGTCACCTCCATCTCGCCCAGCAGCGTGTCGATCCTCGACGGCTCGCCGGGGAAAGCGACGCCGAGCAGTTTCCGGACCGTGCTGCGCCCACCGTCGCAGCCGACCACGAACCGCGCCCGCAGCGGCGTGGCAGTTTCATCGCCGACGTGGACGGTCACGCCGTCGTCGTCCTGCTCCAGCCCGACCACCGCGCAGCCGCGCCGGATCTCGGCGCCGACTTCGGCCGCGTGCTCGGCGAGCAGCCGGTCGGTGAGCGTCTGCGGAATGCCGAGCACGTATCCGTGGGCGGTGTCCAGCCCGGTGGGAGCGGGCTTTTCGATGCCCGCGAAGAATCCCCGGATCGGGTACTGCGTGCCGTTCTCGAGGAACCGCTCCAACAGCCCTCGCTGATCCATCACCTCGATACTGCGTACGTGCAGCCCGAGCGACCGCACGAACGGCGGCGGTTCGGCCTCCTTCTCCAGTACGAGTACGTCGACGTCCCGCAGCCGCAATTCGATTGCCAGCATCATGCCGGTCGGCCCGCCGCCGGCAATGATCACATCGAACATGAATTCCCCCATGGTGTGCAATTCCTGCGCTCGGCCGACGATTGTGTGCCACGACCGGGGTCTTGCCGCAAGCCCGGGGGTGCGGTATACGTTGATAGTGGCAAGGAGTTCTCCTCCTTGCCTTTGTTGTTCTCAGGCCGCCACACCTGTTCTCAGGTCAGGTCCGCGCCCCTCACCACCGGCGATCAGGGTCCGGTGGTCCTGCCACAGTCAGCCGGGCCGGGCCTCGGCGGTCGTGGCCGTTCCCTCCGGCTGCCGCTGCTCGGGAACCGGGGGTCGTCGCATCGTCCGCCAGGGGCCGCCGAGCAGCGGGGCGAGCACGACGAGCAGGTAGCAGGCACCGACCGTGAGCAGGGTGGCGGTGGTGCCGAACCGGTCGGCGGCCAGGCCGGCTCCGAGCGCGCCGAGCGGCATGGCGGCCCAGGCGCCTGCGCCGATCACGCCGTACACGCGCGCCCGCATGTGCGCGGGCACCCGTTCGAGTTTCACCGCGCCGATCAGCGGGTTGATCGCGCCGGCGGCGAGGCCGGCGACCGCGAAGACCGCTGCCACCACGGGCAGCGGCGGGGCGGCGGCGAGGGCCCAGAAGGGTGGGGCGCCGGCGACGGCGAAGGCGGTGACGAAGGTGGCCGGCGGGGCAGCCCGTGCCCGACGGCGCTGAAGAGCAGCGAGCCGACCAGCGCGCCGCCGCCCATCGCGCCGACCAGCAGGCCGAACGCGGCGGCACCGCCGAGGTCCCGCGTGGCGACGACCGGCAGCAGCACGTTGCTCTTGGTGGCGTCGAGGAGGTTGGTGACCAGTACCAGCAGCACCATGGCGCGCAGCAGTGGTTCGCGAATCAGGAAGCGCAGCCCGGCCATGAAGTCCTGCCAGTAACCGCCGGAGGCTGCCGTCGGGCTGTCGGCCGGGCGCAGGCTCGCCGGCACCAGCGCCGGGACCGCTGCCGCCGAGACGGCGAACGTGACCGCGTCCACTGCCAAGGCGGTCAAGGCGCCGAGCGTGCCGACCAGCAGGCCGGCCACCGGCGCGCCGAGCAGGCGGGCGCCGCGTTCGGCGGCCTCGAACCAGCCGATCGCCCGTTCGATCGGCACCCCGGCGGCGGCCGCCGCCTCGGGCAGCAGCGCGGTCCGGGCCGTCTGACCGGGGTGTCGAGCAGGCCGCTGACGAAGACCAGGGCGAGCAGCGCCGGGAAGGGCAGCCCGACGGTGGCGTGCAGCAGCGGTACGGCGGCGATCGTCACGCCGGAGACCAGGTCGGCCAGCACGCTGGCCCGGCGGTAGCCGATCCGGTCGACGAGCACGCCGCCGAAGGCGCCACCGAGCACGACCGGGGCGGTGGCGAACGCGCCGGCGAGCCCGGTGGCGGCGAGGGAGTCCGTCTCGGCCAGCACGTAGAGCGGCAGCGCGATCAGGGTCAGCATGTTGCCGGTCAGCGAGACCGCGTGGCCGACCAGCAGCCCGAGCAGCGGGGCCCGGCGTGACGTGGCCAACGTCATCGCGGGTCCCGGAAGGCGTGGTAGATGAGGGCGATCGTGCGGGCGTCGGCTCGGCCGGCGTCGCTGCGGGCGCGCCAGCGTTCGGCCAGGGCCGCCAGGTCCGCGCGCAGCTCCACCAGCTCGTCGCTGGTCAGGTGCAGCGTGGAGTCGCTGCTGGTGGTGCCGCGTACCGACTCCGGTTCGAGGGTGGCCTCGGCGTCGAGGTAGGTCCGGATGCGGTCGACGTACCGGTCGAGGATGGCGCGGCGCAACAGGTCGGAGGCGGCCTTGCGTTCCGGGTCGGCCAGCGCCTCGACCGGCTCCCAGGAGGTGCGGGTGTGCGTCGCCCGCCACCAACGTTCGCGCCGGTTGCGGGCCAGCTCGGGGACCTCCCGGACGAAGCCTGCGACAACCTTGGGGGAGCCCGAGCAGTCCCTGCCCGCCGGATGGGGGTACTGCGGTCTTCCCCCGCAGGTCAGCCGGCGCCGAAGCAGACGAAGGCGGCGGCGGTGGCGTGGGCGGCACCGCCGCCGTCGGTGTCGAACGCGCGCTGGGCCTCGGCGAGTGCCGCCGCCGGCGCAGCACCGGCACGCATCCGCCGGTGCAGGTCCAGCATCAGCGCGGTGGTCAGGTCGGCCGGGACCGGCAACACGGTGGCGATCAGGCTGCGGGTGCCGAGGGCCAGCAGCACGGCGGTGAAGCCCATCACCTCGTCGCCGGGCCGGACGCCGGAGAGGCCGGAGTCGCAGGCCGAGAGCACCACGCAGCCCGGTGGGCGGGTCAGCCGCTCCAACCCGTACGCCGTCAACGGCCCGTCGGCCAGCTCCAACGTGGAGAAGAGCGGGTTGTCGGCGCGGAAGGTGCCGTGCGCGGCGATGTGGGCCAGCCCGGTCCCGTTCAGCGCGTCGGTGACCGCGTCGGCGGTGGCGGCGCAGCCGGTCAGGGGACGGGAGCCGGGCAGGGCCGCGCCGAGCTGGCGTACCTCGGTCTCTGCGGCAGGAAGTCGGGGCCCGGCCACCAGCACCGGCGGGCCGGCCGGGACGGTGCGGCCTACGGCGTGCAACCAGACCGTCGCCGAGGGCGCCACCGTCACCGGCCGGCCGGCGCAGGTCGGCAGACCCGACCAGGGAACGGCGTGCAGCGCGCCGATCGGGACGATCACCAGCGGCCGGTCGCCCAGCAGCCGGCGTACCGGGTCGAAGAGCTGCCGGTCCAGCGCGGTGGTGGCGAACTCGACCCCGGCCCGGGCGCCGGCCGAGTCTCCGGTGGTGACCAGCCGGCGCAGGCCGAACCGGTGCAGGCGGGCCCGGCCCAGCGCCTCGTCGAGCGGGCCGAGGTCGTGCAGGCTGGTCCGGCCGTCGCGGACGAGTACGGCCCGCAGCCGTGGCCCGTGTGCCACCAGTTCCAGCAGTACGGCGTCGCCGAGCGCGGCGGCGAGGGCGCCGACCGTGGGCGGTGTCACCAGGCCGCCGCCGCCCGATTCCCGGGCTCCGCCGTCCGCTCCCCGGGCCAGCTCCCGGATGCGCTGTTCGAGTCGGGCCTGGCTGCGCCGCAACGCGTGCACGGGGTGCCCGGCGAGCAGCGCGTCCTCCAGGGCGGTGCTGACCATCCGTAGCTCGGCCAGGGCGGCGGCCAGCTCGGGGTCCTGCGGCGGCTGCACCGCGCGCATCCGCAGGGCGTTGGCCCGCCAGCGTTCCGCCCAGGCCAGCACCTGGGCGGGCGTGCCGGTGCGGACGGCGATGTCCAGCCCCTCGGCGGCCAGTTCGTGCCCGTACGCCCCGCTGTGCGCGCGTAGCTCGGTGGCGCCCAGGGAGGCCCGGTGGCCGTCGAGCACCGCCAGTCCCCGGCGCAGGGCCCGGGCGGCGCCCCGCAGGTCACCGTCGAGCCGGCGACGCAGGGCGAGCGCGTACCAGCCCTGGGCCCGGTGCGGCGCGGTGCCCCGGCGGTGCGCGCGGGCCGCCACCGCCAGCAGCTCGGCCGCCCGGGCGGGCCGGCCCATCGCCTCGGCCAGCCGGGCGGCCTCGATCCGGGTGGTCAGTGCCGGCGAGGGCCAGCCGGTGGCGTCGAGCTGCCCGGCGGTTCGCACCATGGCGGTGAGCAGGGTCGTCGACCGGGTGCCCCGGGCGAACTCGGCGCGCAGCTCGACGTGCCGGGCGAAGGCGGCCCAGATGCGGCGTCCCTGGCGGCGGAAGCGGGCCCGGGACGAGGCGGCGGCGGTCGCGGCGGTGCCCAGGTCGCCGGCGAGCAGCGCCGCCCGGGCCCGGGCCAGCAGCGCCTCGGCGAGATCCGAGGCCATGCCCCGCCGCCGCAGCTCCGTCACGGCGGAGGTGGCGACCTCGACCGCCTCGTCGACCAGCGGCACCGAGAGCAGCAGTTCGAACCGGTCCAGCAGCAGTGCCGGACGGGGCACCGACAACCGGCGGTACTCGTCGCCGACGGTGGCGAAGGTGCGCAGCGCGCCCGCGACGTCGCCGCGCTGGCCGGCGGCGATGCCGATGTTCCAGCGGGTGTCGGCGGCGGCCAGGTCGAGCCCGAGCCCGCTGAAGATGGCCGCGGAGCGGAACAGGTCGTCGTCGGCGTCCCGACTGGTGCCCCGGTGGGCGTTGAGCAGTCCACGGTTGTTGCGCGCCCGCGCCTCCAGCAGCAGGTCGCCCTCGCGCTGGGCGATCTCCACCGCGAGGCCGTAGTCCCGGACCGCCTCGTCGAACCGCCCCCGGTAGTGCAGCACGACGCCCCGCTGCATCCGGGCCCGGCCGGCGTCGGCGCCGGTCAACCGGGGGAGGGCCAGGGTCACCGCGCGTAGCGCCGCGCCGGTGCGTCCGGCGTTGGCCAGGACGTACCCGAGGCTCATCCGGGCCAGTGCCCGCACCCGCGGCGAGTCGGTGACCCGCACCGCCCGGCGCAGGTGCCGTAGGGCGCCCGGCAGGTCGTTGAGTTCCCGCAGGGCCAGCCCGATGGCGCGCTCGGCGGTGGAGCGCTCGTCGGCGTCGGCGTGACCGGCGGCGAGGACCTGCCGGGCGATCGCGATCGCCTCGCGGGGGTAGCGCTGGACGGCGTCGAGCGCGGCCTGGGCCGGGACGGCACCGGGAACGGCGCTGTCGGCCATGCCAAGAAGAATCCCGCAGTCGCGCTGCCCGGTCAATCGCGTCGGGGCGGACGGGCATCAGTCGCCTGACCGACGATCAATTGACACTCGACTATCCTTTGAAATAATCGTCCGGTGCCTCGGAGAGCGCTTCCGTAGCCGCCCGGCCCGTCGCCGACCACGCATCTTCGACCGCCTGGAGGACCGGTGCCGTCTGACGACTCCTTCGCGTCGCGCCCGCCCGCCGGGTTGTCCCGTCGGCAGGTCATGGCCTGGTCCGCCCTGGCCGCCGCGGCGACGCCGCTCGGTCTCGTCGGGCGGGGCGGCCCGGCCGCCGCCGGCGAGTCACCCGACGCGACCTACCAGCGCGTCTTCCTGGAGGCCCTGGCCGCCGACCCCGACCTGCGCCGGTACGCCGTCGAGGGCCGGGAGTTCCTCTACCGGCCCCGGCAGTTGCTGGTGGCCCACCCGGACGTGCAGCGGGTCGTGAGTCGGCTGCGCAGCTACGGCCACCCGGTCACCGAGGGCGTCGGCTTCGGCGGGGTCGCCCGGCTCCGCTTCGCCGCCGAGACCGACATCCCGTCGGTGGTGACCAGGCTCCGCGACCCGCAGCAGTGGCCGGGGCAGCCGGCGCCCCTGGTCCAGCCGCACCACGCCCTGCTCGGCTTCGGCAACATCATGGGCAACCCGGGCGGTCCGCCCCGGGTCGCCGCCGCGCTGCCGGCGCCGGATCCGGCGCGCGCGGGTGAGGGCGCGGGAGTGACGGTGGGAATCTGCGACACCGGCATCTGGCGGCTGGCCGGTTCCCGTCATCCGCAGTGGCTGGCCGGCAGCTATCTTCCCGAGACCGACGACGAGGACGCGGTCTACGTCGGGGCCGACGTGCTGGCGCTGCAGGGTGGCCACGGCACCTTCGTCGCCGGAGTGGTCCGGCAGGCCGCGCCGGGCGTACGTTTCGATCCCGAGGCCGCGCTGAACGCCACCGGCGTCGGCGACGAGGAGATGCTGGTCGCCGCCCTCGGCCGGCTCGGTCCGCAGGTGTCGGTCGTCAACCTCTCGTTGGGCTACTTCACCCAGGACGACCAGCCCCCGCTGCCACTGGTCAACGCGTTGGCCGGGCTGCCCGGCCGGGCGGTGGTGGCGTCGGCGGGCAATGCCGGCAACAGCCGGCGGGCCTGGCCGGCCGCCCTGGACCGGGTCCTGGCGGTGGGCGCGGTGAGCGCCGGATCCACCGGCCCGGTGCCGGCGCCGTACAGCAGCTACGGGTCGTGGGTGGACGCCTGTGCCCTGGGGGAGCGGACCAGCACCTACGTCAGGGGCCGACTCCAGTTGCCGGGCCAACCGATCCGGTACTTCGACGGCTTCGCCGCCTGGGCCGGCACCTCGTTCGCCACCGGCCACGTCGCCGGGCGACTGGCCGCGCTGATGACCAGCGCCGGGCTCGGCGCGGAGGCGGCCCGAGCCGCGCTGGTCGCCGGCCCGCGCTGGCATCCCGACTACGGCGTACTCGTCGCGTGAGGCCGGCATCGGCACGCCGGGCGTCGTACCGGTGAGCGAGCGCGGCACCGTCGGGCTGGTCGCCGCCGCCTCCTGCGGTGACGAGCGGGCGTGGGGTGAGTTGGTGCGCCGCTACACCCCACTGGTGCTCTCGGTGATCCGGTCGTACGGACTCGACCCGGTCGACGCGGCGGACGTCAACCAGACCGTCTGGCTGCGCGCGGTGGAGCACCTGGGGCGGCTGCGGGAGTCTAACGCCCTGCCCGCCTGGCTGATCACCACCACCCGACGCGAGTGTTACCGGCTGCTTCGCCTCGGCCGGCGGACCCAGCCGTTCGACCCGTACGACGACTCGGTCGACGGGCACGTCGGTGCCCATCTGCTGGTGGATCCGGTCACCCCGGACGAGGACCTGTTGCGCGCCGAGCGGCAGCAGGCGCTGCGGGAGGCGTTCGCGCAGTTGCCGCCGCGCTGCCGGGACCTGCTGGCCCTGCTGATGGCCGATCCGCCGGTCAGCTACCGCGAGATCGGCGCGCGGCTGGGCATGCCGGTGGGCAGCGTCGGTCCGAGCCAGGCCCGGTGCCTGCACAAGCTGCGGAACTGTCCGGCACTCGCCCCGTTCCTCAGGGCGCGCCCGGGCGACGAGGGGAGCGGAGGTGACCGGGATGGAGCCGTGGCCGCCAGCCGCTGACGACGCCCTGCTGGCCGAGTTGAGGGCCGCCCTGCGGGACTCCGGCCCGGTGCCGGAGGAGTTCCTGGCCGCGGCCCTCGCCGCGTTCAGCTGGCGGACCGTCGACGCCGAACTGGCCCTCGCCGAGCTGACCTTCGACTCGGCCTGCGACCCGGAACCGGCCGGTCCCACCCGGTCCGCCGGCTCGGCGCGCACGTTGACGTTCCGCACCGGTGCGGTGGTGGTCGAGATCGAGGTGACCCCGACCGGCATCGTCGGGCAGCTCTCGCCGGCCCGGGGCGGGCGGGTCATCGCGCGTACCTCCGTCGGCCCGTACGAGGAGGTGCCGGTGGACGCGGTCGGCTACTTCTCGATGGGGATGCCGCCCGCCGGCCCGGTCCAGCTCTGCGCCCGCACCGCCGGGTACGCGGTGGCGACCACCTGGGTCACCCTGCGCTGAGCCGGACACCGAGCGGGCCCGGAGGCCGGCCGTCGAGGGCCCGGGAGCGCCGCGGCGGCGGCGACACCGCCGGACGTGCGGAACGGAGGTCGCGGGCCCCGTCCGCGACCTCCGTCCCTGCCCCTTGCGGGCGCTTACCTGGCCCGCTGGGCCACCGTGATGTCGTACCGCACCCCGCCGAGGTCGGCCCGCGCGGCGCCGGTGGTGTCCGGGCCGACCTGGGTCACGTTGACGGCGGTCTTCTCCTGGGTCGGCACGGCCGCCGTGAAGTGCAGCGAGAAGGCGAGCCGCTCACCGGGGTTGAGCTCCAGGTTGTCCAGGCTGGCCTGGCCGATGTCGACGATCTCGACCTGGTTGCGGCCCACCTCGCGGACACCCTTGCCGGCCTTGCCGCCCTTGGCCCAGCGCTCGAACAGGGCCGGGCCGAGGTCGGCGACGAGCCGGCCACCGGCGGCCTGGAACGGCGCCCCGGTCTGGCTGAAGACCACGCTGCTGCGGGCCGGCCGGGTCAGCGTGTTGCCGATGGCGAACGGCCGCGTCTGCGCGAGGCCGCCGGCGGTCACCGCCACCGAGTCCACGTTCCGCCAGGCGATGTTGTTGTTGTGGCGGGTGTTGACGCCGATGTCCGGTCCCTCGAAGGTCATCGGGTCGTTGGGGGAGACCCAGCGCGCCAGCAGGCAGAAGTGACCCGGGCCGGGCACGTTGTCCCACGGGATGGTGACCGAGGTGACGCCCGGGTAGACCGGCACCGCCATCGCGCCGATCTGCGTCCACGCCCCCGGCCAGGCCGCCCCGCCGCCGGGCGTGGTCCGGTAGACCCAGATCGTGCCCTCCTCCATCACGCTGTCGCCGTACGGGCCGGGGTTGCGCAGCTTGATGAAGATGTAGTTCCGCTGGCCGACGATCGGGTTCTGGCTGGTCGCGCACTCGACGGCGGTGTGGCAGACCTTGATGTCCGCGCTCTGCCAGAGCGGGTTGAGCGCGTGCGGTTCGAGCCCCACGTCGGCGGCCGTGTCCTTCATGTACACGTCGACCGCGGCGGCGGTGGCGGGGCCTTCCGCCGGGCCGGCCAGTGGTGCGGCACCGGCCGCGGTGACGGACAACAGCGTCGCCAGTGCCGCGCCGGTGAGCAGGGCGAGCGTCGAACGGCGCGCTCTTCCTGCGAGTCTGGTAGACACATTTCCTCCCGATGATGGGGGATCGCCGTTCGCCCCGAGGTGGTGGCGTGGGCGGGTGGACATCCTTACGGAGTCCGATCGATGCGAGTAGATACATCTGCCGCCGGCGGGTGATGTCAGATGGCGGGAGTTGCCGTCAAGCCGGCGAAAAGCCGCACAGCGCTCGGATCCGCGCTCAACTGCGTCGGTTGATGACCGCGAAGGCGGTCGCCCCGACCAGGACCTCCGCCAGGATCAGCAGCGCCAGCATCATCTCGACCGCGGCGCCGAGCCCGATCGCGATCCCCGCCGTGCCGGTGAGCGGCAGCGCGAGCAGCCCGAGCACGGCCAGGGCGCGGGTGAGGACGGCGTCGTCCCGCTCGTCACCCGACTGGGACCACGCCCGCTCGAAGGTCGTCGCGCGTTCCGGTCGTCTGCTGAGCCGCCACGCCATCACCCCGACACCGATCAGCCCGAGCGCCGCGCCCAGGAGGAAGCCCACTCCCATGTTCCCGGGCGCGTGCTCGCGCAGCAGCAGGCCCACGGCGATCAGCAGCGCCACGATCGCCATGCCGACGCCGAGAGCCAGGGCCCTGCGCCTGTCCGTGTGTCGATCAGTCGACATGGAAGATCTCCTCGACGGTGCGGTGGAAGTGGCGCGCGATGGCAATGGCCAACGGCAGGGAGGGGTCGTAGCGGCCGTTCTCGATCGAGTTGATCGTCTGTCGCGAGACGCCCAGCGCCTGGGCCAGCTCGCGCTGGGACAGCCCGGTGGCCAGCCGGAGCGCGCAGAGGTCGTTCTTCATGAACACCCCCTGATGTCAAGTGACCTTGTCGCGACAAGCGTGCTTGACACTCTCCGCGGTTGTCAAGTTCGCTTGTCTCCGGCGGGGGTCCGCCGGCCCGACCGGCGCCCCGTGGCGACGTCCCGACCGGGAACGGCTCCTTCCACTGAGTGCCGCCGCCCCGGCTGTGCCTGGCGGTCCCCGACTCGATGCCGCCCCCCGTGACGCCGGGGCGTACCCATCGACCACAATCAGAGTCCGTCACCGTCCACAGTCGAGAGGACCCGAGTGAAACATCGCCTTCTACACGCCCTGACGGTCGCGACCGTCGTCTTCTCCGGTACGGCTGTGGTAGCCGCGCCGGCCTCGGCGAGCGACGCGTGGGGCATCGTCTGCAACCTCCGGCAGAACACCTGGCTGCGCGCCGAGCCGCACGGTCACGTGCTGCTCACCCTGACCGCCGGGCGCGGGTTCCGCTGGCACGGTCAGGTCTCGGCCGTCGACGACGATGTCTGGATCTACGGCCAGGGCGCCGAGCACCCGTCCGTGGACGGTTGGGTCCCGGCCGGCAACACCACCTGCTGAACCGGCACCTGAGCTGGGGCGGCCGTCGCGCGCTGCCGTCCCGGCGCAGGGCGACGGGCGGGATCCGCTGACCACGCCGATCCCGGCCGTGCGCCGAGCCTGGGCGCCGAACGCCACCGTGGCGCCGACCCGATCGACGGCGGCGCCGCGGGTGGTTCCGGCGCGGCTCGCCTCGGCACGCCACCGACGGAGGCTCCTGTGCGAAGGTAAGGCATGACAAGGCAGAGCGACGGTTACGTGATCCGGGCCGGCCGACCCTCCGACGCGCCCGAGCTCGCCGCCCTGCACGCGTCGGTCCAGCTGCAGTGGGTGACCGGCGGGAAACCGCACCCCGGCATCGCCGCCTGGGTCGAGAGCCTGCTGACCGGCCACCCCTCGGTCGTGCCCGACGACTTCCTGGTCGCGGTGGACCTGGCGACCGACCGCCCGGCGGCGAGCCTCGTGGGCCTCCGGCAGGACTGGAGCGTGGCCGGGGTGCGCCTGCCGGTGGCCCAGGTCGAGCTGGTCGGTACGGCGCCGGAGCACCGCGGGAACCAGCTCACCCAGCGGCTGTTCGCCGCGCTGCACGAGCGGTACGCGTCCCGCGGCGTGCCCGTCCAGGTCATCGAGGGAATCCCCTACTTCTACCGGCGGCTCGGCTACGACTACGCCCTCACCAGCGGCGGCGCGCCGGCGGTGCCCGCCACCGCACTGCCGGCCACTGGGCAGGCCCGGCCGGACGGCCCCTCCGACGGCCTGACGCTGCGCTCGGCGACCGCCGCGGACGCGGGTGCCCTCGCCGACATCGACCGGCGGCTCGCTGACGGCGACGCCCTGGTCTGCCCGAGGGACGCGGGTGTGTGGCGGTACGAGATCGCCGGACGCCGTCAGGCGGACCTCGCCCGGCGCGTCGTCGCCGTCCTGGTGCGAGGCGCCGAAGTCCGTGGATACCTGGTGCACGGTGCCCGGCTCAACGCCGCCGGCGAGCTGGCCGTGTTCGCGGCGGCCTGTACGCGCACGGCCGACTGGCCGCAGGCCGCCGTAGCCATGCACGCGTACCTGGCCCGGATCGGTCGAGGGTACGAGGCGTCGGCGGGTCGGCCGTTCGTCGCGGTCTGCCCCGCGCTCGACCACGAGCACCCGCTGGTGCGCCTCGGCCCGCCGGGCGTACCGAGGCGGCCCAGAGGCTGGTACGTCCGCAGCGGCGATCCGGTCGACCTGCTCGCCCGGTTGGTGCCGCTGCTGCGGGCCCGTTGGCGCGCGGCCGGCCTGCGGTGGCGTGAGGCCACACTGACCATCGACATGTACGGCCCCGCCGCCCGGCTGGTGTTCACCGACGGCGAGCTGACGGCGGTGACGGCGGTGCGCGGCACGGTCGGCCCGGCCACCGACCCGGCGACCCACGCCGCCGTCCCGCCGGGCGCTCTGCTCCAGCTCGCCCTCGGCAACCGCACCCTGCCCGAGGTGCTGGACGCCTGGCCGGACTGCCTGCTGCGGGACCGCCTCACCGAGCACTTCCTGACGGCGGCGTTCCCCCGGGTGCCGGTCCGCGTCTGGCCCCGCAACTGAGCAGGGCGCGGTTGCCGTCGTACCGGAGGTCGCGGCTGCGCTGACACCTGCCGCCGACCTTCCGGACGCCCGCGCCGTCGGGGCCGGGGTGGCTACCGGGGCGGCAACACGCAGAACTCGTTGCCGTCCGGGTCGGCCATGACCACCCAGCCGACCTCGCCCTGGCCGATGTCGATCCGGGTGGCCCCCAGGGAGAGCAGCCGGTCGACCTCCGTCTGCTGATCGCCGTCAGCGGGCGGGGCGAGGTCGAAGTGCAGGCGTTGCTTGCCGGTCTTCGGATTCAACGGTGGGCCACCCCACGTGATCTTCGGGCCACCGAGCGGTGAGCGGATCGCGGTCTCCTGGTCCTGGTCCCAGACCAGCGGCCAGCCCAGCGCTTCGCTCCAGAAGTATCCGACCTCCTGCGAGCCGTCGCAGGCCAGCGCCCCGACGAATCCGCAGTCGGCGAGGAAGTTGTTGCCCGGCGCGATGACACAGAACTCGTTGCCCCCGGGGTCGGCGAGCACCACGTGACCCTCTTCGGGGCGCTGGCCGACGTCGATGTGCCGTGCGCCGAGTTCCACCGCCCTGGCCACCGTCTGCTGCTGGTCCTCGAGGGATGCGCTAGTCAGGTCGAAGTGCATCGGGTTCGGGCCGGCCTTCGGCCGCTCGGTCGGAAGGAAACGGAGTCGGAACCCGGTGTCGTCACCGGACAGCAGGGCGACACCGTCGGGTGGATCGTCGAGCATGTCCCAGCCCAGGACCCCGGACCAGAACCGGGCGAGACGCGGAGGTTGGTTCGCATCGAGGCTGAGCGCGAACAGGTGGCACGTCATCTTCTGCGCATCTCCGATCGGCGGTGTGACCGCTGTCGACAGGACGCCTTGCCGGCGCGTAGGCCGGGAGCCTAAGGGCGGGCCGGCGGCGTCCGCAGCCGAGTATTGAACGCCGCCGGGCCCGCCGGTCACCTCGCCGCTGTCGGCGAATGGCGCCGAGTTCACGAGGACGTCGGGACCTGCTGCCAGAGCGGGGAGATCCGGGCCTGTGCGAATCGCCAGCCGACCGGCGTACGTGCGGCGGTGTAGCGGGCCCGGACGCCGGCGGTCCGGTGCGGCGCCTCGCCCCGGTGGAAGAAGTACACGAGTTGATGGGTGCCGACCTCCGCGTGGTCGCCGTCGAGGTCGACCACCACGTCGGTGTTGAAGTGCTGGGTCAACTCCTCCTCCGGGCTGGTTCGCCGGACGACGTCGACGATCTCGTCGATGCCGCGCAGGGCCCCGCGCGGGCTGCTGGTCTCGGCGTCCGGGGCGTAGACAACCCGCAGGTCCTCGAAGCGCCGCTCGTCCAGCGCCCGCGCGAGCCTGGCGACCAGCTCGGCGATCTCGGCGCGGTCGGTCACGTGTGACATCTCGATCCTCCGTATCGTTGGTGCGGCCAACGGTAAGGCAGATCGTTGGCGCGGCCAACGTCCTGTTAGCATGGTCACCCGTGGAACCGACACCGGACCGCCTCGCCACGAAGGCGACCTGGCTCATCACTCAGACCGCAGTGCACGCGAGGCGGTTCGTCTCCCAGGGGTTCGCCGCCGCCGGCGCGCGGGGCTACCACTACCGGGTGCTCGCCGCGTTGCGGGAGTTCGGCCCCGCGAGCCAGGCGGAGCTGGGGCGGCGCTGCCGCATGGACCGCAGCGACGTCGTCGCGGCCGTGACCGAGCTGGAGGGGGAGGGCTTGGTCGGGCGCAGCGCCGACCCGGCGGACCGCCGACGCAACATCGTCACCGTCACCGAGGCGGGCGTCCGGCAGCTCCGGCGGCTGGACCGGGCGCTCGACGACGTGCAGGACGAGCTGCTCGCCCCGCTGTCGGCCACCGAACGGCAGGCCCTGGTCGCGTTGCTCGGCAAGGTGCTCGACCACCACGCTGGCGCGCCGACAGCGTGATCAGCCGTCCGTCGAGCCGCAACGCGCCGGCCCGGCGTCGTCGGTCCGCCACTGCTGAGCCCGTACCGCCATGCCCATCGCCGGCCGGGGCCGACTCCGGCCGCCGACGGCCCTGGTGTGACCTAGATCATCGCCGCGTCTCCCCGCCGGGACCGCGACCGACCGTTCGCGGCGCGCTCGGACCCGCCGGACCTGCGACTTCCGCGGATCGCGCCCTCTCGTCCCGCCGACCCCGGCTCGGCTGACCGGCCGATGGGTCGCTGTCGTGTCGGTCACTACTGTTAGCGTGCCCTCGTTGTCGATCACGGCCGATTCCTCACGAAATCTGGCTGTTCTGCCACTGCGGAGGGTATTCCTGATGGGCTGGCTACCGGTGGGGGACTCGTACGAGATCTCTCTCGTGGACGGAAAGGTGGCGGCCCGGTCCACCGGCCCGCGGGCCGGCGGCCGTCCGCTGAAGACTCTGCCGAAGGCGCTGCGGGACGACCCCGAGGTCGACCGGCTGCGCCAGCTCGGCCAGTGGCTCGACCGGCACGCCGCGGAGTGCCTGGCCCGGGTCGACGCCTGGGTGGTGTCCTCGCTGCCGGTGCCGACCGGGCTGCTGGCCCGGGTCTGGCCGGACCCGGCCTGGCAGGACGCGTTGCGCGACCTCGTGGTGCTCGGGGACGACCCGGCCGAGCCGGGCTTCCTGCGCGACGTCACCGACACCGGCGACCTGCGCGTGGTCAACCTCGACGGGGAGACCGTCCGGCTCTCGCCGGTCAGCGCCACGCTGCCCCACCCGGTGCGCCTGCCCGAGCTGGCCGACCTGCGCGGGTTCGCCGACGAACTGGACGTCACCCAGCGGATCGAGCAGCTGCACCGGGGCACCTGGGGCAGACCCGACGACCTGAAACAGCGCGACACGACCATCACCGACTTCCGCGGCACCACCGTGCCGAACCGGCTCGCCGCCCGGGCCGCCACGCTCGGCTTCCGGGTCTCCGGCTCGCAGGTCAAGTGCCGGGTCTGGGAGGCCGGCCGCACGGTCGAGGCCGCCATGTGGTTCGACGAGGACTACTGGGACTCGGAGGCGACCCTGGGCAATCTCTCCTGGTCGGTGGTGGACGGGCCGACGTTGCGGTTGACCGAGGTCGGGCCGGTGGCCTGGTCGGAAGGAATGCGGATGGCGACGGCCCTGTCCGGCGCCGTGACCGGAACGGGGAAGAAGGCGTGACCGGGATGACGACGACGGCTGACGACGGCGCGGTCGAGAACCTGCTGACCGCCGGCGCGGTGCTGCCGGCCGACACCGCCGGGGCCGGTGACCGGGCGGTGCCCCTCACCGCCCGCACCTACCGGCACCCGGCCCTCGACGAGCGGCCGGTGGTCCGCCTCGTTGACGCCGCCCTGGGCGAGGGCGAGGACATCGCCGTCGGGTTCCTCGGCCTGTCGCCCGGCGCCGAGCCGGTCGTCGTCGGGCTGGGTCCCCGCCGACCGCTGGCCTTCCCCGAGTGGGTGCTGGTGCACCACCCGGCGGACGGCCGGCACGCGTTGGCGGTGGTGCCGGAGTTGCAGAAGCTGGCCAAGCAGGTGCGGTCGCGGCCGAAGGCCGCCCTGGACGGGCACCAGAGCATCGCCGACCGGCTCGCCCGTACGCTGCCGCACCTCCTGCCGACGTTCTTCGAGCAGGCGGCGCGGGTGTTCCTGGCCGCCGGGCAGGACGCGTACGCGACGCAGCTGTTCAACAAGGCGCGCAAGGCGGAGGCGCAGCACGGCCTGCCGGTCGACCTGGACCGGCTGGACGAGGTCTACGTGGAGTTCGCCTCGGCCAAGGTGGTGTCCGCGACCGCGTTGGCCGGCTACGCCAAGGAGTTGTCCGCCCAGTTGCCGGCCGACGAGGCGCTGGAGCGGTTCTGCCGGCTGGCACTGCGGGCCGCGACCGCCGGCGTGGTTCCGTCCACCCAGTCGGCCGGTGTGGTGAACCGGCTGGTCCGGGCCGCCACCAAGGCCGCCGGTAGGGCCGGGGCCGCCGCCGTCACCGAGCGCGAGGCGGCCTACCTGACCGAGCTGCTCCGGTTGCCGGTGGCCGCCGAGGCGCCGGCCGGCTGGTGGAAGGCGCACCTGCCGGCGCTGACGGCGCTGGCCGGCCGCGACCCGGCGATCCGCGGCAGCCTGCTCGACCTGATGCCCGCCGACCGGGACGACCTGGTCACCTGGCTGGCCCTGCTGACCGACACCGGTGCGCTCGCCGGGCTGTCCGACCCGGACGTGCCGGACGCGGCGCGCCCGCAGGACGGCTCCGTCGGCTGGCTGCGCCGCTTCGTGAGCCGGGTCAACTCCGGCCACCAACGCCGACGCCTGCCGCAGTTGTACCCGCTCGTCGAGCGGATGGCCGTCCGGCTGCGCGTCGAACTGGCCGACAGCGGCGAGACCCTCGGGGCCGAGGGGGACCTGGAACTGCTCGACCTGCTGCTCGCCCTCGACCTGCCGGTGGCCGCGCCGAAGGAGCGCGAGGTCCTGGACCTGGCGAACTGGGTCACGCGTGGGGGAGAGCGCGATCTGCTCGCCGTCGCCGGCGACGACCGGTTCACCGATGCCCTGCGCCGGGGCCTCGACCAGCTCGACGACCAGCAGGCCGCCCTGCGCCGGATGGTCGAGACGCCGGGCATCCGGCCGATGCTGATCGACTGGCTGCGGGCCCGCATCCGCAACCGGTTCGCCGCCGGACTGCCGTACCTGCCGGCGTCGGTGGACTGGCTGGGCAGGCTCCCGGTCGAGGCGCTGCGCCTGGTCTCCGACGAACTCGACGGATCCGGTGAGCCCGGACGGGGCGGCGACCTCGGGCAGGCCCTCGGCGTCGACCTCGCCGAGCGCGTCGCCCGCAGCCTGCGCGGCGGGATCCTCGACGAACTGGGCTGGCCGGACTGGGAGCTGGCCTGGCAGGAGGTGACCGGCGGCGACCGCCGGGTCGAGGTGGTCCGGCAGGAAGCCTGGCCGTACGTGATCCTGGGCGGGCCGACCACGGTGCGCGTGATCGGCGCCGAGGGCATCGTGCTCCGCCACGACCTGCGCATCCCGGCCGGCGACCTGTGGGGTCAGCCCGGTTACCACTACGTCGACGGCCAACTGCTCGTCTACTGGCGTTCCAAGGCGCTGGACTACGACCTGGGGGGCTACTGGCACTCGTCGCCCGGCGAGCCGCAGCTCGTCCAGGGCCGGCACCACGGCCAGCAGCCGCGCGGGAAGCAGATCACCCTGCCGCTGCCCGGCGGCGGGCGGACCACCGGCGACGGCGTGCTGCACGCCGGTGACACGGCCGTCCCGTCCGAGCTGCCGGTCATCACCGACGGCACCTCGCACTGGGTGTACCGGCACAGCGAGGAGGACGACGCCTACGGCTGGTGCGAGTACGACCCGGTCGCCAACACCCACGGCCGGCGCGGCCTGCCCCGGTTCCTGGCCGACCTCCCGGTCGACGGAAGCCACCTCCGGGAGCCGGCCAGCTGGCTGCGGCCGGCCCTCTCCGACCGGGCCACCCCGGCGGCCGTCCCGGTGGGCGGGCTGCTCGGCTGGCGGGTGGTCACGCTGCCGGACGGCTCGGTACGCGGTGAGGACCTGGCCGGTCGTACCGTCACCGTGGCCGCGGGCCAGGAGCCGATCGCGGCGCTGGTGCTGCCCGGCGACGACCGGCCGCGGGCCGTGCTCAACGGTCCCGTCCTGGTCGACCCGGACGGGATGGTGTCGGCCGCCGCCGGGCCGCCGTCCAGCCGGGACTACAGCCCCGACGCGCTCCCGCTGCCGCCACGGCAGTTCCTCGGCAACATGCTGCCCCGCGACCCGGCCGGCTCCACCGCCCTGCGCCGGATGGACCGGGAGACCGCCGCCGCGCTGCTGAAGGCCGCCCTCGACGAGCGCCGCGCCGCCCTGGCCGAAGAGGCCGCGCGGGCCGCGGCCCGCGCGGCGGCGCGACCCGGGTTGACCGTGGCCCCGCAGGCCGTCACCGGCCTTCCCGTCGCGGTTCCGGCGGCCATGGTCGGCGCCGGCTCCGGGCCCGCCAACACCGGCGCGACCGCCGACGAGGACGACACGGACGCGCTGGTCGAGCTGGTCCGCTCGACGCTGCCGGCGGTCAGCCACGACGCCGTGCTGACGGGCGTGGCCGGGGTGCTGCGGCTGGCCGCCCGGGTGCGCACCGACCTGGACGCGGTGACCGAGCGGCTCACCAGGTCGTTGTCCGCCCCGGCGGCGGTGGCGCCGGCGGTCACCGTGACCGGACCCACCGACCGGCAGCTCAACGAGGCACTGGACGGCCTGCGTGGCTCGGCCCACGGGGCGGGCACCGCGCCCCACGCCTTCACCCAGTTCCAGGCGTTCACCACCCAGTCGTCCGCCACCGGCGGGGGCGGTTCCGCCGTACGCCTGCACCTCGACGGGCCGTCGCTGCCGTCCGGGCTGGACTGGTGGTCCCTGCTCGGCGGTGTGGCCGCCGTGGCCTACCGGGCCGTCGCGGCGGTGACCCCGGACGAGCACCGGGAGACGCTGCGCGCCCTGCTCGCGGCGCTGGACCGGCTCGACCTGAGCGCGGCGGCCGCGCCGGGGCGGTGGCGCCGGTGCAGGCTGCACCTGCGCGACGACGACCTGAAGAACCCCGACGGCTCGCGCCGCTACCCCAGGCCGGGCATCCTGCCGTTGCCCGACGGGGCGTTCCTCGCCGTCCTCAACTCCAGGGGCACGGCCACCGGCTACTTCTTCGACGCGTTGCACCACGACCCGGCGGGCGTGTTCGCCGTGCCCGAGCCCTACACGGCGCAGTCCTCGGAGCCGGTCGGTGACGAACGGCCGGCCGGCTGGCTGGCCGGCTTCCTCACCGAGTCGGCCGCGCACGGCCCGCTGCCCTGGCGGCCGGAGGCGGCCGAGCAGTTCGCCGAGTTGACCGGCGTCACCCCCACCGCCGCGAAGCTGGTGCTGGCCGGCCTCCCGTACGTGGACTCGGCCAACACCGTGCCGACCGAGCTGCGCAAGGCGCTCGGGATCAGGCAGGTCGGGGAGGTCAAGCTGGCCTTCGGGGTGCTGAGGGAGGCCAGGCCGGGGTTGCGGCGGGCCGTGGTCTCGGCGCTGCTGCCGGCGGACCCGGCCCGGCTGTGGACCGACGGCCCCGACGTGGCCGCCGCCGCGGCGGTGTGGAACGCCGCCCTGGGGCGCCGGGTGGTGGTGCCCGAACAGCTGCTCGCCGAGGCGACGCGCGCGATCCGCACCGGCTGGGAGCCCGCCAAGGCGTTGCCGGCGCTGCTCGACCCGGCCCGTTCGGCCGAGCTGAGCACCGACCTGGCCTTCGAGATCAGGGGCGACCGGGTCCGGCCGGCCGACGGCCGCGCGGCGGGCTTCACCGGTCACGTGCTGCGCTCCACGGTCGCCCTGGCGGCGTGGGTGGCCCACCACACGCCGGCCGGCGACGCGTGCCGGGCCGCGCTGCCCGCCGCGCTGGCCGCGATCCGGGACCGGCTGGCCAACCCCAACCTGCTGCTCGACCTCGACCAGTACGTCTCCCTGCCCGCGTTTCGGCAGGTGGCGGGCACCCCGTCGGAGACCGGCCCCGGCTGGGAACGGTACGGCGCCATCGTGCTGTCCACCCACGACAGCCAACCGTCGCCCGCGCTGCGGCCGGACCTGCTCGACGCCGACGGGACGGATCCGTACCTGCCGGCGCTGCGCGGCGACGCCGCCAAGCCGTACCCGATCGAGGTGGCGCTGCGCCTGGTCCGTGACCCACGCTTCGCGGCGTTGCTCGGCGATCCGGGGGAGCCGGGCGGCGGCGCGCGGGCGGCGGACGGCACCTGGTGGCCGCAGGATCCGACCCGGTCGGTGCCGGACCTGGTCGCCGAGGTGGCCGGGGCGCACGGCCTGGGCGCCGACGCGGCGGCGGTGTACCTGATGCTGCTGGCCATGCCGGACCCGACCGACCGCAACACGGCGAAGTGGACCGGCTGGAAGCCGGCCCGGCTGAAGGCGGCCCGCGCCGAACTGGCGGGCACCGACCTGGTCGTCGAGGCCAGCCGGTCCCGGGCCGGCCGGTCGCTGTTCCTGCCCGGCCCCTGGCTGGAACGCGGCAGCGGGCAGGCGCCGATCGAGGGCTGGAAGGTGACCCTGTTCGACCTCGCACCCGACGGTACGGCCGCGCTCGGCGTGACCGTTCCGTTCGAACCGGCCGCCGAGCTGCACCGGCGGGCCTGGCAACGCCTGCGCGACGGCGACCGGCCCCGCTTCGACAACCTGCCCACCCGCCGCTGACCGACCCCCGACGGGGCGGTGGTGCCGCGACGACCTGCCCGGCCGTCGCGGCACCGCCAAGCCGCCGACCCCTGTCCCGACCCACCCCCATCCGAACCAGAAAGATCGAGGAACGCCCGTGACCGTGACGGAACACGTCCGCCCCACCGTGGCGCCGGAGACCGCCGCCCAGGTCCTCTCCGCCGAGCAGCGGTACGCCGACGAGCTGGCCTTCCTGGCCGCGTACGACGACGGGGCCCGGCCGCCGGGCTGGGCGCTGACCCCGCGCGCCGTGGTCACCTTCATCCAGGGCAGCGACGGCGAGACGTTGAAGCTGCCCGCCGACCGGCGCACCGGCCCGGACGGCACCGAACTGCCGGCCGGCATGACCATCCCGGCGAAGTTCGTCGGCGAGCGGAGCCTCGTCGAGCGGTGCGTGGTCACCCTGGCCGGCGAGCGGGGCCTGCTGCTGGTCGGCGAGCCCGGTACCGCCAAGTCCATGCTCTCCGAGCTGCTGGCCGCCGCCGTCTGCGGCACCAGCGCGCTGACCGTCCAGGGCACCGCCGGCACCACCGAGGACGCCTTCCGCTACGGCTGGAACTACGCCCTGCTGCTCGCCCAGGGCCCGACCCCGCAGGCGCTGGTCGACTCGCCGGTGCTGACCGCCATGCGCACCGGCCGGGTGGTGCGCATCGAGGAGGTCACCCGCTGCCTGCCCGAGGTGCAGGACGCGCTGGTGTCCATCCTGTCCGACCGGCGGATGAACGTGCCGGAGCTGTCCGGCACCGAGGACGGGCTGATCCGCGCCGTGCCCGGGTTCACCGTGATCGCCACCGCCAACCTGCGGGACCGGGGCGTGTCGGAGATGTCCTCGGCCCTCAAGCGCCGGTTCAACTTCGAGACCATCCACCCGATCTCGGACGCGGACGTCGAGACCGACCTGGTCCGCCAGCAGGCCACCGCCGCCGTGCAGCGCGCCGGCGCGGCGTACACGGTGGACGACGCGGTGCTGGACGCCCTGGTCACCGTGTTCCGCGACCTGCGTTCCGGCCGGTCGGGCGAGGGCTGGGACGTGGAGCGGCCCGGCACGGTGATGTCCACCGCCGAGGCGGTGCAGGTGGCGGTGTCGCTCGGCCTGGCCGCCGCGTACCTGCCCGGCGGGGACGCGCTCGACCTGGTGCCCGGGCACCTGCTCGGCGTGGTCCGCAAGGACGACCAGAACGACCACGCCCGCCTGCTCGGCTACTGGGACGGCCCGGTCCGTCGCCGCGCCGAGGACGGCTCGGCGATGTGGCGCCGGCTCTGGGACCTGCGGGAGAACCTGCGGTGACGACCCTCTCCAGTCCGCCGACCGGTGCGGCCCCGGCGACCGCCGGCCCGGGGGGAGCCGACGCGACGTCGGCCGACCCGCGCGCCGTGGTCGACGCGCTCGCCGGTTCGGTGCGGCCGTACCTGATCGGGGTGCGGCATCACAGCCCGGCGCTGGCGGCGGTGGTCCCGGCGCTGCTGGACGCCGCCGGGGCCGAGGTGGTCTGCATCGAGTTGCCGGCCGACTTCCAGCGCTGGCTGCCGTACCTGTCGGATCCGGCCGCCCGGGCGCCGCTGGCCCTGGTCGGCAGCCACGGCGCGGACGGGCCGATGGGCTTCTACCCGTTCGCCGACTTCTCCCCGGAACTGGCCGCGATCCGCTGGGCCCGGCAGCGCGGCGTGGAGGTTATCTGCTGCGACCTGCCGCTGGCCGACCCCGGCTGGACCGCCGGCGCCACCGACCCGGCCACCGTCCCCGACCCGACTGCCGGCGCCGAGCCGGCCGCCGGTGGCGAGCCCGGACCGGACGCGGGGGAGCCGGTGCCCGGCCTGCGCCGCTCCTACGCCGCCGCGCTCAGCGCCAGCGGCACCGGACGGGACGGCGACGACCTGTGGGACCGGGTGGTGGAGGTGCGTGCCCCGGGCTGCCCGCCCGAGGCGGTCCGCCGGGCCGCGCTCGGCGTCGGCTGGGCGATGCGTACCGACAGCGCCGACCGCGACGGCGTGCCGGCCCGGGACCTGGCCCGCGAGCGGCACATGCGCCGGGTGTTGGCCGAAGCCGGCGTCGACGGCCGGCGGGTCGCCGCCGTCATCGGCGCCTTCCACGCCCCGGCCCTGGTCACCACCCCGTCGGCCGCCGACGTCGCCGTCGCGCCGATCCGGCCCGGCACCGCCGCGGCCGATCCCGTCCGGTCCGTGACGACTGCGCCCGGACCGGCCGCCACCGACGGCGGCGCCACGGCGGTCACCTCGCTGGTGCCGTACGCGTTCGACCTGCTCGACTCCCGGTCCGGCTACCCGGCCGGGATCCGCGACCCGCGTTGGCAGCAGTCCGTCTTCACCGCCGCCGGCGACCCGGAACGGATCCGGGCCGCCGCGGCCCGCGCGGTCACCGACCTGTGCCGGGAACTCCGCGCCGCCGGTCACACCGCCGGCACCGGTGAGGCCACCGAGACGGTACGGCTCGCCGACGACCTGGCCCGGCTGCGGGACCTGCCCGCCCCCGGCCGGGGCGAGGTGCTGGAGGCGGTGACCACCGTGCTCGGCCAGGGCGAACTGCTCGGCCGTGGCCGGGCGCTGGCCAAGGCCCTGGAGAGCGTGCTGGTCGGCGCCGAACGGGGCCGCATCGCCCCCGGCACGCCGCGCTCCGGGCTCGGCCCGGCGGTCGAGGCGGAAGTCACCACGCTGCGGCTGCCCAACCCGGACAGCCCGAAGGCCCGCGAGGTCCGCCTGGACCCGCTGCGCACCGAGCTGGACGGGCGGCGGGAAATCCTGCTGCAACGCCTCCAGGTCTGCGGCGTCGGCTACGGCGAGCCGATCGCGGTGTCCGGCACCGGCGACGGCGCCGCCCTGACCACCCGCTGGCAGCTGGCCTGGACGCCGTCCGTGGCGGCCCGGCTGGACCTGGTCGGCGTACGCGGGGTGACCGCGGCGCTGGCCGCGGCCGGCACCCTGCGGGAGCGGTTCCGCCGGGAGGCCGCCGACGGCGGCCCCACCGCCGCGCAGCTGCTCACCGGCCTCCGCGACGCCGCCCGGTGCGACCTGGCGGAGCTGGTCACCGACCGGCTCGAGCTGGCCGCCACCGTGCTGCCGGGCACCGGCACGCTGCCCGAGCTGCTGGCCGCCCTGGACCTGCTGGAGGCGCTGCGCCGCGAGCACCTGCCCGGCACGACCCCCGACGGCCGGGCCCGGGCGGCCGAGCTGGCCGTCGTGCTGCTGGACGCGGCGGTGCGCGGGCTGCCCGGCCTGGCCGGCAGCGACACCCCGGCGGACGCCGCCGCGCTGGTCGACCTCGCGGTCCGCGCCGGCGAGGACCGCATCGGGCTGCGCCTGGACGAGGCCCTCGACCACCTGGCCCGCGCCGGTTCGCCGCTGATCCAGGGCGCCGCCCTGGCCGCCCGGGTGCTGCTCGACCTGACCGACCTGGAGACCCTGGGCACCCGGGTGGCCGGCTGGATCGACGCGGCGACCGGACCGGACACCCGACGGCACCTGCACCGGCTGCTCGGCGGCCTGCTCACCGGGGCGCACCCGCTGTTGCAGTCCGCCCCGGCCGCGCTGGACCCGCTGCTGGAGCGGATCGAGCGGCTCCCCGACGCCGACTTCCTGGACCGGCTGCCCGCGCTGCGCGGCGGGTTCGACGTGCTCACCCCGGCGGCCCGGGGCCGGCTGCTGGACACCGTCACCGAGCGGCTGGGCGACCGGCTCGACCTGAGCCTGTCCGCCCCGCCGGAGCTGCTGGCCCGCTGGGCCGCCGCCGACGCGGCCGGCCGGGCCGCCCTGCTCGCCCGCCGCATCCCCGTTCCGGGTACGCCGGCCGGCCCCGGCGACGCCGACGCCGATGCCGGCGCGACGCCCGGGCCGGGAACGCCGGACGCCGGGCTCACCGCCACCGACCGGTGGCGGCTGCTGCTGGGCCGCCAACCCGACCGGCTGCCGGCCGACGCCCGCCGCTACGCCCGCGCCCTGGACGAGCTGTACGGGGCGGGTCAGGGCGAGGGCGCCACCGACCTCGGGCAGGCGGCCGGCGGCGGCCAGGAAGCCTCCTTCCCGACCGCCCGCGAGTGGGCCGACGAACTCGAGGCGCTGTTCGGCACCGCCGTACGCGAGGAGGTCATCGCCCGGGCGGCCGAGAGCGGCCGTACCGACGTGCTCGCCGAACTCGACCCGGCCGCGGTGCGCCCCTCGATGGAGCTGCTGACCTCGGTGCTGTCGCTCGCCGGCGGCCTGCCCGAGGGGCAGCTGGCCAAGCTGCGGCCCCTGGTGCGGCGGCTGGTCGAGGAGCTGACCAGGCAGCTGGCCACGCAGGTGCGTCCGGCGCTGACCGGGCTGACCAACCCGCGTCCGACCAGCCGTCCCGGTGGCCGGATCAACCTAGCCCGTACGCTGCGGGCGAACCTCGCGCACACCCAGCGGCTCGGCGACGGCCGGACGGTGGTGGTGCCGCAACGCCCGGTCTTCAACAGCCGCACCCGCAAGGAGGCCGACTGGCGGCTGGTGCTGGTGGTCGACGTGTCCGGCTCGATGGAGGCGTCGGTGGTGTGGTCGGCGTTGACCGCCGCCGTGCTGGCCGGGGTGCCCACCCTGTCCACCCACTTCCTCGCCTTCTCCACCGAGGTGGTCGACCTGACCGACCGGGTCGACGACCCGCTGTCGCTGCTGCTGGAGGTGCGCGTCGGCGGCGGTACGCACATCGCCGCCGGGCTGGCCGCCGCCCGCTCGCTGGTGACCGTGCCGAGCCGCACCATCGTCGCGGTGGTCAGCGACTTCGAGGAGGGTTATCCGCTGGCCGGGCTGCTCGGTGAGGTCCGCACGCTGGTCGGTTCCGGCGTGCACGTGCTCGGCTGCGCCGCGCTGAACGACAGGGGAGCGCCCTGCTACTCGGTGCCGGTCGCCGGGCAGCTCGTCGCGGCCGGGATGCCGGTCGCCGCTCTCAGCCCGCTCGAACTCGCCCGCTGGGTGGGCGACCGCATCCGCGGAGGATCACGTTGACGGACCGCACAGCCACTGCCGTGGACACCGACCGGTTGCCGCCGGTGCTGCCGGCGGTCGCCGCCGCGGCGGTGGCGGCCCTGCCACCCCGGCTGCACAAGCGGCTGGACGCCGCCGTCGAACGGCTGGCCGGCGCACCGGTCGGCCCGGTCGACGGGGGCGTGTCGGTCGACTGCGGCCCGGAGTCACTGGTCACCCTGACGCCCGGAGCGACCGGCGCGGTCACCGACGGGCACCAGGCGCGGTGCAGCTGCCTGCTGGCGCCCCGCTGCCTGCACCGCACCGCCGTCCTTCTCGCCTGCCCGGTCGCGGACCCGGCCACCCACCCCGATCCGGCGTCCACCGCGGCGGCGCCGTCGGCGTCGGGTCGCGCCGACGCGGCGTCCGGGGAGACCGGCCGCACCGGGCGTACCAGGAAAGCGGCTGGCGCGGCACCGACGAAGGCGCAACGGGCCGCCGCCGGCGCGCTGTGGCGGGCGGCCGCCGCGGTGCTCGCGGCCGGCGTGCCGGCCGCCGGGGCGGTGCCCCAGGCCGAGCTGCTGCGGGCCGCCCACGGCGCCCGGCTGGCCGGCCTGCCGCGGGCCGAGAGCGCCGCGCTGCGCGCGGTGCGTGGGCTGCGCGCGCAGCGGGGACGGCAGAACGGCCACCGGCTGGCCGAGCTGGTCGAGGTGCTGCACGACCTGCTGTACGTCGCCGGCCGGCTGGCCGCCGGCGATGCCGACCCGGCGCTGGTCGGCGTCCTGCGGCGGGCCTACCAGCCGGACGGCACCCTGGAGGTGCACGGCGTCTGCCGGGAGCCGGTGATCAGCGCGACCGGGTACGCCGGGGTGGTCACGCACCTGGTCGCCGCCGACGGGCGCCAACTGTCCTTCGGCGACGTGAAACCGGGCGGTCCGGACCGGGCGCGGGACTGCGCCCGGGCGGTCACCGAGATGGGCGCGGTCGCGGTCAACCACGCGGTGCTGGCCCGTGGCGGCCTGCGGATCACCGGCACCACCGTCTCCCCGGACGGCCGGCTCGGTGCCGGTAAGGGGGTCCGGGCCACCCCGCTCGCCGGGACCGACTGGTCCACCGGGCCGCTGGCGCGCCTGTTCGCCCGCCCGCTCGCCGAGGTGGTGACCGCGCAACTCGCCACCGACGACCCGGAGGACCCGGGCCGGGCGGGTACCGCGCTGTTCGGCGGCGACCTGGTGGTGGTGGGTGCCGTCGGCGACCAGGTGCTGGCCCGCGAGCTGGCCCCCGCCACCGACGCCGGACGCGAGCGTGTGCCGGTGCCGGACGGGCCGGTGATCCGGCTGGTGCCGGTCGACTCCCACCCGATGCTGGCCCACGTGGCCAACCTGCGGCGGCTCGCCTCCCGGCCCGGCCTGCGGGTCCGGGTGGTCGGTCGGCTGGATCCGGACCGGGCCAGCACGCTGCGACCGCTCGCGGTCGGCCCGGTGCCCGGTGCCGCCGCCACGTTGCGGCTGCCGGCGGACTGGCACGGCCGGGCGGACCTCGGCTACGACGAGATCCAGGGCGGTCACCTGCCGCCGCGCGACCCGGCCGGGACGACCGAACCGGTCCTCGCCGTCGGTGCCGACGCGGTTGCGGAGTCCCCGCTGTGGCGGGTGCGCCGGCTGGTGGAGTTGGCCGTCTCCGGCGGTCGCCGCGCCGTCGCCGAGGCGGCCCGCGGCGACGGCGCCGGCCTGGCCGGCCCGCTGCGTCGCGCTGGCTTCACCACCGCCGCCGCGCTCACCGCCGCGTTGGCCGACGAGTCCGACCGGCGCGGCCGGGACGTGTTCGGCCGGCGTACCGATCCCGACCCGGACCGGTACGCGTGGGCCTGGCTCGCCGTCACCGCCCACCTCGCCGCCGCCGAGCGGGAGCTGATCCGGTCCTCCTGGACCGCCCCACCGCTCGGCTGACTCTGCCGGCGCCGGCCACCTGCGCCCCGGCGCCCGCCCCCTCCCGGGCGGGCGCCGGTCCTCGGGCGACAGGACGCACCGGCGTGGCGCCGGTGGACGTCGTGACCGGCTGTCACCCGGGGACAGGCGGTGAGGTGCGCGACGCGGGCGATGACGGAGGGGCGGTCGGAGCGAGGTCGGCGTGGGCGGCGCGGTGGGGCCCGCGCGACTCCGCCGCTGTCGGCACCGATCGCCCGACCCGCTGTGCTAATTCGTATTAGCACCTTGACGCCGCTGAGACGGCGCGCGCAGACTCATCGACCAACGGCCCCGCCCGCGACGAGCGTCCGCACCGATCGGCCGCCCGGCGAGGCGGAGCGACACGTGACTTCGTCACGGCCGGCCCGCTTCCCCTGCCCCCGTCGGCCCGCCCCACGAACGGAGGGAACGCGATGACGCGTACCCCGGAAGGCTCCTTCTCCCGACGCGCGCTGCTGCGTGGTGCGGCGGCCGCCGGCGTCGCGACCGCGACCACCGGCGCCGGCCTCGCCGCGACGCCCACGCCGGCGCTCGCCGGACCGGCCGGCTTCCCCAACTACCGGTACGTGCGCGACGCGTTCGACCGGCCGTTGCGTTACAACCCGACCGGCGAGTTCATCTTCCCGTGCGTGCGCGGGGTCTACGACAAGATCGGCGGCTACCTCGGCCGCTACTACCTCTACTACGCGCCGCACGACGCGCCCGGCGGGATCTGCCTCGCCTACGCCGACCGGCTCGAGGGCCCCTACACCGAGTACGCGGACAATCCCGTCGTCGACCGGGTGCTGCCGTCCACGACGGTGAGCCACGTGTCGTCGCCGCACGTCGTGTGGGACGCGCCGACCCGGCAGTTCTACCTGTACTTCCACGGCGAGAACCACACGACCCGGGTCGCCCGCTCGACCGACGGTGTCCGCTTCACCGACGAGACGCCGATCCTGTCGACGAATCTGGTGCCCAACACGACCGAGACCTCGTACGCGCGGGTCTTCGCGCACCCAGTGGCCGGCAAGGGGAACCGCTACGTGATGGTGTTCATGGGCGCCCACACGATCCGGCCGGGCACCCGGAAGATCTTCTGGGGCTGGTCGCCGAACGGCTGGAGCGGCTGGCAGTTCTCCCCGAACCCGCTGGTGTCGCCGTCGGGCGACGGGCTCACCGACATCTCCGCGCCGCACCTGCTGAAGCGCAACGGCACCGCGTACATCGCGTACCACGGCGGCAGCGGCAACATGTATCTGACCGAGGTCGGCAACAACTTCGACCGCGAGGTCCACCTCGGAGTGTTCCACCGGCCGGTCGCGTCGGACAACGGCCGGGTGGCGTCGCCGACGTTCGGCACCGACGGCGGCGTGGAATACATGCTCTACGAGGCCGGGCCACGCCTGGATGCCAGGATCTGCGTGGCCCGCGCGGTCTAGCCCCGGCGTACCCGAACCTTCCTGGCTACGCGGGGACCGCCTGCGGATCACCGGCGGCGTCATGGGCGGCCATGCTCTCCTGCCGGCGGGGTTCCTCGCGCAGGATGGCGGCGTGCAGCCACGTGTCGGGGATGGCGAAACCGTCCACGAGTGTCCGCATGTGCGGGCGCAGCTCCTTGAGCAGACCGTTCACCACGCCGGTGATCGCCTTGGACCGGGCCGGCGTGAGACGGCCGTGCTCCAGGAACCATCCCTTGTCGGCCTCGATGACGCTGAGCGCGTACAGGTCGCAGACCCGGGAGAGCAGCGCCCGGACCGCCGGGTCCGCGATGTCCTCGATGCCGGCGACGAACGCCTCCAGGGCGACCCGGTCGACGTGTGCGGCGGCGACGGCGAGGACGTGGTCCTGGACGTCGTTGAAGATGTCGAAGGGACGGTCCTTCTTCGTGGCCGCGCCGTTGCGCAGGCGGCGGACCGCGCCGTCGAGGAGGTGCCGCTCGCGGTCCTCGAAGGCCTTGAGCTGCCAGCCGCGGTCGGTGACGGCGACCTCCTCGTCGCGGCCGGGCACGGCGCTGACCAGCCGCTCGATGAGCGACCGCGCGGCGGTGCGCTCGAGCACCATCTCGCGGACCTGTTCGGCGACGAAGGAGGCGCGTCCCCAGCCGTCCAGCGAGCCGAACTCGTCCCGGTGACCGGTGAGCAGTCCCTTGGCCACCAGTTGCAGCAGCACGGTGTTGTCGCCCTCGAAGGTGGTGAAGACGTCGGTGTCGGCCTTGAGGCTGGGCAGCCGGTTCTCGGACAGGTAGCCGGCGCCGCCGCACGCCTCGCGGCACATCTGGATGGTGCGGGTCGCGTGCCAGGTCTGCGCGGCCTTGAGACCGGCGGCCCGCGACTCCAGCTCCCGTTGCCGGTGCTCGTCGACCGGCCCGTCGCCGCCCTGCACCTCGTCCAGCGCGGCGACCAGCTCGGCCTGGGCGAAGTGCAGCGCGTACGTGGTGGCCAGGGCGGGCAGCAGCTTGCGCTGGTGGGCCAGGTAGTCGTTGAGCAGCACCTCCCGATCCGCGTCGGGCGTGCCGAACTGGCGGCGGATGTCGCCGTAGCGCACGGCGATGGTCAGCGCCGACCTGGTGGCCGCCGACGCGGCGCCGCCCACGCTCACCCGACCGCGGACCAAAGTGCCGAGCATGGTGAAGAAACGCCGGGAGTCGTTCTCGATCGGGCTCGAGTACGTCCCGTCCTCCGCGACCTGACCGTAGCGGTCCAGCAGCATGTCGCGCGGCACCTGCACGTGGTCGAAGCTGAGCCGCCCGTTGTCGACGCCGAGCAGGCCCGCCTTGGCCCCGGCGTCGCCGATGGTCACGCCGGGCAGGGGCTTGCCCTGCGCGTCGCGGATCGGGACCAGCCACGCGTGTACGCCGTGCCGCCGCCCGTTGGCGATCAGCTGCGCGAAGACCACCGCCATCCGCCCGTCCCGGGCCGCGTTGCCGATGTAGTCCTTGCGGGCCGCCTCGTGCGGGGTGTGCAGGTCGAAGGTCTGCGTCTGCGGGTCGTACGTGCAGGTGGTGCGCAGCTGCTGGACGTCGGAGCCGTGGCCGGTCTCGGTCATCGCGAAGCAGCCGAAGATCCTGCCCGAGACGATGTCCCGCAGGTAGGCGTCGTGGTGTCGCCGGGTGCCCAGGGCCGCGACGGCGCCGCCGAACAGCCCCCACTGCACGCCCGCCTTGACCATCAGCGACAGGTCGACCTGCGCCAGCATCTCGGTGGCGACGATCGAGCCGCCGACGTCGGACCTGCCGCCGTACTCCATGGGGAAGGCCGAGGCGATACCCAGCTCGACGGGGAGTTCGGAGAGCAGCCGGGTGATCCGCTCACGCGCCTGGTCACCGGTCTCGCCGTACACCGGGAGGAAGCGCGCGTCGAGGTGCTTCCGGTGGGCGTTGCGGACCTCGGCCCACGGCCCGTCGAGCACCTCCTGGAGGCGGGCGAGGTCGATGCGGCCGGACGCGTGATCGGGCATGGTCACCCCTCGGAACGACGGACATATGGGTACAGTCTGTACCCGATCAAGGGTACCGGCCCGGTACGGTGACGCGCGGAGCAAGAGCGCGGTGAGACGGGACACCATCGCCTCCGGCCGCTGGCAGCGCACCCGATCGCGTACGACGCCCGCCCGCAGGCTCACCACCCGGCTCCCGCCGGTCAGGACAGGATCTCCACGTACCCGTCGGTCGCGTGCACGCGGATCCGCTGCCCGTCCCGGATCAGCCTGGTCGCCTGCTCCACGCCGACGAGGGCGGGCAGGCCGTACTCCCGGGCGATCACCGCCCCGTGGGTCATGAGGCCGCCCACCTCCGTCACCAGGCCCTCGATCGCGACGAACAGGGGTGACCAGCTCGGGTCGGTGTAGGCGGTGACCAGGATGTCGCCCGGTTCGAGATCGGCCCGGGCCAGGTCCAGGACGACGCGAGCCCGCCCCTCGACGATCCCGCCGGAAACCGGGAGGCCGACCAGCGCGCCGGCCGGCACATCCTCGCGCCGGTACGCGCCGGCGACGCCCTCGCCCTCCGACGTGAGCACTCGGGGCGGGGTGAGCGTCTGGTACGACCTGAACGCTTCCTCGCGCCGGCGGACGAGCTGGTCATCCACCTCGTTCGTGCGCACGACGTCGGAGAGTTCCTGGAACGTGAGGTAGAAGATGTCCTCCCGCTTCGGAAGCACGTCGGCGCGCACGAGGCGCTCGGCCTCCTCGAGCAGGGCCTGTTTGTAGATGAAGTAGCGGCTGACGATGGCGTACTTCGGATACTCCCGGTACCCGACGAAGGTCCGGACGCGGTCGATCATCCGCTTCGTCTCTTCCGCCTTCCGCTCCCCGTCCGGCAGGGCCCGCAAGCGCGCCAGGACCTCCCGTTCCTTCTGTTCCGCCTGCTGGCGCCCCTGCGCGAAGCGCCGCTCGCGAGCGCCCGGCGCGAGGTTCCTGACGTTGTCGAGGATGACGGGGACGAGCGTGCTGGGACGTTCGCTCCAGCGCGGCCTCGTGATGTCGATCTCGCCGGCGCAGCGCATCCCGTACGTGTCGAGAAAGGCCCGGATGGCGTCTCGCGCCTCCTGACCGCCCGGGAGCTCGGCCAGCTCATCCACGAAGCCCTCGTCCTCGACCTGCCGCAGGAAGGCCACGACCTCGGGGTGCGGGCGGACGACGTCCGCGACGTCCAGCAGCGCCAGTCCCATCTCCGACGTGACGTTGTGGGGCGCGGACAGCGTGAGCGTGTCGGCCGCGTCCTTCTCACCCAGCCACTCGTGCAGCTTGTCGTTGAGCCACCACGTGGCCTCCATCCCCGCCATGATCGCCTGCATGTTGAGCGGATCGCTGAGGGCGCGCCTGTGCTCCTCGAAGGCCTCCCGCAGGAAGTCGAACAGCGCCGGTCCGGATTTCGTCCGGATGTCGCGCCGCAGGGTGGCGACGGACGCCCGGCTGCGTTCGATCAGCTCGGTGACGATGGCCGGATCGGTCTCGACCGGGGAGGGCGCACCGCCGTCGGGCGGCCCTGCGGGAGCCTGGTCGGGAAGCGACGGGACGAAGTCGCCGCGGTCGAGGACGGTCTCCAGCGCGTCCCTGGTCAGCGGATCGGACCTGCCCACCATCTCCAGCAGGCCGGCGCGGCTGGCGGGTGAGGCCAGGCGACGGGTGACGTCGACGAACAGCCTCCCGCCGGCCTCGTGCATCGGCGCCATGGCCGTCAGCTGCCACACGGAGACCCCCAGGGGCCGCATGGCGTCGGTCATCATCTGCTGGTGACCCACCGAGACGTAGACGTGGTTCTCTCCGTCGCCGGCCTCGGGGATCGGGAACAGCGTGGTGATCGGCCGGCTCTGGACGATGTGGAAGTCGTCGTCGGCCAGGCACCACTCGATGTCCTGGGGGTGGCCGAAGTGGGCTTCGATCCGCCGGCCCAACCGCACCAGCCGCACGACCTGTGCATCCGTCAGCGCCGGCTGCTCCTGTCGCTCCGCGTCGATCTCCTGCTCCGCCGTCCCGCCGCCGGGCAGGGCGTGGATGGCAAGCCGCTTGGCCGCGATCGCCCTGCCGACGATCTCATCGCCGCGCACCCGGTAGGTGTCCGTGTTCACCAACCCGGAGACCAGAGCCTCGCCGAGGCCGAAGGTGGCCTCCACGGACGCGACCCTCCGGTTGGACGTGACGGGGTCGGCCGTGAACAGGACGCCGGCCGCCTGCGGGAAGACCATCCTCTGCACGACGACGGCCATGTGGACCGTGCGGTGGTCGATGCCGTGGCGTCGACGGTAGGTCACGGCCCGCTCGGTGAAGAGCGAGGCCCAGCACCGGCTGACGTGCCGGAGGATCGCCTCCCGCCCCACGACGTTCAGGTACGTGTCCTGCTGGCCCGCGAAGGAGGCCGTCGGCAGGTCCTCCGCCGTCGCGCTGGATCGGACGGCACAGGCAGCGCGGTCGCCGAGCCGGGTGAGAGCCCGGATGATCGCCGCCGCCACGTCGTCGGGGAGGACGGTCGCCTCGATGCTCCGGCGGATCTGCGCACTGACTGTGCGGGTCGCCTCCCGGTCGTCCGGGTCCAGGCGCGACAGCTGGTCGAGCCGCTCGTCGATCGACGGCGTCTCGGCCATGATCCGCCGAAAGGCGTCCGCCGTCACGCAGAAGCCGGCCGGCACGCGGACGCCGTCGATCCGCGACAACGCCCCCAGGTGCGCGCCCTTGCCGCCGACGATCGCGACCTGCACGTCGTCCACGTCCCGGAGACCCCACACGTACTGTCCGATCATCGCGATGCCTCCACGGGAGCGGTCCTCGGCGGCGACGAGAACACCCGCACGCCGTGTCCCGTTTCCTTGTCAGTTCTTGGTCCGGCCGACGATTCTGCGGCAAGAGCCGGGTCTTGCCGCAAGCCCCGGGGTGCGATATACGTTGAAGTGGGAACGCTTTGCTTACATTTTTCGCTGCGGACCGGAATCTCTTTCACTGAATCCTCACGGGCGGTGCGCCGCGCCGACGACGCCGGGGGAGCAGCGGACCTGGCCCGGCTGGTGCACGGCATTGCCGAGGCCACCCGCCGCCGGTGGCTGCGGGCGAACGGCCATCCGTCCTCGTGTCGCGACGGATGGCACGATCACCGGTAGGTGATCGACACGATCGCGGTCTCTCAGGCCAGCAGTTGCTCGCGCATCCTCGCGCCCGGATTGAACCCACCGACGACCCGGGGGCCGGCCGGATCGTGCACGTCGAGGGTGTTGTTGCGGCGCATGAGCTCACGGACCGCAGGCGGCAGCCGGGGCGGGTCGTCCATGGCGGCGAGAACCCGTCCGGCGCTGGAGATCAGCCGATCGGCCAGCGCGGCGGCGTCGGTGTCCACCCGCACCCGGCCGTACTCCCAGCCGGCGGTGGTGAGGTCGAGCACCTCGAACACGCTAGTCACCAGGGGGTGCGGGTCGGTCACCCGGTCGAGCCGGGCCGCCTGGCTGCCGAGCACCGTGACGGCGGCGGCCACCTGCGCGTACGGGTGGAAGCCGCTCGGCAACGTGAACAGCGGCCAGCGCAGGGCCGGGCCGGCCTCCCTCCACAGCGGCCGGTAGTTCCGGCGGTGCACCAGGAGCCGTCGGCCCGTCCGTCGGTGTACCTCGTGGGCCTGGGCCTGGAGGTCCGCGTGGGCCTCGTCGGCGACCTGGCTCACGATCCGGGCCGCCACCACCAGGCCGTCGTCGCCGTCCAGCATTGCGGTCACCGCCTCGACCTGCTCGGCAAACCGGAGCTGCGCGTGGGCGCCGTACCGATGCTGGACGTCCCGTAGCAGAGCCTGCTGCCGTCCCGGATCGAGCTGGACCCGCCCGCCGCCCAGCAGTCGCTGGAGCCAACCCATTCCGCCTCGTTTCAGCAGAGCCGTCCCGGACTGCGGCAATGCTAGTGCGTCGGACCTACCCGGGTGCGTAAGGGGTGGCTGACCCGTTGCCCCCTGGCCGGTAGGCAACCTACTGCCAGATGTGCGGTTCATGCGGACGCGGCGTCGGGCCCGGCGCGGAGCCGGGCCCGACGCCGCGTCTGTGGAGATCAGCCCTTGCGGCCCTGGGTGGCGACGCCCTCGATGAAGTACCGCTGGCCGAAGCTGAACAGCAGCAACATGGGCAGCGTGACGAGCAGCGAGGCGACCATGACGTACTGGTAGTCGCCCTGCCCGCCCGCCGTGGGGCTGTATTTCGTCATGGCGTACGCGATGCCGAGGGGAGCGGTGAAGTCCTCCATCGACTCCCCGTTGAGATAGATCAGCGCGCCCTGGAAGTTGTTCCACGCCGCCTGGAACTCGAACAGGAAGACGATGACGAACGACGGGATCGACAGCGGCATGGCGATCTTCCAGAACAGCTGCCAGTAGTTGGACCCGTCGATCCGGGCCGCCTCGAACAGTTCTCGGGGCAGGCTCAGGTAGAACTGCCGTTGCAGGAAGATGTAGAACGCCGAGCCGAACAGGTTGGCGCCGAACAGCGGCACCCAGGTGCCGAGGAGACCCGTCTCCTTCCAGATGAGGTACATCGGGATCATCGTGACCGCGCCGGGCAGCATCATCGTGCCCAGGACCAGCCCGAACAGCAGGTTGCGTCCGGGGAAGCGGAAGTACGCGAACCCGAAGGCCACCATCGAGCTGGAGATGGCGACCGTTATCGCGGCGAGCAGTGCGATCGACACGCTGTTGAACACCCAGTGCAGCAGCGGCAGCTCGCTCCAGACCTGGACGTAGTTGTCCCACCGCCAGGTCTTCGGGATCAACGAGTTGTCGAACACCTGGCTGGCCGGCTTGAGGCTGGCCGCGATCAGCCAGACCAGGGGATACAGGAACAACGCGGCGAACCCGACGAGCAGGAGGGTGAGCAGTACCCGCCCGATCGTCCACCTCGTGGGCCGGCGCCCGGGATCCCGTTGCCCTGCGGGGGGCGCGGCGTCCACGGCCTGGGCCAGGACGGGGGCCGCGGTGGGTGCGGTGCTGGGGCCGATTGTCGTCACGACCGCTCTCCCTCGTAGTACACGAAGCGGTTGCCGACCTTGACCTGGATGAAGGTCAGGATCATCAGGATGACGAAGAGCAGCCAGGCCATCGCCGCCGCGAAGCCGAAGTTGAACTGCCGGAACGCCTCCTGGAACAGGTAGACCGCGTAGAACAGCGACGCCTCCGGCGCCGGGTTGTTCTGGTCCCGCCAGAACAGCAGGTAAGCCTGGTCGAAGATCTGGAACGCCGCGATGGTCAGGATGATGACGTTGAAGAACAGGGCCCCGGAGATCATCGGCAGGGTGATGGAGAAGAACTGGCGGACGGGTCCCGCCCCGTCGAGCGAGGCGACCTCGTACAGGTCACGCGGCACGTTCTTGAGCGCGGCCAGGAAGATGACCATCGTGCCGCTGACCGTCCAGAGGGCCATGAGCACGATCGACGGCTTGACCCACGTCGGGTCGACCAGCCACTGCGGGCCCTCGATGCCGATGAAGCGCAGGCCCTGGTTGATGGCGCCGGTGTTGCCGTTCAGCAGCAGGAAGAAGATCGACGCCGTGGCCACCGCCGGGGTCATCTTCGGCAGGTAGTAGACCGTGCGGAAGAACCCGGCGCCGCGGCCCACCCGGTTGAGCAGCACCGCCAGCAGCAGCGCGAAGCATATCTCCAGGGGTACGGCCAGCACGGCGTAGAACAGGGTGTTCGCCAGCGACTTGGCGACCTTCGGGTTCTCCAGCAACGCCTCGTAGTTGCTGGTCCCGGTCGGCCGGATGACGTTGGTGGCCAGGTTGTACTTGCTGAACGAGATGACCAGGCTGTAGATCATCGATCCGGCGGTGAAGACGAGGAAGCCGATGATCCACGGCGAGATGAAGAGGTAGCCGGCCAGCGCCTCCCGGCGGTTGTACTTCCTTCCCCGGCCCGGCCGTCTCCTGCTGCTGTCGCGAGTGCCGTCGCCGGAGGGCGCGACGGTGGTACTTGTCATCCAACGCCTCCATGGTGTGCCGGGTGCCGGAAGTTCCCGGGGTGGATCGCAAGATCTCCACAATGCGGCGTGGCGGGCTCCCGCGCCATGCGAGGGCCCGCCACGCCCACGAGGAACGTTGCTGGCGGTCAGCCGCCGGTAACGGTCTTGTACGCGTTCATCGATGCCGTCTGGGCGTCGGCGAGCGCCTGCTGGGCGGGCTTGCTGCCGAGCAGCGCTGCGGTGACGGCGTTCAGCAGTTCCTGCTTGATCTGCTGGCCGGCCGGCGAGGCTCCCACGCTCTTGCCGGCGTCCGCGACCTCGTAGTAGGTGCTGATCACCTGGTCGAAGCCGGCGTCACCGCTGGGCTTGACGTACTTCTCCCGGATGGCCTTGTCGGACACCGGCGACCCGGTGAACAGGCCGGTGTTGATGGACTTCTTCTCCGCCACCGTCTTGGCCCGAGCCTCGGCGGCGGCGTTCCAGGAGCCCTCCTCGGTCAGCGCGAGCGCCCACTTGCAGGCGGCCGAGGGGTTCTTGGCCTGGGCGGGGATCACGAACGAGGTGCCGCCGGCCTGGGTGACCGGGTTGCCGTCCTTGCCCTTGAACGGCACGGCGCCCAGCTTGATCTTGTCCTTGTACGGCGAGAGGACGTTGGGGTACCACTGGGCGTCCACCTCCGCCCCGACCTGGTTCTGCACGAACTGGTTCTTCTCGCCGAACATGTCGAAGGAGTCGGTGAAGCTCTTGTACTTGGCGAACCCGCCCTGCGCGTCCACGATCTTCTTGAGCAGTTCGAGCGCGGCCACGTTGTTCGGGTCGTCCAGGGTGGGCTTGCCGTCCCCGTCGGCGAGCTTGCCGCCCATGCCGACGAGCCAGAGGTTGATCTGACCGGTCGCCTGCGGGTTGAAACCGAGCGTCGTCGGCACGCCACCGCTGGCCTTGTACATCTTCGCGACGGCGGCGAGCAGCTTGTCGGGGTTCGACGTGTCGATGTCGGCGTCCTGCACGCCCGCCGCGTCCATGGCCTTCTTGTTCAGAATGATCGCCGCCGGCTGGTAGAACTGCGGCACCGCCCACATCTGGCCCTTGTACGTGACGTCGTTGGCCACCGCCGGGTACCAACGGTCCTTGGTGACCTTGTTGACCTCCAGGCACTTGTCGAGCGGCTGGATGAGGCCCTGGGCGGCGTAGGTGAGGACCAGCTCACGGTCCATCTGCACCACGTCGGGGACGTTGCCGCTGGCCTGGCGGGTGGTGAACTTCTGCGCGTCGAAGCCCGTCTGGTCCATCTCGATCTTGACGCCGTCGAGCTGCTTGGCCGCGTACTCGATCCGGGCCTTGCCGACGTCGTCGGCGTTGTTGAAGCCCCAGGCGCTCAAGGTCCCGGTGGGCTTGGCGTCGAAGTTCGCGGCCTCGCCGCCGCTGTCGCCTTCGGACGATCCGCAGGCGGCAGTCGCGACAAGTGCGGCGGCGACGCCTGCGGCTATGAAGGCAGCTCGCCTTTTCCTCATCTGGGTCCCTTCGACGGCGTGCGGGGCCGGCGGGGCCGGCCCTCAAGAGGCTGAGGTCAGCATGGAATCCGTACCAGGCGGGACCGTATCCGAACGTGAGACCGGACACAAGCGGAGAATGTTTCCATTTGATATCGGCCCAGGTCAGAGGCAAAACTGGGGTTGCCACGACGGCCGAAGTGGAGTTGGATCCGGTGTGACAACGATGCCACAACTGGGGGCCTGAGTGCCGGCCATCAGCCAGATCCTGCTCATCGGACATACCCACCACGACGTGGGCTACACCAACAGCCCGCGGCTGCTGGACGACCAGCACCGGCGTGTCGTCGCCGAGGTGCTGCGGCTCTGCGAGGCGGACCCGGAACCGGGCCCGGCCCAGTTCCGCTGGACGTTCGAGGTGGCCCGGCCGGTGCTGCGCCACCTCGCCGAGACCGGCGAGGCCGGGGCGGCGCGGCTGCGGCAGCTCGTGCACGAGGGCCGGATCGCCGTGACGGGCGGCTACCTCAACATGACCCAGTTGCCGTCCGATGCGGAGTTCGGGGCGGCGTACGACGCGGTCGAGGTGCTCCGGGCCGCCGGGCTGCCGGTGCGCACCGAGCAGCACGGCGACGTCAACGGCATCGCCTGGGGCACCGTCGAGGCGATGCGGCGGGCGGGGATGTCCCGGCTCGTGATGGCGCTCAACCCCGACCACGGCCGGGCACCGTACGAGCAGCCGACCGGGTTCTGGTGGGAGGGGCCCAGCGGCCAGCGGGTGTTCGTGTGGCTGTCCACGCACTACGGCATCGGCGAGGAGTGGGGGATCGTCGACGGCGACGTGGTCGCCGCGCAACGCCACATCGCGGCCTTCGTCGAGCGGCTGGCGGCGCGCCCGGACTACCCGTACGACGTCGCGGTGGTCCACGCGGCGAACGACAACCGCTGGCCGACACCGTTGTTCCTCGACGTGGTGCGGCACTGGAACGCCGTGCCGGGCAACCCGCCGATGCGCACCGCGACCATCGACGAGGCCCTCGACCTGCTGGAGCCGCAGGCCGGCCGGGCGGACGTGCCGGTCGTCCGCGGCGAGTGGTCGGACTGGTGGTCGCACGGCCACGGCTCCACGGCCCGGGAGGTGGCCGTCTACCGGGAGGCCCGGTCGTTCGCCCGGGCGGCCCAGACGAGTCTCGGGCTGACCCTGCTCAGGGGGGACGGCGAACCGGCGCTCGCCCACGTGCTCGGCTACCGGCGCGGGCCGACCCGGCTGCGCGACGAACACGAGGTGGTCGCCGACCTGGCCAGGGTGGACGAGGACCTGCTGCTGTTCGGCGAGCACACCTGGGGTTCCTGGGAGACGTACTCCAAGCCGCACTCCACCTTCAGCCACTCGCACTGGAACGCCAAGGCCGGCTTCGCGTACCAGGCGTACGACCTCGCGCGTGACCTGGCCGTCGAGGGGATGTTCCGGCTCGCGGCGAGCGGCGCGGACCCGGCCGGCGCGGCGTCCGTGCCGGCCGCGGGCGACGGGATCCTCGTGGTCAACCCGACGGAGCGCGACCGGACCGAGCCCATCGAGGTCGAGCTGGACACCACCCGTCGGGCGCGGCTGGTCGCCCGGGCGCCGGCCTTCGGTGTGGCACTGCTGCCGACGCCCGGAGCGTCGACGGCGCGCACCGGCCGGGAGATCGCCGTGGGGGCGTACCGGGTGGTGGTCGATCCGGCGTGCGGCGGGGTGGTGTCCCTGGTCGACCGGCGCGACGGCCGGGAACTGGTGGACCCCGACGTGCCGCACGGGCTGGGCGCCGTGGTGATCGAGAGGATCCCCACCGGCTGCGACCATCCGATGGTGGTGCGCTCGCCCAAGGACTTCCATCCGGACTTTCCGGGGCCGGACTTCGAGCGGCTGGTCGCCCGGGGCGAGGACGAACCGACGATCACCGAGTCGGCCGAGCTGGCCACCATCACGTGGCGGGTCACCCCGGCGGATCTCCCGGCGGCCACCGTGGCGCTCACCCTCTACCGCGACGCCGACGTCGTGGACCTCGACGTGCACCTGGTCAAGCCCGCGCGGCTCGAACCGGAGAGCATCTTCGTGGCGTTCCCGTTCGCGGTGCCCGACCCGGAGTTCCTGCTGGAGACCGCCGGCGCGGTGTACACGGCCGGGACGGAACAGCTCCCGGACACCAGCAGGGACTGGCACTCGGTCCAGCACGCGGTCGGCGTGACCAACCGTGACCACGGCATCCTGTGGGGCAGCTTCGACGCGCCGCTCGTGCAGGTGGGCGGCTTTCACACCGGGCGGTGGGCGCGGACCCTCGCGGTGGCCGGTGGGCGGGTGAACAGCTGGCTGATGAACAACCTGCACTTCACCAACTTCCAGGCGAGCCAGGACGGCACCCGGCGGTACCGCTACCGGTTCGCCGCGCGCTCCGGCCCGGTGACCCGCGAGCAGGTCCGGGTGTACGGCCGGAACCTGCTGGAACCGTTGCAGGCGCGGCGGTACGCGGGACCGGTCGGCGCGGCGGGCGGCAGCGGGCTCCGGGTGGAACCGGCGGACCGCCTGCTCGCCGAGGTCCGGCCGGCCGGCGATCAGGCGGTACGGGTACGGCTGCGCAACGTCGGCGCCGAACCGGTGGCGGCCACCGTCGACTGGGCCGGCCCGGGGGTGACCGGCGGCGGTCCGGTGACCGTCGCCGGCCACGGGATCGCCGACGTGACGCTGCGCCGCGCCGACCCGCCGTCCTGACCCCGGCGACCCGGGCGTGGTCTTCGCTGACGGACTCGGCGAAGACCACGCCCGGGTGGCACCACGCTCTCTCAGACCCGCGCCGGCGTCAGCCGGAGCGTCACCACCTGGAACGGCGTCAGGGCGAGGTCGACGGCCTCGCCCTCGACCGTGATCGGGGCCAGCGCGGCGACCGATTCGTCCGCCCGCTCCAGCAGGTCGACCACCCGGGCCCCGGCGAGGGCGAACGAGGTGCGCAGGCGGGCGCGGGCGCGTCCGCCGAGCGACTCGTACAGCCGGACGATCACGTCGCCGCAGCGGTCGTCGGCCAGCTTCACCGCCTCCACCACGACGGGCGGGTCGCTGACCTCGATCAGCGGGTCCACCGGGTGCCCACCGGTGCGCCGGCGGACCGGCAGGTTGGCCCGGTAGCCCTCGCGTACCGCGTCCTCGATCTCCGCCCCGCAGACCAGGGCGTAGCCGAAGCGGTGCGCGCCCCGGTCGGTGTCCGGGTCGGGGTAGCGGGGGCCGCGCAGCAGGGACAGCCGTACGGTGGTCGGCTGCGCGCCCTGCGCGTCGCCGGGCGGCCGGCGCGTCACGTCGTGGCCGTACGTGCCGTCGTTGACCAGCGCCACGCCGTATCCCGGTTCGCCGACGTGCAGCCACCGGTGCGCGCAGATCTCGAAGCGCGCCGCGTCCCACGAGGTGTTGGTGTGGGTGGGCCGCTGGAGGTGGCCGAACTGGATCTCCGAGCTGGAGTGCGTGGCCTGGACGTCGACGGGGAAGGCCACCTTGAGGAAGGTCTCCCGCTCGTGCCAGTCCACCTCGGTCTCGAACCGCAGCACGCGCTCCCCGGCGGCGAGGGACACCGTCTGCACGTACGCGGAGTCGCGGTCGGTGCGGCTGATCCGGACGCGGACGCACCGGGGATCGTCGGCCTGGACCGTCAGCTCGGTGACCTCGGTGAGGTCGTGGCGCCGGTTGCGGTAGAACTCGTCGACGTCCCAGGCGTCGAACTTGTTCGGGAGGTCCGGATGCAGTTGCAGCACGTTGGCCGGGGCGCCGGCCGGCAGCACCTCCCGGTCGGCCACCAGGTCGCGGATGGCCGCGACGGTCCCGTCGGTGGCGATGCGCACCCGGAGCAGACCGTTGTCCAGCAAGGTGCCGTCCGGGCCCGGCCGCACCGACACCGCCGGGGCGCCGGCGTCGGGCCCGGCGCCGTCCGCGGGGGTCGTCGCGATCCCGAGCGCGGGCACGCCGGGCCGCGTGTGCGGCGCGGCGTTGGCGACCAGCGGCACCGACCCCGGGCCGGTGAGCGCCGCGAGCGCCGCGTCGATCAGCGTCTCCAGCCGGTCGGCCAGTCTCGCGTACGTCTGCCGGGCCTCGCGGTGCACCCAGGCGATCGAGCTGCCCGGCAGGATGTCGTGGAACTGGAGCAGCAGGGTCTCCTGCCAGATGGCGTCCAGTTCGTCGTACGGGTACTCGTGGCCGGTCCGCGCCGCCGCGGTGGCGCACCACAGCTCGGCCTCGCGCAGCAGGTGCTCGGTGTGCCGGTTGCCGCGCTTCATCGCCGACTGGCTGGTGTACGTGCCCCGGTGGTATTCGAGGTACATCTCGCCGTTCCACACGGGCGCGTCCGGATACTCGTGTTCCGCCTCGGCGAAGAACTCGGCCGGGGTGCGGATGGCCAGCCGGGGCGAGCCCTCGAGGTCGGCGACCCGGCGGGCGATCTCCAGCATCTCCCGGGTCGGCCCGCCGCCGCCGTTGCCGTAGCCGAACGGCAGCAGCGACACGGTGGAGCGCCCGTGCTCGGTGAAGTTGGCGACCCCGAACGCCAGCTCGCGCCCGCTCAGCTCCGAGCTGTACGTCTCGGCCGGCGGGAAGTGGGTGAAGACCCGGCTCCCGTCGATGCCCTCCCACCAGAAGGTGTGGTGCGGGAAGCGGTTGGTCTGGTTCCAGGACATCTTCTGGCTGAGGAACCAGCGGAAGCCGGCGAGGCGGGCGAGCTGCGGCAGGGACCCGGAGTAGCCGAACGAGTCCGGCAGCCAGACCTCCCGCGGTTCGATCCCGAACTCGGCGGCGAAGAACCGCTTGCCCTGGGTGAACTGGCGCACCAGGGCCTCGCCGCCCGGCATGTTGGTGTCGGACTCCACCCACATGCCGCCGACCGGCAGGAACTGCCCGCCGGCCACCTTCTCCGCCACGCGGCGGTACACCTGCGGGTGGTGCTCGCGCAGCCAGGCGTACTGCTGGGCGGAGGAGCAGGCGAAGACGAGTTCGGGGTACTCGTCGGCGAGCGCCACGACGTTCGAGAAGGTACGCGAGCACTTGCGGATCGTCTCGCGTACCGGCCAGAGCCAGGCCGAGTCGATGTGCGCGTGGCCGACGGCCGTGACCCGGTGGGCGCTCGGCGCCGCCGGGGAGGCGAGGACGCCGGCCAGCCGCTTGCGGGCGGCGGGCGCGCTGCCGGTGAGGTCGCCGAGGTCCAGCTCGTCGAGCATCAGCTCGAGGGCGCGACGGATCTCGTGGTGCCGCGGGTCGGTCACGGCCAGCTCCAGGGCGAGCTGGTGCAGCACCTGTACGTCCAGGACGAGCGCGTACACCTCCTCGTCCCGCAGCGCCAGTTCCGCCCGGTCGAGCCGGTAGAGCGGCGTGTCGGGGGCGGTCTCCCGGTCTCCGAGCTGCGTGACGATGCCGTCGAAGCGGGGGTTCGCCGCGGCCTCGACGTACACCTCGACGCGCTCGCCGCCGGCCGCCTCCCGCGCCACCGGCACGTATGCCGTGCGTGGCTCGATGCCCTTGATCGGCGTGCCGTCCGGCGTGTACGCGAGGCCCTCCGAGCGGAAGCCCGGCCCGGCCCGTTCGAAGCCGAGATCGACGATCAGTTCGACCCGCCCGCCGCGCATCCGCTCGGGCACCTCGCCGGTGAACCGGAACCAGGTGGTGCTCCAGGCGGGGCCCCAGAACTGGCCCACGGCGAACGGCGCGTAGGGCAGCGCCAGCCCGACGTCGGCGGGCACCGGCTCGCCGGGCAGGTGGGCCGCCTCGACCGTCACGGGCTCGACGTCGCGGTAGATCGCGGGGATCAACCGTTCGAGCAGCACCCGGTCGATCCGGTGGGTCAGGTTGGACAGAGAGCGATGCATCGGGAAGCTCCCGGGGGAGTGAGCGGCCGGGCCGCTTGTGGGAACGAATCCACAGACGCAACCACACGCTTTTTGCTCGTGTCAATGCGTTCTGTCCGTCCGATCCCTGGCCCTGTAGGGATACTTCCGCTATCTTGGCGGCTCAATAGTGGTATCGATCCCAGAGCGCGAAGGATGTGCACGTCACGGTGACCGGTTCCCTGCCCGCTGCGGTCGCAGCCCCCACGCCACTGCGCAACGCGGCCGGTCGGACGGTCGGCTCGGCGCCCGGGACGGTCGACGTCGTCCGGGCCGACGGCCGTGCCGAACCGGCCGGCGACGGGCCGTTCACGGCCACCCTCGACTGGGGGCCGCCGTCGGCCACGGGCCGGCGGAACGTCCGGCTGACCGTCGAGTACCGGGGCGACGCGGCGGTGGACGCGGGAATCCGGTACCGGGTCGACCTCGCCGCCGACCCCGATCCGCCGTGGTGGTTGCTGCCCGGCGCGTTCTACGGCGAGAACCGGCCGGCGGACTGCCTGCGGGTGTATCCCCGGTTCGCGGTCGACGGCACCGACCACGCCGGCATGGTGAGCGACCACTGGGAGTTCCGGGCCGACCGGGCGGCCACCCCGGCGGTGTTCGGCTGGGCCGGCGAGGGCGGCGTCGCCCTGGTCGCCGACGAGACCACCGTCCTCGGCATGACCGGGCTCGGGTTCGGGCACGACGCCGGGCGCGGCCGTGGACACCTGCACCTGACGTTTCCGTTCCGGGAGGCGCCGGTCAGCTACGACGGATCCGCGGTACCGGGGCCCGCCGAGGTCAGCACGTACACCTGGCGCCCGGGCGAGCGGGTGGAACTGGACCTCGCCGTCTACGCACTCGACCGGGACCGGCACGGCTACGCGGCCGTGCTGCGCGAGGAGCACGCCCGCCAGGCCGCGGACGCCCCGCTGCGGCCCTGGGTCGACGTCACGCAGGCCGCCGTGCTGGCCGCCGAGGGGTTGCGCCGGTGGCACTACGCCGAGCCCGGCGTCCTGCTGGAGACGGTCGCGTTCGACCGGGGCATCAGCGGCCAGGACGGGCTGCCCGTGGACCGGCAGGCCATGCACGTGGGCTGGGTCAGCGGCATCCCGTGGGCGTACGCGCTGCTGGCTCACGGCCGGCGGGTCGGCGCGACGGCCGACGTCACGGCCGCGGAGCGGGTCATCGACTTCTGCTGCGCCGAGCTGTCCCCGTCGGGCACCTTCTGGGGCGTCTGGTACCGCCACCGGGGCTGGTCGCAGAGTTGGTCACCGGTGCCGCACACGCTGCACTCGCGCACCCTCGCCGAGGCGACGCAGTTCCTCGTCCGGGCCCTGGAGCTCGACGGTGATGCGGGCGGCTCGCGGCCGGCGTGGATCCACGCGGTCCGGTCGAACCTCGACGCCGTCGTCGCCCGGCAGCGGCCGGACGGCAACCTCGGCTCGACCCACCACGCGCTGACCGGCGAGGTGCTCTCCTGGGCCGGCTGCGCGGGACTGGCCTGGGTGGGCGCGCTGGCCGAGGCCGCCCGCTGGGACGGGCCGGACGGCGCCGGGGGCGGGTACCTGGCCGCCGCCGTCCGCGCCGGGGAGTACTACGCGCCGTTCGTGGAGAGCGAGTTCCTGCACGGCGCGCCGGAGGACGTGGACCTGGCCCCCACCTCGGAGGACGGCTACGTCGCGGTGATGGCGTACCTGGCGCTGCACCGCCGCACCGGCGAGCGGCGCTGGCTGGACCTCGCCCGCCGTGCCGCCGACTGGACGCTGACCTTCCGGTACACGTACAACACCACGTTCCCGGCCGGCACCCTGCTGCACACCTACCGGTTCGCCACCCGGGGGGCCGACAACGCCTCGCCCTCCAACCAGCACCTGCACGCGTACGGGCTGATCTGCACGGCCGAGTTCGCGGAACTCTCCGCCGCCTGCGGCGACCCGCACTACGTCGAGCGGGCGCGCGAGGCGCTGGCCTGCTTCCGCCAGTTCGTCGCGCGCTTCGACGGCGACTTCAACGCGTACCGGGGGATGGTGAGCGAGCGGTACTACCAGACCGCCTGCTTCCAGCCCAAGGGAATGCTGCTGACGCTGTCGCACGCGTGGAGCGTGGGGGTGCTGCTGCTCGGCTGCGAGCAGGCGCTGGCCGCCCCCGCCCTCCTGGTCCCGCCCCGCTGACCCGCCCCGGCCACGCAGCGCGGGGCGGAGCGGGTCAGCGGGGGAGTGGTCCCGCGCGCCGGGACTCAGCCGCCCTCGCGGCGGCGTTGGTTCGGGGCCAGCCGCTCGGCCGGCATCGTCGCGTCGGAGGACTCGCGGTCGGGCTCGGTGCTGCGCCGCCCGCCCGGCGCCGCCGGGATCGCCGACTCCGTGACCGACCCGGGCGACGCCTCGGCGAGGTCCCACTCGATGAGGTCGACCTCCCGGACGGGGCCCCCGTCGACCGGCACCCGGAAGGTGCGCAGCTGGCTGGGACCGAAGTCGGCCTCGATGACCCGCCCGAGCACCGGCAGGTCGATGCGGACCCGGGCGGGCCGGCCGGTGGTCTCCACCGCCCGGACGACCAGGTCCGGGGCTGCGCCGCCGTCCTCGTGGCCCTTCACGGCGGTCACCATCACCTGGTCACCGCCGTCGGACAGGTAGCTCTGCCGGGCGGGCAGCGGACCCCGGTGGAAGCTCTCCAACATGGCCCGGACCGGCGCGCCCAGCTCGGCCGCCCGCCGGAACAGGCCGGCCTGCCGCCAGTCGCCCCCGTGCGGCACGAGCAGGTAGCGGAAGGACTGGATCCCCTGGTCCTGGTACGAGTAGAAGCCGTCCGGATCGAGCTGGCGCGGATCGTGCCAGGAGTAGACGGGGCTGCGGGCGGCCGTGATGCCGATGCTCGGGGTGTCCCCGTCGGGATCGCCGGGCGAGACGTCGTACCCGTGCTTGGCGTTGTTGACCACCGCGAGCCCGGCGGGCCGACCGTCCACCGTGCCGCTGACGTCCACCCACGACTGTGCGGGGTTCTCCCCGCCGTCGACCGGCTGCCCGATGGACCCGAACGGGATCTCGTACGTGGCGACCGGGTCGTTCACGGCCGTCGGGAAGCAGAGCTTGAGCAGGTGGGCCTGCTCCCGCCAGTCGAGGGTCACCCGGACCTCGACGTGGTCGTCGCGGTGCCCGAGGATGAACTCCTCCACCATCGTGGAACGGTTCCACGCCCGCTCCACCCGCAGTCGGGCGCGCAGCGGCCCCGCCTCGCGCAGGGTGACGCGGCTGGTCCGCATGGGAGCACCGGGCCACCGGTACGAGACGACCCGGTGGCCCCAGGTGTCCGTCGGGTCCTGGCAGATCTGGGTGTGCTCGCCCCGGGCGCCGGCCACCAGGTCCACCCCGGTCCGCTTGTCGAGCAGCCCGCGCAGCCATCCGGTCTCCGGGTCGATCTCCACCCGGAGCAGGTCGTTCTCCAGGACCGTGTCGGTGGCCCGCAGGTTGCCCGCGGGCCGCTCACCGGCCGGCGTGTCCGCCGGCGCGGCGCCGGACCGCAGCCGGTAGAGCCGGTAGCCCAGCGGCGGCAGCACCGCCTCGAACACCGTCGCCCCGCGTCCCTTGTCGTCGGTGGTGGCCACCGACTGGGTCCGCTGGGCGAGCGTCACGCGGTCGTCGGCGTCGACCACGTGCACGCCGGTGGGCTGGGTGCCGTACTGGAGTTCCACCTGCGCCGTCACCGGCCAGGGGTGGGGATTGAAGACCAGGACGGGCTGGGTGCCCTCGGCCAGCGGGATGTCGACGTGCCGGGCGATCACGTTGTGCGTACGCGTGATGATCCGCTTGGCGACCGCCACCGCCTCGCCGAGCTGGTCGCGGGCGTCGTCGTACGCGCTCTCGATCGCGGAGCCGGGCAGGACGTCGTGGAACTGGTTGAACAGGATCTGCCGCCAGGCCCGGCCGAGGTCGTCGGTGGGGTAGTCCAGCCCGAACAGCGTCGAGCCGAGCACCGCCCACCGCTCCGCGGACAGGATCGCGGCCTGCGCGCGGCGCTGCCAGAGCTTGATCCCGGAATGCGCCGAGTAGCAGCCCGGGGCGTGCATCTGCAGGTCGTCCCGCCAGACCGGCAGCTTCGCCAGCCCTTCCTCGCCCTGGTTCTTGGCGAACTCGTCGAAGTAGCGGGCCGGCGAGGAGATGACCATCCGGCCGAACGAGCCCATCCGGTCGTAGCGGTGGATGGACTCGATGTTGGCCCGGGTGGGCCCGCCGCCGTGGTTCCCGACGCCGAAGTAGATCATCATGTCGCCCAGGCCGTGGTCGAGCACGCCGAGCGACTTGTCGGTCTGCCCCGCCACGTCACCGGGCGGGCTGCAGTACTCGAACGGGATCCGGTAGGCGAGCACGCGGGAACCGTCGGGCGACTCCCACCAGAAGGCGGTGCCGGTGAGGTGGGACTCGTGCGGGCCGGGCCGCAGGAAGCAGTACGCGTGCATGCCCTGGCCGCGCAGGATCTGCGGCAGCATGCCGTTGTGCCCGAACGGGTCGACGTTCATGCCGACCGTGGCGGTGACCCCGAACTTCTCCTTGAGATAGCGCTGCCCGTACAGCCCCTGCCGGACGAACGACTCGCCCGAGGGCATGTTGCAGTCCGGTTCCACCCACCAGCCGCCGACCATCTGCCAGCGGCCCTCGGCGACCCGTTCCCGGATCCGGGCGAACAGTTCGGGGTCGGACTCCTCCACCCAGCTCAGCAGCACCACCTGGTTGCAGGTGAACACGAAGTCCGGATACTCCTCCATCCGGTGGATCGCCGACCAGAAGGTGGCCCGGGTCTCCTGGTAGCCCTCCTGCCACGGCCACAGCCAGACCGGATCGAGGTGGGCGTTGCCGATCATGTGCAGGGTGCGTTGCGGCGTCGCCGCCGGGCGGCGCGCGGGGTGCAGGCCGGGCGGCTGGTCGCCGGAAGGGGCGTTGGCGACCGGCGCCGTCGGGCGTCCGGTGGTGGCCTCCGCCGCCGTCCGTTGCCGGGGCGGCTCCGCCGTCGGCGGGGCCAGTGGCGTGCTGCCGGTGCTGTCGCGGTGGTCGGGCTCGGTCACGCCGTGGGCTCCTCGCCGGCGGCCCACGCGTCGACCATCTCGCTGATCACGTGCAACATCAGCGTGTGCATCTCCTGGATCCGCTGGGTGCTCTTGCTGGGCACGAGCAGGGCGTGGTCGGCGTGGATCCGGGCCGGACCGCCGTCGCCACCGGCGAACAGCACCGTCGTGGCGCCGCCGGCCTGCCCGGCGGCGAGGGCCGCCACGACGTTGGGGGACCGTCCCGAGGTGGTGAAGGCGATGACCACGTCGTCCGGGCGGGCGAGCGCGCGCACCTGGCGGGAGAAGACGTCCTCGTACGAGTAGTCGTTGGCGATGCAGGTCATCACGCTGGCGTCGGTGCTCAGGGTCACCGCGGGCAGTGGCCTGCGGTCGCGCTTGTAGTGGCCGATGAGTTCGCCGGCGAGGTGCTGCGCGTCCGCGGCGCTGCCTCCGTTGCCGAGGGTGTAGACGACGCCGCCGCGGGCGAGCCGGGCGCAGACGAGCTCGCCCACCGTCCGGATGTCGTCGGCCAGCGTGGTGGTCGCCTCGGCGACGGCCACGTGGTCGTCCAGTTGGGTCTTCAACCAGTCAGACATGGGCTCGCTCCACTCGCAGGTTCCGGGTCAGCCCGCCGGCCAGATCGGCCTCGGCGAGCAGGTCGTGGCCGATGGCTCCGGCGCCCACCACGCAGACCAGGTCGCCGAGTTCGGCCGGGACGACGCGGGCGGCGCGGGCCGCCGGCGCCATGGCCTCCCGCGCCACGAGGGCGCGGACCGGGTCGATCAGCATGGCTCCGGCCCGGGTGACGCCGCCGCCCAGCACCACCATGTCGGGTTCGAACACGTTCACGAGGTCGGTGACCGCCGCGCCGAGCAGGTCGACGGTCTCGGTCCACACCCGCACCGCCAGCGGGTCGCCGGCGGCGGCCGCCGCCGAGACGTCCGCGGCGGTCACCGTGGGCAGCGCCGACATCGACGAGGCCGCGCCACCGGCCAGGGCCTCGCGGGCGCGCTGGGCGATCGACGTGCCGGAGGCGTACGCCTCGACGCAGCCCCGTCGACCGCAGCCGCATCGCCGGCCGCCCCGGTGCACGGTCAGGTGCCCGAACTCCCCGCCGTTGCCCGCGGCGCCGCGGTGCGGGGTGCCGTTGATGACGGCGCCGCCGCCGACTCCGGTCGAGACGGTCAGGTAGAGCATGGTGGTGGTGCCCCGGCCGGCGCCGAACCGGTACTCGGCGATGGCACCGACGGTCGCGTCGTTCTGCAGCGCGAACGGCACCCCGAACGCGTCCGCCGCGAGCGGCCCGATGGGCACGTCTGTCCAGCCGGGCAGGTGCGGTGGGGACAGCAGCATGCCGGACGGCGCGTCCAACGGTCCGCCGCAGGCGATGCCCACCGCCCGGACGGGGCCGACGCCGGCGAGTTCGACGGCGCGGCGGCCCATCTCGAAGAGCCGCCGTGTCACGACGCGCCAGCCGTCCTCCCGGCGGGTGGGCTCCACCACCAGGCCGTGGCTGGAGCCGTCGGCCGTCACCACGCCCACGGCCAGCTTCGTGCCGCCGATGTCGAGGGCCAGAACCGGGCCCGGGCTGCCGACGGGCGGCAGGGCGAACGGGTCAGGGTCGGTCATGGGAGTCCTCTCGGTCGGCCCCGGGGGGTGGTGCAGCGGGATGCCCGCGGGGTCCCCCGGGGCGGCCGTCGGAAGGCCGGCGGTCTATGGGATCGATCCCAGGCAGAGCCTAGGAGTGAGCCCGGACATCGTCAAGGGAGGGCAGCCGGGTGGGTGCTACGGAACGTGGGCGGGACGCGGCGGCACGTGTTCGCCCGCAGTGCCGGGTGACGGAGCCGGCGCGTGCGCCGGTGCGGTCGGGCCGGCGCGTCGCCGCCCGGTCAGTGTGTCCGGGGCGGGGCCGTCGAGCCGCGGGAGGTGACCGTGGCCGAGAGCAGCACGGTGCGCACCGGCGCGTGCGGCGACTGGATGCGCTCGAAGAGCTGGGAGATGGCCGCCTCGCCGAGGGCCACCGGATCCTGCGCCACGGCGGTCACCCCGGGCTGGACCAGGCTCATCCACGAGACGTCGTCGAACGACACCAGGCTGAGCTGATCGGGGATGGTGAGGTTGAGTTCGGTCGCGGCCCGCCACACGGCCTCGGCGAGGACGTTGTTGGCGGCGAACACGGCGGTCGGCGGTTCCGGCCGGCTGAGCAGCTTGTGTGCCTCGATCCGGGCGGCGTCGACGTCCCAGCCGGCGCTGACCACCAGCGAGTCGTCGAACGGCACGCCGGCCGCCGCGAACGCCGCCCGGTAGCCGGCGAGCCGGTCCCGGCCGGTGGTCCAGTGCATCTCGTCGATCACCATCGCGATGCGCCGGTGGCCGAGGTCCAGCAGTTGCGAGGTGACCTGCCGGGCGGCACTGCCGTTGTCGACCATGACGGCGTCGCAGGCGCCCAGCGAGAACTGGCGGTCCACCTCCACCACCGGGATCCGCTGCCGCGCCAGGTAGGTGCTGATCTCCGCCGACACCGGGGTGACGATGACCCCGGCCACCCGCAGGGCCACGAACGCCTCGGCCGCCTCCGCCTCGACCTCCGGGGAGCCGCCGTCGTCGGCCAGCATCATCGTGTACTGCCGCTTGCGGGCCTGCTGGCTGATGCCGGCCGCGAGCCCGGCGTAGAACGGGTTGTTCAGGTCCGACACCAGCACGCCGATCGACTGGCTGGCCTGCTGCCGCAGGTGCCGGGCGGTCGCGTCGGGCACGTAGCCGAGGCTGCGGGCGACCTCCCGGACCCGGTCGCGCACCGCCGGTGCGACGTACCCGCGACCCGTCAACGCGCGGGAGGCGGTCGACCGGGACACCCCTGCCGTCTCGGCGACCTCCCTGATGGTAGGCCGACGTGCCGGAGGAAACCCGTCGGGCACTGTCAGCCCACTCTTCATTCGGCCACCCGTCCCGCTTCCGTCACGTCGACCCAGCTTCTGTCACGTCCACCAGTGCCTCCGCGTGCTGACCCAGGTGGAGATCGCCGATGCTCACATCGGCGGCCATCCGGGCCCGTCGTCGCGCCGGCCCTGTCATCGTCACCTCGATCTCTATCTCTCCCCGCCCGAGCGGGGGCAACGAGATCGCCGCGACGTCCGGCACAGCGACCCAGCCTACCGGCAGCACAAGACATACCACGGCTTTCTCGACGGAGGGTCGTGGGTTGCTCACGCTGACGACGAAGCGGGTGACCGTGCCAGTCTGCGCCCGCGAGTAGTACGGCGCAATTCGGGCGAGTACGCCGTCCGCGACGACCTCGCCCTCGTCCAGCGGCAGCAGGTCCTGGTGGATCCGGACGAGTTCGTCGCCCGCCTCGGTCAACAGCTCCAGGTAGTCGTCGGTGACCCAGCGCGGCGACCAGTGCCCGGAGACCATCAACCCCGGGCCGACCCGACGGTACAGCTCGGCGCTCGCCCGGTAGTCGCCGATGCGGAAGCGGTTGCGGTACTGGTAGTTCAGGACCTCGCGGGGGCCGCCCCGCACTCCCGAGCCGACCTGTTGGTCGCTGGTGACCAGCACGGTCACTCCGTCCACCACGAACTCGTACGCCGCCGCGTAGAGGGTGTGGCCGGGCAGTTCGTGGACCATGATCTCGTACTCGTGCCAGGTGAAGCTCTCGCCCAGCGGCAGCCGCCGGTCCACCGGGATCGGGTCGTACCAGGTGCACGGCAGGTCCTGGACCATGGGTGCCTCGAGGATCCCGGCCACGTTCTCCGGCGCCCAGATCTCGGTGCCCGCCACGTCCCGCAACAGGTTCATGCCGGCCACGTGGTCGTCGTGGTAGTGGGTCGGCAGGGCCACCTCGATCGACGTGACGCCGTGGTTGCGCCGCAGCGCCGGCAGGGAGGCCAGCCAGGGGCGGCGCGACGCCCGGTCGGTGCCCGAGGGCAGGCCGGTGGTCATGTCGTAGCCGTAGTCGATCACGAGGGCCGCGCCCGTCGCCGAGAGCAGGACGTAGCTGCACGAGTTGCTGGTCCGGTTCAGCAGCAGGTGCTCGGTGAGCGCGGTGAACGGGTTGTCCAGCCGGTCCCGCAGGTCCCACGGGTACGGGCGGCGCGAGTCGACGTACTGGCCCATCCGGGTGGCGAGCAGGCCCAGGGCCGCCCGCGGCTCGTCCATCGGCTCGCCGTGCGAGGGCAGCAGCAGGTCGAGGTCGCGCTCCATGAGCTGGTAGCAGCTCAGCACCGTCATCGCCGGGCCCTCGTTGTCGGTGTACGACCACTGCGTGGCGGCCAGCGACCAGACCTTCCCGGGCGCGTAGACCAGGTCGCCGGTGAACGCGAGGCGACGGCCGTCGCGTTCGACGAGGTAGGTCACCGACCCGGTGGTGTGGCCGGGCGTGGGCACCACCTCGACGGTGGTTCCGGCGTACGTGCGGCGCCGGTACTCGGGCACCACGTCGTGCACCGGTACCGACTCCAGTAGCGAGAACCTGTCCTGCCGCAGGTTGTAGTCGTTGTGGAGGGTGCGCGCCTGCCACATCCCCTCCACGTCGGCGAACAGGTCCCGCTCGACCGGCGGCACGTGGACCCGGATGCCCGCGGCCACCGCCAGCGGCAGGCCCTGCCCCTGGTCGCGGTGATGGTGGGTCATCAGGACGTCGGTGATCCGGTCGATCCCCATCTCGGCCAGGTGATCGAGCGCGAGACCGGAGCCGAAGTCGATGGCGAAGGCGGTGCGCGGGGCCGGGGTGCCGTCCCGGCCGGTGACGCCGTCCGGTCCGTCGGAACCTTCCGGCGAGCGCACCACGTAGACGTTGCAGGTGTCCCTTACCCGGAAAATGCCGGGCGCAATCTCCGATACGCGCGACGCGGTCATGTGCGGCATGGTATCGATCCCATAGCGCCTGGGGAAGATTCAATATTCGCACCAAGACAAGCGTTGGTTCATAAGGGAAGGACCTGCTGATAACGTTCCCAGAATGTCGGCTCTCATCCCCTCCCCGGCTGGTCAACCACCCCCCGTCCTGTCCACCCGCGGCACCGTCGAGGGCTTCTACGGCCCGCCCTGGCCGCACGCCGAGCGCATGTCGCACCTGGAGTTCTCCGCCCGCGTCGGCCTGAACGCGTACGTCTACGCCCCGAAGAACGACCCCTACCACCGGGCCCGCTGGCGGCACCGGTACCCGGCACCCGACCTCGCCCGGCTCGCCGAGCTGGCCGAGACCGCCCGTACGCTGGGCATCCGCTTCACGTACGCGATCAGCCCCGGCCTGTCGATGCGCTTCGCCGAGGAGGTGGACTACCAGGCGCTCGCCGCGAAGGCCGCCCAGTTGCACGACGCCGGGGTGGACTCGTTCGCCCTGTTCTTCGACGACGTACCGGCCGAACTGACCCGGCCCGAGGAGGTGGACCGGTGGCCCGGCGCCGGGGCGGCCGGCGCCGCGCACGGCGAGACGTGCACCCGGTTCGTGGCGGAGTTCCTCACGCCCCGTGGCATCCGGGAGCCGCTGCTGGTCTGCCCCACGGACTACGCCGGGGTCGAGGAGACCGCCTACCGCCGCCGGTTCGCCGCGACCGCCCCGCCGGACATCGTGGTGGCCTGGACCGGGCACGACATCGTGGTGGGCGAGGTGAGCCGGTCGGACATCGACAAGGCCGCCGCCAGCTACCAGCGCCGCCTGATGCTGTGGGACAACTTCCCGGTCAACGACTTCGAGCCGAGCCGGCTCTTCCTCGGCCCGCTCACCGGGCGCACCACCGAGCTGGCCGGCTCGCCGCTGGCCGGGGTGCTCGCCAACCCGATGATCCAGGCCGTGCCGTCCCGGATCCCGTTGATGTCGGTGGCCGACTGGGCCCGCGACCCGGATGGCTACGACCCGGCGGCGTCCGCCCGGCGGGCGCTGGACGCGGCGGCCGGGGCCGGAGCGGAGCACCTGGCGCCGCTGGTCGGGGTGTGCGGCTCCTGGCCGCCGAGCGCCGAACCGGACGCCGAACTGGCCCGCGCGGTGGCCGACACCCTCGCCGGGCGGCCGGGCGCCGCCGGGGTGCTGACCGGACGCCTCACCGGGCTGGCCCGGGCGTGCCGCGCGGCGGCCGAGCCGGAGCCGCTGGTGGCGGCCCTGCGCCCGTGGCTCGTCGCGGGCGCCGACATGGCGGCGGCCGGACTGGCGGCCGTCCGCCTGCTGGACACCGCGACCGCCGACGCGGTCGAGGAGACCCGGCGGGCCCTCGCGCGGGCCGAGAGCCACTACGCCGACGTCCTGCGCGTGGTCGTCCCGCCGTTCGTGCGGGAGGTTTTGGACCGCACCGGCCAGCCGGATCCGGGACCGGCCGGACAGGCGGAGCGGGACGCGGCCGGCCGCCCCGCTCGCGCCAAGGGCCGGCCGGTGGCACTGCTGGTCACCGGCGAGCGCCGTACCGCCGGGGACGAGGCCGTCGCCGCGCTGCTCGGCGAGCGGGGGTACGCGGTGTGCCGGCGGCACGCGCCGGGCCCCGACGAGGTCGCGGCGGCGTCGCTCGTCGTCGTCACCCGGGGCGCCGACGGACCGGCGATCGAGGCGGTCGCCCACGCCGGCGCACCGCTGCTGGCCTGGCACGGCCTCGTCCCGCTCGGGCTCGCCCGGCACAGCGAGGTGTTGCTCGCCCGCGACCGGGTGCGGATCGTGGACCCGGCCGACCCCGCCGCCGCCGGGCTCGCCGACGTGGTGTCGGTCTACCGGGGACCGGCCAAGCTGACGGTCGCCGAGGTCGGGCCGGACGCGCAGATCGTCGCGCTGGTCGTGGACGAGAACCGCCCGGCGCTGTTCCGCTACCCGCGGGGCGCCCGACTGCCGGACGGGACCGTCGCACCCGCGCCGCGGGTCGGCGTGTTCCTGGGCGCGGACGGCCTGGCGCCGTGGCTGATGACCGCCGACGGGAGGGCGCTGGTCGTGGCCGCGCTGGACGCCTGCGCGGCCCGGGGCCGGCCCGCGCCCGACGCGGGGGAGCGGCCCGACGCGGTCGCGACGGGCCCCGCCGCCAATCGGCAGCGGGGGGCGTCACAGCCCGAGGACCTGCCCCGCGTCCCGGAGGTGTCGCTGTAGCAGGCGGGTGTCCACCGACTGCACGGGTCGGCCGTCGCGCAGCGCCAGCGTGGCGGCCAGCCCGGCGACGTGCCCCAGCATCTGGTACTGCACCTCCATCCGAATCGACGAGAACGCCACGTGCGAGGCGGAGACGCAGACCGGGACGACGAGGTTCAGGCAGTCGGCGTAGCGGGGCACCAGCGCGCGGTACGGGATCGGGTACGGCGGCGTGGGCACCGACAGGTAGCCCTCGGTGAACACCATGGCCACCGGCCGGGGGTGCTCGGGCACCCACCGCCACGTCCGCTGCACCTCCCGGACGTCCAGGTGGTACGAGCCGAGGGCGACGACGTCGTGCTGCGGCCGGGCGCCGAGCAGGTCGTGCTCGGTGAGGACGTACTCGCCGAGCATCCGGCGCGCCTCCCGGACGTAGAGCTGGTGCGGCAGGTGCCCGGTGTCGGGGAACTCGTCGGCCGGCAGGCCCCAGCGCCGCAGCTCCCGCCGTACGCTCGCCGGGACGGCCGGGTCGTTGGCCAGGAACCAGAGCAGGTCCTGGGTGTGGTGCAGATGGTGCAGCCGCAGCTCCTCCCGGCGCGCGGGGTCGGCGTCGGGATACTCCCAGGCCGAGCCGTCGAGGACGTTGAGCGAGAACGGGCCGAGCGAGTTGCCGTCGCACTTGCCGTTCGGCAGGTTGGCCTCCAGCCCGAGCAGTGCCCCGGCCGCCGGCTCGAAGCCCTGTCGGCGCCAGTGGTGGAACAGGCGGCGGCCGAGTTCCCAGTGGGCCTCGTCGTAGCCGTCCCGGCGGGAGAACGGGACCCGGTCGGCGTCGGTGGTGAGGCAGACCCGGTAGCCGTACGCCATGACGCCGCCGTCGCCCGTGCCGACCGGGGCCAGCGGGCCGGTACGCAGCTGCGGCAGCACGGGGCCCTCGCGGTGGCCCGCCGGATCGTCGCGGAACGGGGAGATGAACGGCGGCATGGTGTGCCGGCCGGGCAGCAGCTCCTGGCGTCCCGCCCAGCGCTCTCCGTACGACGCGCGGTCCTCCCGGCCCACGGCGTACGGGACCCCGGCGAGCGCGAGGAGGTCACCCTCGTAGCTCGCGTCGACGAAGACGCCCCCGGCGAAGGTCCGGCCGTCGCCGGTGGCCACCTCGACGATCCGCCCGTCCCGCAGCCGCGCCGAGCGCACCGCGCTGTCGGTGACCAGCCGGATCCTCGGGTGGTCGAGCCAGCGCTGGAAGATCGCCTCGGCGACCCGCGGTTCGGGGCCCGCGTAGTGGCCCACCGGCACGCCGTAGTGCTCCGCGACCTCCCGCCGGAACCGCGCGGCCGGGCCGCCCAGCACCCGCACGTCACCGACGTCGGTGTAGCCGAGTCCACCGGAGGTCATCCCCCCGACGTGTCGGCCCGGTTCGAGGAGCAGGACGTCGGCGCCCGCGTCCGCGGCCGCCACGGCCGCGCACACGCCGGCCGAGGTGGCGGCGTACACGACTACCTCGGCCGGCGTGCTCATCCGACCTCCAGCGGTCGGCGCGCGGTCGCCGCCGGAGCGTCGCCGGCCGTCTCCCGTCCGGCCCGGTAGTCCCGCCAGGTGCGGGCCACCAGGGCGAGGTCGTCGCCGGTCAGCTCCTCGGCGGAGCGGTCGATGCGTTCGGCGTAGTAGAGCGCCGGCACGCCGAGCCGGCGCTGCGCCTCGACGTACGCGCGCCACTCCGCCCGGTCCGCGATTGGCCACTGGTCGGTGTCGACGAGGTGGCCGGGCATCGTCGCCGCGACCACGGCGTGCCGGAAGGCGAGCTGGTCGACGGCCGGGACCACCCCGCCGGCCGGATCGCGTTCGAGAATGTCGTTGAGCCGGATCATGTCGCAGACGTCGCCGAAGCCGGGATGCGGCGTGTGGGTGACGACGAGGGCGTCCGGCTTGACCGCCTTCGCCGCCCGGTACAGCGTCTCCAGCATCCGGTGCAGCGCGGCGATCCCCCACGGGGCGTCGGCCGGGGCTCCCGGTCGCCGCAGCCCCCGACCGGTCGGCGCGCGCTGGGTGAAGTCGATCTTGAAGCCGTCCGCGTCCAGGCCGTCCGGGCCGAGCAGCCCGGTCACGATCCGGGCCAGCCGGTCGAGGTACGCGGGGCTGCCGGGGTCGACGGCGACCGGCCGCCCGCCCGGGTCGGTCACGCATTCCGCCGCCGGCAGGCCGGTCGGGTCCCACGCCTTCCACCAGAGCAGCACCCGCTGGCCGGCGGCGTGCCGCTGGTCGATCCAGGACCGCAGGTCGGGCCAGCGGGCCGGGTCCGGCTCGGCGGTGCCGTACGCCAGCTGCCAGCGGTCGTCGATCACCACCGTGCCCGGGACGACGTCGTGTTCCGCGAGCAGGCCGAGCCAGCCGTCGTAGCGGTCCTGACGGGCCAGGTCGAAGGCGATCGGCAGGCCGTCCGGCACCAGCGCCGGCCCGAGCTCCGACAGGTGGTACGGGTACGACATCGGCTGGCCCGGGATGGGCGCGGCGGCGCACTGCGCGCCCCAGCCGCAGAAGATCGGCTCGGTCCACCAGCCGGCCCGGGGCGTGGCCGCGGCGGCGGGCGCGAAGCCGCGTTCCACCAGGTCCGCCCGGTACGTCGCCAGGCCCTGCCACGGGTCGGCCGCCGGCCGGAGCACGACGGTGGGGCTCTCGAACGACCCCTCGACGCGCGTGTGCCCGTCGTAGTCGAGCTCCAGCAGGAAGCCGCCGTCCAGCGGGACGTACCTCAACTCGGTGAAGCGCAGGTCGGCGACGTGGCCCAGCACTCCCGCGGTGAGCCAGCCACCGTCGGGGACGTGGGTGACGTGCCGGGCGGGTTCGCGCCCGAACGCCAGCAACAGCGGCGGCGGGGAGAAGACGGCGTGCAGCCGTCCGGCCGAGGCGTCGCCGACGATCCCGAGGGCGGCGCCGGCGGAGGCCGGCCGCACCACCTGGACCGGCTCGGTGGGGGTGGGGTTGAACACCGAGGCGAAGTCGGTCGAGGAGCGGAAGGTGCCGCACGCCCCGCTCGGCAGGACCGCCCGGCCGCCCAGCAGTCGGACGTCGCCGAGCGTGCCGGAGCCGGTGACGCTGACCGACGCCTCGATCCGGTCGGCGAAGCAGCGCAGCCGGACCGACTTGGCCGTCCACGCGGTGCTCCGGCAGACCAGTTCCACCTCGACGACGTCCTCGCCGTCGCGCTGCCCGGCGGACACCACGGGCTCGCCGAAGTCGTACGACTCGTCCGCCAGGTCGACCCGGTCCACCGAGGCCAGCAGGCTCAGCCGGGACCAGATCCGGCCGTCCGCGTCGGCCAGGACGGCGAGCCGCTGCGGACCGCGTACCTGCAACACGTAACCGGCAGCCGTGACGGTGTGGGTGCCGGGCCCAGAGGTGAGCTTGATGGGAGTTCTCCTTCGATGTCAGCCGAACGGCGGCACGGTGGGGCGGGTGTCGGGAAGCTGGCCGGTGGCGGCGATGCGGGCGTACACCCTGCCGGAGTCCTTCACTGTCAGCCGGCCGGAGGGGTAGTCCACGTGCACCAGGCCGAACCGGGGGCGGTAGCCGAGCGCCCACTCGAAGTTGTCCAGCAGCGACCAGTGCAGGTAGCCCACCACCTCCGCGCCCGCGTCGATGGCCTCACGCACCGCCCGCAGGTGGCCGAGCAGGAAGTCGACGCGCCGCTGGTCGTGCACCAGCCCGTCGTGGGTGGGGGCGTCGCCGTACACCGCCCCGTTCTCGGTGATCATCAGAGGGACGCCGGGGTGGTCGCGGTGCAACCGGATCAGCAGGTCGCGCAGGCTGTCCGGGGCCACCTCCCAGCCCTCGTCGGTGCGGGTCACGTCACCGGAGGGGCCCACCACCCGCCACGGGAAGGGGCGCCCGGGGCCCGGCTGCGCCGCGGCCATGACCCGGCGGGTGTAGTAGTTGACGCCCAGGAAGTCACTGCGGCCACCGATCAGCTCGGCGTCGCCGGGCCGGATGATGTCGTCGAGGCCGCCACCCAGGGCCCGTTCGTAGTGCGCCCACATGTCGGCCGGGTAGCCGTCGCCGAGCAGCGCGTCGAGGTACCACCGATTCACGTAGCCGTCCGAGCCCCGGGCGGCGGCGAGGTCGGCCGGGTCGTCGCTGGCCGGGTCGCACGGGAACAGGCTCAGCGCGCAGCCGACCCGCGCCCGTGGCGCGCGGGCGTGGATCACGTCGGCGCCCGCGCCGTGCCCGAGCAGGACGTGGTGACCGGCCGCGACCGACGCGCGCAGGTCCCGGACGCCGGGGGCGTGCAGGCCGAGCTGGTAGCCCAGCAGCGCGATGATCCACGGCTCGTTCTGGGTGATCCACCAGTGCACCCGGTCGCCGAGCCGGTCGGCCACCGCCGCCGCGAACTCGGTGAACGCGTCCACGCTGGAGCGGCCCACCCAGCCGCCGTCGGCCATCAGCGCCTCCGGCATGTCCCAGTGGTTGAGCGTGAGGACCGGCGTCACGTCGCGGGCGAGCAGCGCGTCGACGAACCGCTCGTAGTGGTCCAGGCCGCGCGCCTCGACGCGGCCGCGACCCTGCGGCAGGATCCGGGACCAGGAGACCGAGAACCGGTACGCGCCCAGCCCGAGCCCGGCGACCAGCTCCACGTCGCGGTCCCACCGCCGGTACGAGTCGCAGGCCCGCGAGCCGTCGCCACCGCCCTCGACGGTGCCCGGTCGCGCGGCGAAGGTGTCCCACACCGAGGGCCCCCGCCCGTCGGCGTCGAGGCTGCCCTCGATCTGGTACGCGGAGGTCGCCGCGCCCCAGAGGAAGCCGGGCGGGAAACGGTGTGTCGTCATCGGTCACTTCCTCGAAGGTGCTGCCGGATCAGTCCGGCCGGTCGGACAGGACACGCAACAGCGCGGCCACGCCGCCGTGCGGAGAGCTGAGCACCGGTACCGCGACGTCGGCCAGCGCCGCGGCGCGGGCCATGGACGCCTGGGCCAGCACGACCACGTCCGCGTCGGCCGCGGCGTGGGCGACGGCCGCCGCGACGAGGCTGTCCACGCGTTCCCGGTCGCCGCGGTCCTGCGCCTCGGCGGCGTCCGCCACCAGTTGCGCGGTCACCTCCACGGGCCGGCCGGCGCTGCGGGCCGCCCGCTCGACGAGCCGTCCGGTCGGCCCGAGCGTGGACGGGAGGGTGGCGAGCACGCGGATGCGTCCCCGCGCCCCGGGTCCGGCGGCGTCGGCGACCGCCTCGTCGGCCATCGCCGCGTCCACCCGTACGACCGGAACGCGCACCCGCCCGGCCGCCGCCTCCGCCGCCTCGCCGATGGAGGAGCAGGTGACCAGGACGGCGTCGACCCCGACCGACTCCAGGTTGCGCAGGTGCGCGAGCACGGTGTCCCGGACGGCCGGCGTGACGCCCTCGCGGCGTGCGGTGTCCAGCAGCCAGGCGTCGGCGACGTGGATCCGGCGGGGCGGCGCGGTCGGGGCGCGCAGCAGGTCGTCGAACGTCGCGGCCAGCGCGGGAACGGTGTGCAGCAGGCCGACCGTGCCCGGGTCGGCGGTCACGCCTTCCGCCACGGCGTCGCCTCCCGGTCGACCACCTCGACGAGCCGTTCGAGGCGGGGCACGGAGACCTCGGCCAGTGCCCGGTCCACGTCGGGGCGGCCCACCACGTCGCTCCACAGCGCCCGGCCGGCGAGGAAGCCGCTGGCACCGCCCTGGCAGGCGGCCCGTACCGCGCCGAGGAAGTCGTCGCGGTGGACGCCCTGGGACAGCACCACCCAGGGGCCGGTGACGGCGGAGCCGAGGTCCTCGCACGCCCGCCGGAGTTCGTCGGTCGTGCCCCGGCCCTGCCGCGGCACCTGCGCCTTGTAGAGGCTGGGACGCAGCGGGGAGAGTTCCCGGGCCGCATCGAGGATCGCCGCGTCCTGGTCCCACCGGCCGGCGGACAGTTCCTCCGGGGTGGCCCGGACCACCGGCTCCAGCACCGAGAGCACGTCGCGCTCCGCGGCCAGGCCGATGAACCGCCGGGCCAGTTCGACGCGTTGCTCGCGGTGCGCGTCGCGGCGCCAGAGCAGCAACAGCTTGATCGCCCGTACGCCGGTGAGATCGAACTCCGGCGCGGCGACCACCTCGTCGAGCCGGGTGTCCTCGACCGGTTGGCCGGGCTCCTGGTCGAGGGCGTCGGCGGCGAGGATCAGCCCGCACCCGGCGGGCAGCAGCCCGTCGCGGCGGACCTCATCGAGGCCGGTCGTCCGGTCGATGAGGAACCCGGAGGCCAGCGGACCGAGCGCGCGGGCCACCGCGGTCTTGAAGGCGACCATCCCGTCGTGGTCCGGCCGGCCGGCGCCCGCCTCGGCGAACATCGTCCGCAGGCTCTCCCGCTGGTCCATGGCCACCATCGCAAACCCGCCCCCCGGCCGCGCGATGGCGTCCAGGGTGGGTGCCGCTCTTCCCGATCCCGTCATCTGACCTCTTCTCCTCGCGAATCGTCGTCGGCCGCCCCGGCGCCGGTCGCGGCCGTCACGAACCTGGCGAACGGCTCGTCGTAGTCCCGGCCGGCGCCCGCGACCGCCGGCCCTGGCCGCCAGGCCAGCGCGGGGGCCGCCGGCCCGGTCCGGTGCGCCCGGACGGCGGCGACGATCGCCGCGCCCGCGGCCACCGGCTGCGCCGCCGGCACCACCCGCAGCTCGGCGGGGAGGACGTGGGCCTTGACCCGGACCCAGGCGGGGTTGGCCGCGCCGGCCCCACCCAACAGGGTCACCGCCGCATCGGCGGGCCTGCCGGCGAGCCCGGCCTGCTCGTGCAGCATCCACCGGGTCTGCAGGCACAGCCCTTCGAACATCGCGCGGGCCAGCTCGGCCGGTGTGTGCGTGGGGCGCCGCCCGAGGACCCGCAGCCGAGCCCGCGGGTCGGGCGCCGGGGCCTGCCGCCCGGCCAGGTACGGCAGGACGATCACGTCGGTGGGCCGGTCACCGCGGTCGAGCACCTGGGCGGACAGCTCGGCAGCCGGCGCGCCGCCCGACTCGTGAGCCAGCCACCAGGCGATCGTGGCTCCGGCGCTCGACGAGCCGGCGAGGATCGCCCGGTGCCGGCCGGCCACCGGGACGACCGTGCTCATGCCGGCCCGGGCCACCGCCACCGGGTCGGGGCAGCCGGCGACGACGGAGAGCACCGCCTCGGCCGTACCGAGCGAGTTCGCGACGTCGCCCGGCTCCCGCACCCCGCAGGCGTACGCGCCGACGGCGTGGTCGTGGCCCGCCACCACCACCGGTGTCCCGGCGCGCAGCCCGGCGCCCACGAAGGCCGGGTCCCGGACGGTGGCGGCGAACGTGTCCGGCGGCACGACGGGCGGCAGCTGCTCCGGTCGCAGACCCACCTCGGCCAGCAGGTCGGTGTCGAAGCCCTCCGGCACGGGCTGGCCGGGGCGGGGCAGCCGGTACGCCATGGTCCGCCCGGCCAGCGTGTGGTCGGTCGTCAGGTGGCCGGTGAGCAGCAGGCAGACGAGATCCGCCGCGCCCGCCCAGGACGCCATGGCCCGCCACTCGTCCGGCCGGTTGGCCCGCAGCCACGCCCAGGTGGCCAGCGGGACCTTGGCGCTCGGTCGTACCCCCGTCGCCGCCACGAGGTGCGCCCAGCCCAGCCGGCGGGACAGCTCGTCGGCCTCGGCCCCGGCCCGGTGGCCGTCCCAGCGCAGCCAGGAGCCGAGTGGCGTTCCGGTCGCGTCGAGCGGCACGCCGGTCTCGGCCATCGAGGCGATGCCCACGGCGTCCGGCGCCGACGACCCGTCCAGCACCTGGCGGAGCAGGCCGACCAGCACGCGACGCACGGAGTCGGGCGGGGGAGTGGGGGCGGTGGCGACGGCGCGTACCCGGACGGCGGAGCCGTCGATCGCCACGAGGGCCACCTTGGTGTTGGTGGTCCCCACGTCGATGCCCACGCTCAGGCAGGCCCCGCCCGAGGGGCCGCCACGCGGAGTCCCCGGCGGGTCGGCCTCGGCCGCGTCGGCGGGACGCGTGGCGCCATTCACCGGGCCATTCTGTTCGGTTTCGAACGAACGGGTCAAGGTCGATGTTCGACGATTGACAAAGTGGTTGCTGTCGCACTTGGATGGACCGGTGCGCTACACGCAGGCTCCCGAGCGGCGTCGCGAACTCCTGCGCCGGGCGGCCGAGGCCGGCTACGTCTCCTCGACCGACGCCGCGGCCGAGCTGGGCGTGTCGGAGATGACCATCCGCCGTGACCTGCGGCAGTTGGCCGCCCAGGGGCTGGTGAACCGGGTCGCCGGTGGCGCGAGCGCCCCCGTGCCGGCGTACGGCGTCCCGTTCGAGCAGCGCAGGGATGCCGCGACGGCGGAGAAGGAAGCGGTCGGCCGGGCCGCCGTCCCGCTCGTACCGGCGGGCGCGGTGGTGGCCCTCGACGCCGGCACCACGGTCGCGGCCCTCGCGGCCCGGCTGCCCGGTGGCCTCACCGTCGTCACCCATTCGGTACCGGTGATCCTGGCGTGCACCGGGCGCGAGGACCTCGAGCTGATCTCCCTCGGCGGCGCCTACCACCGCGCGACCCGCTCCTTCACCGGGCCGATCACCCGTGGCAGCCTGGAGGACCTGGCGGTGGACGTGGCCGTGCTCTCCGCGACGGCGGCCGGGCCGACGGGGGTCTACTCCGCCAACGCCGCGGACGCCGAGATCAAGCGGGCGATGGCCCGCATCGCCCGCCGGGTGGTCCTGCTGCTCGACCACGGCAAGCTGGCGGCGCACGCCCCGATGCGGTTCCTGGACCTGGCGGCGGTCGACACGGTCGTCGTCGACGCGGGGACGGACGCCGACCAGCTCGCGCTGCTGCGGGCGACCTGCCGGGAGGTGGTGGTCGCGCCGCTGGACGCCGGGACGGCCGTCCCGACGTCCCGGCCGGCGGCGAGCGCCACCCGGGCGGCCGGGACGTGACCGGGCCCTGGCTCGGTGCCGTCGCCGACGACCTCACGGGGGCCTGCGACCTCGCGGACGCGGTGAGCGAGGCGGGTGGGTCGGCGGTCGTGGTGGTGGGCCGCCCCACGGCGCCGCCGCCCGCCAGCGACTGCGTGGTCGTGGCGCTGAAGTCCCGGACCGCACCGCGCGAGCAGGCCGTCGCGGAGTCACTCGCCGCGGCGCGGTGGCTGCTCGACGCCGGCTGCACCACCCTCTACCAGAAGTACTGCTCGACGTTCGACTCCACCGACGCGGGCAACATCGGCCCGGTGGCGGACGCCCTGGTCGACCTCATCGGGGACGCCGTCGCCGTGGGCACGCCGGCCACGCCGCGGGTGGGCCGCACGGTCTACCAGGGACACCTCTTCGTCGGCCGGCAACTGCTCTCCGAGTCGCCGCTGCGGGACCACCCGCTCACCCCGATGCGCGACCCCGACCTCGTGCGGGTGCTCTCCCGCCAGGCCGAGGGTGGGGTCGCGCTCGTCGACCGGGCGACGGTCACCGCCGGCCCCGCCGCCGTCGCCGCCGCGATCGGGGCCGCCCGCCGGGACGGCGCCCGGCACGTGATCGTCGACGCCCTCGCCGACGGCGACCTGGACACGCTGGCCACGGCGCTGCTGGCGACGCCGGACGGGCTGCTGGTGGGCGGTGCCGCCGGGCTGGCCGCCGCGCTGGCGCGGGTGTCCGGCGCCGGGGCGCGATCCTCGGCGGCCGGTGCCGGTCCGGGCGGTGCGGTCACCGCGCGGGCCGTACCGAGGGTGCCGGAGGGCCGGCGGTTGATCCTCTCCGGCAGCTGCTCCGCGCGCACCCGGGAACAGGTGGACGCGTTCCCCGGGCCCCGGGTCGCCCTGTCCCCGGTCGACCTCGACACCGGTCTTCCGGAGACGGTCGACGCGGTGGCCGACGCCGTGGCCCGGGCGTACCGGGACACGACCGGGCCCGTCCTGGTCACCTCCTCGGCCGACCCGGAGCAGGTCGCGCGGTACGAGACCCGGCTCGGCCCCGGGCGAGCCGCCGCGCTGCTGGAGGCGGCCACCGCGGAGATCGCCCGCCGCGCGGTGGACACCCTCGGGGTCCGCCGCCTGCTGGTGGCCGGCGGTGAGACGTCGGGGGCGGTGGTCCGGGCACTCGACCTCGGCACGCTGCGGGTGGGACCGGCGGCCGGCCCCGGCCTGCCGTGGATGGTTCCCGCGGGCGGCCCCGCGCTGGCCCTGTTGCTCAAGTCGGGGAACTTCGGCGACCCGGACCTGTTCACCACCGCCTGGCGGCACTGCCCCTGAGGGCCGCCGTGGTCGCCGTACGAGTCGAGCCCGAGGGGACCCGGGTTCCTCAGTGCGCCGGCGAGGGCTGCTCGGGCGGGCGGCGGGCGGCGTGGCCGGCGTCGGCCAGGGCGACACCGAACAGCACGAGCGCGGCCACGACGGCGGCGACCAGCGGCGGGGCGAAATACAGGGGTCCGGCAGCCGCCGCGAGGGTGGCGATGGCGACGACCCGGCGGATCGACAGCCGGTTGAACACGACCCGTTCCAGGCGGATGCGGCCGTAGAGGAACAGCGCCGGACCGCCGAGGACCACCGCGAGCCACACCGGCTCCGGCCGGCCGCCGGGGTGTTCGAGCACGATCTCGTAGCCGACGGCGGTGGTGACGATCCCGACCACCATGACGATGTGGGCGATACCGGTGGCGCGGCCGGCGGCCAGCCGGTCCCTGGCGGCGGCGACCGCGTCGGTGAGGACCTGCCCGGAGCGGTAGAAGTAGATCCGCCAGAGCAGCACCGTCGACAGGTACGCCACCACCAGCGCCGCCGACGTGGCCGCGGTGGCCGGCTGGTCGGTGAAGGTGATGCCCGCGGCCAGGACGGTCTCCCCGAGGGCGATCAGCAGCAACTGCTGGTAGCGCTCGGGCAGGTGGCGGCCGCTGTCCATCGCCCACGCGCTGATCGGTGGCCGGGCCCGGCCGGGTAGTGGCCAGCGCAGTTGAGCGGTGACGATGTCCACCGTCACCGCGACGCCCCACAGGGTGGCCCGGGCGACGCCGCTGACCAGCGCGCCGGCTACCCAGATCGTCGCGGCGGCCGCGCACCAGAGCACCGAGCGGACGTAGAGGTCGCGCAGGGCGTGGCCGTGCAGGCTGGGCAGGAGGATCAGTGGACGGGCGCAGTGCAGGACCAGGTACGGCAGCACGAACGCCCAGCCCCGGGTGTCGAACGCGTACGGCAGGGACGAGGCCATGACCAGCAGGCCGAACGCGCTGGCCAGCACGATCAACTGGATCTTGCGGCGGCGGGGGTCGAACCAGCTGGTGATGTGCGCGGTGGTGATCCACAACCAGATCAGCGGCATGGCCAGGACCAGCAGGTACGCCAGCGACCGCCACCGCACGAGCGGATCGCCCGCGGTGACGTCCCGCATCACCCGGTCGACCACCCCCGCGAGGGCGAACACCAGCACCAGGTCGACGAAGAGTTCCAGGAAGTTCGCCTGCCGCACGTCCTCGCGGCGTTCCAGCAGGTCCCGCCCGTCGCCTCCCCGCAGCCCCATGCCGCCCATGCTCGCCCCCGTGACCCCGCCCCGGAGCCCGGTTGGAGGCGCTCCACCCACAGGAAGTTGACCCGGCGCCGTTCGGACACCCGCCGAAGCGCGAGGTCCCGATGCCGCCATCCGACCGGAGGGCGCGGGGCGACGGTGTGTCGGCGCCGCCTCGGGGTAGCGGTGAGGAAGGAAGAAGGATCCCGAGGAGGACGAGATGACCGAACCCAGGTACGTGCCGGTCGGGCTGGCCGCCGCCGGCAGGTTGATCGAGGACGACGGCGACGCCGCCCCCGGCGGAGAGATCGTCGGCGCGGACGACGCGGCGGCCGACGCCGCCCGGGCCGGTGCCGACGTGGACCTGTCCGGGGCCACCCGCGACGGCGACGGCGTCCCGACCGGCGCGGCGGACGCCGAGGCCGACCGCGACCGCGCCGCCGGGGGAGCCTGACCGCCGAGGCACCGGCCACCCCGCCCCGCCCTCGGACCGAGGGCGGGGCGGGGTGGCCGGTGCCGGGCGGATCAGCCGACGGCGGGGCCTCCGGCCCCCGTCGTCGGTACCAACAGCTCGGGTAGGTGTCCCAGGGCCCGGACCGCGGTGACGGCGGCGTAGCCGTCGGCGAGCCAGGCCAGGTCGGTGCCGGGAACGCGGCGGGCGCCGCTCTCCTCGACGGCCGTACGGACGTAGTCGTGACCCTTCTCGGCGACGGCCACCTGCACCTGACCGAACGGGGCGAGGGTGGCCTGGCGCAGCCCCGCGACCTGGTCGGCCGGCAGGTCGGGCACGTTCAGGTTCAGCACCGTTCCGGCGGCCGCGTCGCGCAGCCAGGGCAGCAGGCTTCCGGCCAGGTCAGCGGCGGTGGACCAGTGGCGGGCCTCGTCGTCGACGGTGTCGAGCACGTCGATCGCCGCACCACCGCTGCCCGCGCTCGCCGCCGCCGGCGACAGCACGTCCAGCGACACGGCCAACGCCCGGGCGCCGCCGTTGCCGGCGGTCAGCGCCGCCCCCACGGTGCCCGAGTGCAGGATCGCGTGTCCCGCGTTCGCACCCCGGTTGATGCCCGACAGCACCAGCTCCGGAGGCGGCCCGAACACGCCGAGCCCGGCCAGGATGGCGATGTAGGCGGGCGAGGCCGCCACCGCGTACGCCGGCACCTCGGGCAGCCCGACCAGTTCCGTCTCCGTGAACATCACCCGCCCGTCGTCGGTGACCGCGGACAGGGCCGCGCTCATCCCGCTCGCCTCGGACCGCGGCGCGGCGACCACCACGTCCAGGCCGCGTTCGTACGCGGCGCGGGCGAGCCAGCGGATGCCGGGCGCGAGCACGCCGTCGTCGTTGGTCACCAGGACCCGCGCCGGCCGGTCACCGGTCATCGGAGCCCCCCGACGCGTCCTCCAGCGGCGTCAGCCGCACCCGGCCGGCGAGTTCCCGTACGGCCTCCGCCCGGCCGGTGCCCAGTCCGTGCCGGGTGACGTTGAGCGCCCCGGCCGCGGCGCCGATGCGGACGGCCTCCCGCAGGTCGCCGCCGCGGGCGAGCACCGCCGCGACGCCGGCGGTCATCGAGTCGCCGGCGCCCCGGTGGTCGGCCAGTTCCAGCGGCGGGGCGTGCACCTGAAGCGTCGTACCGTCGTCGAGCAGGGCCAGGGCCGGCTCCCCGGCGCGGCTGATCAGCACCGATCCCGCGCCCCGCTGTTGCAGGCGCCGGCCGGCGTCGAGCAGCGACTCGACGCTGTCGTCGTCCGCGTGGCCGTCGTCCAGCAGCTCCTCGTGGCTGACCTTGAGCACGGCGACCCCGCCCTCCAGCACCGCCGCCAGGTAGGCGCCGGACAGGTCCGCCACGACGGTGCCGCCGTTGGCGCTCAGGTCGGCGGCCAGCCGCCGGTAGATGTCCGGATCCACCACGTCCGGGGCAGCGGGCCCGCTGAGTACGCTGACCGGCGCCCGCAGCCCTTCGGTGAGCGTCACCGTGTACAGCTCGTCGATGTCGTGGCGGACCATCGGCGCACCCGGGTCCTCGGCGATCTCCGCCCGCGAGCCGTCGCGCCGGTCGTGCACGTACCAGCCCGTCCCCGACTGCCGCTTCACCACGCGTACCGTCACGTCCTCGTCGACGAGCAGCTTGCGCAGCGCGTCGCCGACCTCGCCGCCGACGGCCACGCACAGCGTGACCGGGGTGCCGAGGCTCGCGATCATGCGGGTCTGCCACACCCCCTGCCCGCCGGGGTGCAGGTGCAACTCGACCGCGTCGGCCTGCTGCTCGATGGTCACGGTCAACAGCGGTGCCGGGGCGAACACCATCACCTGTTCATCCATCGCCACCTACTGCCCCGGGACGGCCCCGCCAACCGGGGGCGGGGCCGGATTTCGGGGCCGGGTCAGCGACGGATCAACTCCGGGGCGGCGGTGTCCAGCGGCACGGCGGTGCCGGGCACGAAACCGAGTTGCACGCCCGGTCGGGAGCCGACCGCGGCGAACAGCCGGTCGGCGGTGGTGCGGGCGGTTGGCGGGCAGCGACAGCAGGTGGTAGCCGCGGGCGACGACGCGGGCCAGCGGTCCGGACAGCGGTACGTGCAGCGGGTTCGCGGTGGCCTGCCACCCGCCGAGGTCCACGACGAAGCCCAGGTCACGGTGCCGGTACGGGCGACGACGGCCGACCCCGTACGACGCGGCGACGTTGTCGGCGGCCAGCCGGCCCTGCCGGACCGCATGCTGGGCGGTCATCGGGGTGATCTCGCCGGGGCGGGCCGGATCGGGCACCGCGGCGGCGTCGCCGCAGGCGAGGATCTCCGGGTGGCCCGGCACGGCCAGGTACTCGTCGACGGTGATCCGGCCCCTGGTCGTCGGCAGCCCGGTGGCCTCGACGAGCGGGTCGGGTCGCACCCCGACGCACCACACCAGGGTGCACGACGGCACGAACCGGCCGTCGGACAGGCGGACCCCGTCGGCGGTGGCCTCGGCGACCGAGGTGCCCAGGCACACCTCGATCCCGCGCTGGCGCAGCTGCGCGAGGCGCTGCGCAAGGTCGGCAGGGGCGAGCGGCCGCAGATGGCCAAGCACGAGGCCAAGCGGTGACGGACGCGAGCGGTGCCCGTGCCCTCGCGGGTGCCGACAACGCTCGCGGTCCTCGACCGATGGCGGCCCGCAGGCTGCGGTGGGCCCGCTCACCGGTCCGGCACGCGTCGGCGCGGTCCACCTTCGGGCGGACGCACTCGGTCAGCTCGGCGGCCATGTCCTCGCCGAGGCCGGTCTCCGCGCGCTAGGCGCGGGCGCCCGGACAGCGGCGGCATGGTGCGGAGACCAGCGGGTACGAGGCCCACATGGCTGACCTGATCCCGTCGTGTGGCCACCCGGGCGGCATCGGCGACGTCGGCGACGCGGTCGGGCAGGCGTGACTCCCCGGGCCGGACGATGACCGGCGACGGCGATGCGCGCCCAGCCCGGCAGGCAGCGAGCGACGATGCCCGGCTGAACGGGCTCGCCCGCCGGCTGGACAAGCCAATGGGCGTGCTCGGCATCCTGTTCCTGGTGCTCGTCCTCGGCCAGGCGATGACCCACGACGAACCGCTGGCCACCGTGCTGACCGGCGCCAGTTGGGTGCTGTGGGCCGTGTTCGTCGTCGAGTTCGCGCTGCGCGCCTGGCTGGCCCGCCACCGCGCCGGCGAGTTCTGGAAGCGCAACTGGTGGCAGGTGATCTTCCTCGCCGTACCCTTCCTGCGGTTCGCCCGGGCGGCCACCGCCCTGCGCGCGGCACGCGGCACCGGCGTGGTGGCCGCGGCCGTCCGTGGTTCCCGATCGGCGGGTCGGCTGCTGACCGACCGGCTGGCCTGGCTCGGGGGTGGTCACCGTGGCGATCATCCTCGCCGCCGGGCAACTCCTGGTCCTCACCGCCTCCTACCCGACGTACGGGCAGGCTCTGCACGATGTCGCTCTGACCACCATCACCGGCGAGCCGCTCGCCGCCACCGACACCTTCTCGCAGGTCCTCGAGCTGGTCCTCGCCGCGTACTCCGTGGTCGTCTTCGGCACCCTCGCCGGCGCGCTCGGCGCGTTCTTCCTCAGCCGGCAGCGGGAAGAGGAACGAGTTGGCCGTCAGGCTGCCGACGCGGGGCGGTGAGCGTTCATCCGCCAGACGCTTCGTCGAGCGCTCCGGACGACGGCCTCCTGGATGGGCTGGCCGATCGAGACCGAGCTGCCGAGTCCGGCCTTGCGGCCCTGCTCGGCCCACTCCGGCCAGCGGTCTTGCACGCCGAGGTCGGGCACGGGCAGGACGCTGCCGCTGGCGGCGGCGTCCAGGCACGGGCCACCCCCGTGGGCGTACTGCCGCCCGTCCGTGTCGCGGGCCACGTCGTCGGTGAACGCCGTCGTCAGCCGCTGCGCCGACCCGTGCCGCTTCGCCCGGCGGTCACCCGGCGACGACGAGCGCCTGGGGGGCGGCGGCCTTCATCCGGGTACGCAGCCACTTGAGCTGGATCGCCGTCTCGCCCTCGCAGCACCGCACGACCGCGAGCAGGTCCTCGTCGCGCGCGCCGTAGGCGGCCTGGCCGACGACGGTCCAGGCGATGTCGCACTCGGCCGCCATCAGGTAGAGATCCTGCAGGTCGCGCAGCAGGCCGATGCCGCCGGTGCGGGTGCCGGAGAACAGCTGCGAGTGCAGCCGGTCGGGTTCGTCGGGCGCGTCCTCCGAGTAGCGGGCGGCGAACGGGTGCAGTCGTTCGGCGTGCGCGTCGCAGCGGCGCGCCTGCTGCTGGCACAGGTGCTGGATGTCGGGTTCATCGGCGTGCGCGTCGGCGACCTGCCGGAACGCCTCGGCGAGGTTGACCTGGGCGCGGTGCAGCAGGCCGAGGTAGTGGGCGAGGTGCACGGTTCACTCCTTCCCGCTGGTGGCCCGCGCCGCCGGCCCACCCACGGTCGGCGGCACCCCGGCGTCCGGCGGCGGCGCGCTGCCGCCGGACGTCGGCGCCGGCGAGGGTACGCCCCGGCCGTCGGCGAGCTTGGCGACGCTGACCGCGGCGACCTTGAACAGGGGCTGCTTGGAGACCGGGTCCCAGGCGGTGACGGTCAGCTCGTTGGCGGCGCGGGGGGTGCGCTCATGCGGTTCCTGGTCGAAGTAGCCGTAGTGGAACGGCAGGAACACCACGCCGGGGCGGATGCCGCACAGCCGCGCGCGGGCCTGGATGCCGCCGCGGGCCGAGGCGACCCCGACCAGGTCGCCCTCGGCGATGCCGAGCCGGGCCGCGTCGGCCGGGTTCAGCTCCACCCACACGTCCGGTGCGGCCCGGTCGAGCTGTGGGGCCCGCCCGGTCTTCGTGCGGGTGTGAAAGTGGTAGACGGTGCGCCCGGTGGTCAGCAGCATGGGGTGCTCGTCGTCGGGCACCTCGGGGGAGGGCTGGTAGTCGACGGTGTGCAGGAACGCCCGCCCGTTCGGCTCCTTGGCGCGGTACTCCGACTCGGTGAACTCGGCGCCGGTGGCTAGGTCGTGGCCGTACGTCTCGCAGTAGTCGGGGTCGGTGGGGAACACCCCGTCGGTGTAGAGGCGCTCGGTGCCGTCGGGGTGCTCCTCGGTGCAGGGCCACTGGATGCCGGAGCCGCCGCGCAGCCCGGCGTAGGTGATGCCGGTGTAGTCGCACGGTCGGCCGCGGCTGCACTCCTTCCACGCCTCGAACGCCTCCTCCGGCTCGGTCCACCGGATCAGCGGTTGCCCGTCGCGGTCCCGGAAGTCCATCCGCCGGGCGTAGTCGAGGAAGATGTCCAGGTCCGGGCGGGCCTCGCCCGGTGGGTCGACGGCCTTGTCGGAGATGTGCACGGTGCGGTCGACGCTGGTGAACGTGCCGGTCTTCTCGCCCCAGGTGGCGCCGGGCAGCACCACGTCGGCCAGTTCGGCGGTCTCGGTCAGGAACAAATCCTGCACCACCACGAACAGTTCCGGTTTCGCCAGGACGCGCCGGATGCGCGCCAGGTCGGGCAGGGACACCGCCGGGTTGGTGGCGCTGATCCACAGCAGCTTGATCGAGCCCTGTTCGGCGTACCGGAAGATCTGCATGGCATGCGTCGGGGGCGCCCAGTGCGGGATGGTGTCGACGTCGACGTTCCAGAGCCGGGCCAGCTCCTCGATGTGCGCGGTGTTCTCCCAGTTGCGCAGGCCCGGCAGGTCCCCGTCGGCGCCGGTCTCCCGGGTGTTCTGGGCCGTGGGCTGGCCGTTCATCTGGTAGATCCCGGCGCCGGGCCGGCCGAGCATGCCCCGGACCAGGTGCAGGTTGTTGACGCCGCAGGCGGCGGCGGTGGCCTGGTTGGACTGGTAGAAGCCCTGGAGCACCGTCGACAGCAGCCGCCGCGAGGTGCCGAGCAGCTCCGCGGCGCGTTCCACGTCGGCGGCCGGCACGTCGCAGATGTCGGCGACCCGGCGGGACGGGTAGCCGTCGACCGTGCGGCACAGCTCCTCGAAGCCGAGGGTGTGCGCGTCGACGTAGTCGCGGTCGTACCAGCCGCGCCGGACGATCTCCCGGAGCAGGCCGTTCATCAGGGCCACGTTGGTGCCGCTGCGCACGGCGAGGTGCAGGTCGGCCTCGCGGGCGACCGGGGTGGCGCGCGGGTCGACCGCCAGCATCGCCGGCGGGTTGGGGCCGCGCCGCCGGTCCAGCATCCGCATCCACAGCACCGTCTGGGTCTCGGCGACGTTGTGCCCCCACAGGGCGATCGCGTCGCAGTGATCCACGTCGGTGTACGAGCCGGGCTGCCCGTCGGTGCCGAAGCTCGCCTTCATCGCGGCGGCGGCGGTGGCGGTGCAGAGCCGGGTGTTGCCGTCCATGTGCGGCGTGCCCAGCCCGGCCTTGCCGATCACGCCCAGCGTGTAGTACTCCTCCAGGAACAGCTGGCCGGTGGTGTAGAAGCCGAAGTGCCCCCACCCGCCCGGACCGTCGAGGAGTTCCTTCGACCGGGCCACGATCCGGCCCATCGCGGTGTCCCAGTCCGTCTCGACCAGCCGGCCGCCCTCGCGGACCAGTGGCCGGGTCAGCCGGTCGGGGCTGTGGTTGGCCTGCCACCCGTACAGGTCCTTGGGGTCGAGCCGGCCCCGGTTGATCCGGTCCACCGCCCGGCCCCGCACCCCGACGATGCGGCCGTCGGCGACCGCGATGTCCATGGCGTCGCCGTTGGAGTGCAGCACCGATGCCGACTGCACCCACCGGTCCACGTCCGCTTCGGTCAGGTCACCGTCGAGGAACCGGTCCACCCGCACCGGCCACTCCTGCCCCGGCCCGTACGGGGTCCGCTCACCCCACGGGTCAGCGATCCGGTCCACCATGACGCGCTCCCTCCGAATCCCGGTCGTCACACCTGTCCCGCCGTCACCGCGGGTCGTCGAAGCCCTCGGTGGCCCGTTCGCGGCGCAGGTGCGCCAGCGCCCGCCGGCCCAGGTCGGTGTCCTCCCGGCCGAGCGCCTCGTACATGGTCGCGACCTTCTCGTAGGGCTGGGCGGGCGGCAGCAGCGGGATCGCCGGATCCACCATCGCCTCGATGAGCGTCGGCCGGTCCGCCGACAGGGCCCGGTCCCAGGCGGCGTCGACCTCGGCCGGCGTGCTGACCCGGACCCCGTGCAGGCCCAGCAGTTCGGCCCAGCGCGCGTACGGGGCGTCCGGCAGGCGCTGGGAGTCGACGAAGCGGGGGTCGCCCTCCATCTCCCGCTGCTCCCAGCTCACCTCGGCGAGATCGCGGTTGTGCAGCACCAGCACCACGAACCGGGGGTCCGCCCAGTCGCGCCACCGGTGGGCGACGGTGAGCAGCTCGGCGAGCCCGTTCATCTGCATGGCCCCGTCGCCGGCGAGGGCCACCACCGGCCGGTGCGGCTCGGCGAGCTTCGCGGCCAGCCCGTACGGCAGCGCCGAACCCATCGAGGCCAGCGTGCTCGACAGGTGCGCGTCGACACCGAGGGGCAGCCGCAGGTGCCGCGCGTACCAGTAGGTCACCGAGCCGACGTCCACCGACACCTGCGCGTCCCCGGGCAGCCGGTCGGTGAGGGCGTGCACGACGTACTGCGGGTTGAGCGGCTCGGCCTCGGCGGTGGCCCGCCGGCGGGCGATGTCGCGCCACCGGGTCACCTCGCCCTCGACGCGCTGCCGCCAACTCCGGTCGGACCGGGGTGTGAGCAGTGGCAGCAGGGCCCGGATGGTCTCGGCGGCGTCGCCGAGCAGCGGCACCTCCACCGGGTAGCGCATGCCGAGGCGCCGGCCGTCGATGTCGATCTGCACCGCCCGGGCCTGCCCCGGAGCCGGGTAGAACTCCGACCAGGGATCGTTGCTGCCGACGATGAGCAGCGTGTCGCACCCGCTCATCAGGGCGCTGCTGGCGGTGCTGCCGAGGTGCCCCATCACGCCGGTGTGGAACGGCAGCGACTCGTCGAGCACCGGCTTGCCCAGCAGCGATGCCGTCACTCCCGCGCCGAGCGCCTCGGCCAGCTCGACCACCTCGCCGGCGGCGGCGCGGGCGCCCTGCCCCACCAGGACCGCCACCCGCTGGCCGGCGTCGAGCAGGTCGGCGGCGGCCCGCAGGTCCTCCGCGCGGGGGCGCAGCTCGGGCACCGGCAGCCCGGGATTGGTCACCATGATCCCGTGCTCGTGGGCCCGCAGGTCGGGGGCGGGGGCGGTCTGCACGTCGTGCGGCAGGATCACGCAGGTCGGGCTGCGGGTGGCCAGCGCGGTGCGGATCGCGCGGTCGAGGAGCATCGGCAGTTGCTCGGGCGTGTACGCGGTCTGCACGAACTGGGCGCACACGTCGCCGTAGAGGCGGACCAGGTCGATCTCCTGCTGGTAGCCGCTGCCCAGCACCGACGTCACCTGCTGTCCGACGATCGCGAGCACCGGCTGGGAGTCCAGCCGGGCGTCGTAGAGACCGTTGAGCAGGTGCACCGCGCCCGGGCCCTGGGTGGACAGGCACACCCCCAGCCCGCCGGTGTACTTCGCGTGGCCGCACGCCATGAGCGCTGCGGTCTCCTCGTGCCGGGCCTGCACGAACTCCGGCCGCCCGGCGCGGCGCAGCGCGCCCATGAGCCCGTCGATGCCGTCGCCGGAGTAGCCGAAGACCCGGCCCACGCCCCAGTCCACCAACCGGGCCACCACCAGATCCGACACCGTCGCGTCCGTCATCGCCGCCTCCTCGCCTCGCCTCGGCCCTCCAGCATGTGGCGATACCCCGGACCGCCACGCCGAACCGGACCGACAGCACCGGTTCGGGTGTCCGTACCGGCCTCGGCCGGTCAGCCCCGCAGCCGGCGCTCATGGCCGCACGCTGAACCGGCGCGAGGAGGGCACCAGCGCCGCGGCGGCGGGCGCGGCGAAGCACACCACGGCACACACGGCAAGGACGCCGACCGCGCCGAAACGGTCGATCGCGGGAGCGATGAGCGCCAGACCGACAGGCGCGAGTCCGTAGGACAGGAGGAAGTCCAGCGAGGACACCCGGGCGAGCTTCGTCGGCTCGACCTCACGCTGCGTGGCGGTGAACCAGGGGACGTTGAACAGTTCGATGCCGAGCCCGGCGAGCACGTAGGCGGAGACGACCAGCACGGGGTGCACCGGCAGGAGCAGGCTGAGCGGTACGAGTCCGTACAGGGCGAGCCCGGCCAGGGCGGTCCAGCCCGGTGCCGGCGGTCGCCACCGCCCGATCACCACGGCGCCGGCGAGCGCGCCGAGGGTGTACGCGGTCATGGCGGCGGCGAGCACGGCCTCGGTGCCGTAGCGGTCGCGGCTGACCAGTGGAAGGACCACGCCGGTGGCCGAGTATCCGGTGGCGATGACGGCGGTCAGCGCGGCCAGGCCCGCGAGGAACCAGGGGTGACGGCGTGCCTCGCGCACGCCGTCGGCGAACTCGGCCAGGATCCCGGGCCTGGCGACGGGCGTGTCGGGTCGGCCGGTCCCGGCGGGTGGGATCAGGGCGGCGGCCAGCCACAGGCCCCCGACGCCGAGCAGGAGCATCGGGACGGAGACGACCAGGGCCAGCAGCGCGGTCAGGCTCGGGGCGACGAGGGTCGTGACCCGCACGGCGAGGGTGATCGCGGCGTTGGCCTGCTGCCGTTGTGGTTCGGCGACCACCTCGGCGGTCAGCGCCTGGAAGGCGGGCCGGCACGCGCCCTGTCCCGCACCCATCACGGCCGCCGCCACGGCCGTCAGGGCGAGCGATCGGCCCATGCCGAACACCATCACCGGGGCGGCGAGGGCGCCCATCAGGCCCGACCACAGCACCACCCGCCGCCGCGAGTGCCGGTCGGCGAGCACGCCGCCGATCGGGACGGCGACGAGAAAACCCACGGTCCGTACGGCCAGCAGCACACCCAGTTCGATGGCGGTCAGTGATCGGTCGAGCACCGCCAACCCGAGGATGAACGGCAGGGCCCACGTGGCCATGCCCGAGGCCGTCGTGCCTGTCCACAACCGGACGAAGGACGTGCTCCGCAGCGCCGACCTCGGCTCCGGGCGGGTCTGAACGGTGTCGTCAAGCATGCGCATCGATTCCCCGGCCCCTTGACCTGACAATGATTGTCATTATAGTAACGGTCGCGGTTCGTCTCGTCCCGGAGGTGTCCATGCCACGTCCCACCCGGCCCCGGCCGGGCGTTCGACGCCGTGGCCCTGGCCACTGGCTGTGCCACCCCGAACGGCGGTGCGACACCGGCGGCCCCGGCGCGCGGCGCGGCGGTCGACAGCTGCGACCGACGACCGACGTTCCCCGGCGCGCCGCACCGACCGCAGCCCGCCCGTCGACCCGAGGAGGACCGTGAACATCAGCCCGGCCGACCTGCCACCGGTACTGCCCGCCGAGCACGTCATCGCCATCAACCAGCCCAGAGCCGACCTGCACACCCACCGCGACTACGCCTGGAACGGCATGACGTTCGACCTGCCGCCCGGCGTGTTCCACCCCGGCGAGACCAGCCGAATGCTGCACCAGTGGCTCCTCGACGGCGACATCGAGACCCGTGGCCGCGTCTACGCCGCGATGGGCGTCGGCGTCGGCGTCGAGGCCGTCGCGGCCGGGCTGCGCGGCGCGCACACCGTCTACGCGCTCGACGTGCACCCCGCCAGCGTGCGGGCCACCGCACGGCACTACCGCACCCACACCGGCAGACGACCCGACACCCGCTTCGTCCCGCTGGTGTCGGACCTGTTCGACGCGCTGGCCGACGGCACCCGGCTAGACGTCGTGACCTTCAACCCGCCCGCCGTCAGCCAACCGGTCAGCGACGACCCCGACGTCGTGCGCAACGTCTGCGTCGGCGCGCCCCTGGTCACCAGGTTCCTCGACCAGCTCGTCGGCCGCGATCTGCTGGCCGAACACGGCGAGGTGTTCCTGATCCTGTCCAACACCGCCGACCTGCACACCATCATCGGCCATGCCATCCGGCGCGGCTTCGCCACGACGATCCACCACCGCCACGACTGGCACGACGGCGTCGTCACGTTCCTGTTCCGACTCACCCGCAACCAGCGATGACGGCCCTGACCGACCTGGTGACGGCGGTCCTCGACGGCCAGCACGGCCCCGACCCCGCATCCCTCGTCGCCACCAGCGTCTTCTGGGTGCACCACGGCACCCGCCTCGCCGGCGGGAACACCACCTACCGCAACCAGTACGTGCTCGCCCGCGTCGGCACCGCCATCGGCGCGTGCGCCTTCGCCGCCGGCGACGTGGACCCGACGGTGTGCCTGGAGTACTCCGGCGCGCCCGTGGCCCACCTGCTCACCGACGCACCGCCCGCGGTGCGGGTGGCGACCCTCGACGCGTACCTGGCGCACGTGCGTCCCCACCGGGACTCCGGCGCGGAGCCCGTCGTGCTGCCCGCCGGCGCCCCGGAGACGCGGGCGCAGGCGCGCGACGCCGCGGTCGCCGGACTCCTCGACGTCACGCCCGGCGCGAAGGTCGCGCTGATCGGCGTGGTCAACCCGCTCGTGTCCGCCATCCGTGCGCGCGGCGCGGAGTGCCTGCCCTGCGACCTCACCCTGCGCACCACCCAGTGGGGTGATCCCGTCACCCCCGACATGCGCGACGTCCTCGGCGTCGCCGACGCCGTCGTCGCCACCGGGATGACCATCGGCAACGGCACCTTCGACGAGATCCTGCACACCTGTCGCCACCGGGACGTCCCGCTGATCGTCTACGCCCAGACCGCCGGCGCGGTGGCCCGACACTTCCTCGGCGCAGGCGTCACCGCCCTGTCGGCGGAGCCGTTCCCGTTCTCACAGTTCAGCGCCGAGCGGACCGTGCTGTACCGGTACCGCGCCCAGTCCTGACCACCCGAGGGGAAGACGTGGACGAGCACATCAGCGAAACACTCAGCAGGCCAGCCCTGATCCGCCTGGACGACCGCACCACCTGCGTGCGCTTCGAGACCATGAAGGTGGCTTCCGCGCTCGCCGCGGTACGCCATCTGCTGCACCGGGGAGTGATCGCGCCCGGCGACACCCTCGTCGACAGCTCCAGCGGGATCTACGCCCACGCGCTGGCGCTGGCCTGCCACCGCCACGGCCTGCGGTGCCACATCGTCGCATCCACCACCGTCGACATCACGCTGCGCACCCAGCTGGAGATCCTCGGCGCCACCGTGGAACCGATGCCACCGACCGCCAACCTGAAGCTGGACCAGGACCGCCGGGTCGCGCGGGTCCAGGAGATTCTGCGGGCGAAGCCGCGCCACCACTGGATGCGCCAGTACCACGACGACATCCACTACCTGGGCTACCGCCCGATCGCCACACTTATCCGCCGGGAACTCGACGGGCAGCCCCTGACGATGGTCGGTGGCGTCGGCACCGGTGCCTCGACCGGTGCCCTGGCCACCTACCTGCGCGATGCCACCCTCGACGTGTCCCTCGTCGGCGTCCAGCCGTTCGACAGCGTCACCTTCGGCAGCGACCACGTCCGCGACCCCGAGATCATCATCGCGGGCATCGGCAGTGCCATCCCCTTCGCCAACGTCCGCCACACCCTCTACGACACCCTGCACTGGATCGGCTTCGACGCCGCACTGGCCGGCAGTATCGCCCTGCTGCGCGACCACGCCGTCTTCGCCGGCCTGTCGACGGGCGCCGCCTACCTGGCCGCACGCTTCGAGCGACGTGCGGACCCCCGGCGGCACGTCGTACTACTGGCCCCCGACACCGGCCACCGCTACGTCGACGCCGCCTACACCCGACACGCCCAGGCCCTCACCGCACACGACCTGCAACCCCACCAGATCACCGAACTGGCCGAGATGAGGCTGCCGTGGTCGCGCATGAACTGGAACGCCGCCCCGGCCCCCACGGCCGCAACAACCGAGCCGGCCCTTCGATCCGCATCCGGTTCGGCGGCCACCGGCGCCCGATGATCTCCAGCTCTCAGGCGGGCGCGCTTCCGTTGCGGTACGCGTTGAACGGGACGACGGGAGCCGCTGCAGCCCGAGGACCTGCGTGTCAAAGACCTTGGCCGCCTCCAGCGACATGCCCTTCAGGTCCGGAACGATCCTGCTGACTGCCATACGGCGATCTTCAATCCCACCCCGTCGGTTGACGACACACCGGCCGGGATTCCGGGATCGATGACCGCGGGTAGTCGATCGGGATCCACGGTCAGGGCCGCAGGTCCCGCAGGTACGCGGCGAACTTTTCCAGCCCGTCGATGTTGCGCGGGCTGCTGATGCCCTCGTTGTAGTCGAGGATGAAGAAGCGGTCGTTGACCACCGCCGGCAGGTTCTTGGTCTTGGGCGAGGTCTTGAGGAACCTGATCTTCTGCTCGGCCGGCTGATCCTGGTAGTCGAGGATGATGATCACCTCTGGTCGGGCCTGGACGACCGCCTCCCAGCCGACCTGCGTCCAACGGCCGTCGAGGTCGGCGAAGATGTTCCGGCCACCGGCGAAGGAGATGATGTCGTTCGGCGGCACCTGCCGGCCGGCCGTGAACGGCTGGTCGGTGCCCGAGTCGTAGAGGAACACCGGGGTCCGGGTGCTCGGTGCCTGAGCCTTGACCGCCTCGACCCGTCGCTTCATGTCGGCCACCACTGCGGCGGCCCGCTGCTGCACACCGAAGATCTGGCCGAGTCGCTCCAGGTCGGTGTAGAGGCCGTCGAACGGGGCGTGCCGCTCGGGGTGGTTCGGATAGTTGAAGCAGGATTCGGCGTGCATGAAGCTCTGGATGCCCAGCCCGTCGAGGATCTCCGGGGAGGTGCCGCGCTTGTCGCTGAGCCCGGAGTTCCAACCGGCGACCACGAAGTCGGCCTTGGCCTCCACCAGGAGTTCCCGGTTGAGCAGGTCGTCGCTCAGGAACTTCACCTTGGCGTACTCGGCGGCCCACGGGGACTCGGTCACCGGCGGATTGGCCGGCGGCATCACGTATCCGTGGACGTGCTCGGTGAGGCCGAGGGCGAACATCTTGTCGGCGCTACCGCCCTCGTAGACGACGGCGCGCCGCGGAGTGGTGTACTCCACCGGTTCGCTGCACCGGTTGACGGTGACCTTCTGCACCCCGCTCCCGCTCGGTTCGACCTCGGCACCACAACCGGCGAGCAGCGCCGTGGCGGTCAACGACGCCAACGCGGTACGGACTGCCGTCCGCCGTCGGGAAACGGTTCCGTTCATCTGGGGATTCCTTCCGAAGATCGTGCTTGGCGCAGGGAATAGAGCAGTTGTGGATCACCGGTCAGCGGGTGCGTCACGACGCTGACCACGACGCCGAACACCTCGCGGATCAGATCGGCGGTCAGGACCTCGGCGGGAGTTCCGGTGGCGACGAGCCGGCCTCCGGACAGCACGCCGAGCCGGTCGCAGGCCGCCGCGGCGAGGTTCAGGTCGTGCAGCACGACGAGGACGGTGAGCCCCGCGCCGCGCAACAGGGACAGCAGCTCGATCTGGTGCCGGACGTCCAGGTGGTTGGTCGGCTCGTCGAGCACCAGGATCTGCGGCTCCTGCACGAGGGCGCGGGCGACGAACACCCGTTGCCGCTCACCGCCCGACAGCGCGAGCATTCCGCGGTCGGCCAGGTGCAGCACGTCGAGCTGTGCCATGGCCCATCGGCACAGGCGCCGCTCCCGTTCGCTGAGCGGCTGGTTGCCGCGCAGGTGCGGGGCACGACCGAGAGCCACCGTCTCGGCAACGGTGAAGTCGAGGTCCGTGCCGCCGTCCTGGGTGAGCGCGGCGACCGACCGCGCGCTGCGGCGCAGCTTCAGGGTGGACAGGTCGTCGGAGCCGAGCCACACCACGCCGCGGCTCGGCCGCAGCGCCCGGTAGACGCAGCGCAACGCGGTCGACTTGCCGGATCCGTTCGGTCCGACCAGTCCGACGATCCGCCCGTCCGGCACCTCGAGCGACAGGTCCTGGACGATGACGTTCCCGTCGATCTTCACCGTGACGCCGTCGAGTCGGAGATCCATCACCGACCGCCGAACAGGTAGCCACGGCGGCGCATCAGCGCGAGGAACACCGGTACGCCGACCAGAGCGGTGATCACGCCCAGCGGCAGCTCCCGGGGAGCCACCAGGGTGCGGGAGACCAGGTCGACCCAGACCATGAACACGGCACCGGCCAGCGGCGCGACGAGCAGCACACGGTGGTGCGAGGCGCCGACCACGATCCGGACCAGGTGCGGCAACACCAGGCCGACGAACGCGACCGCTCCGCTGACCGCCACCATCGCACCGGTGACCAGTGAGGTGATGACGAACAGTCGCCGACGTACCCGGGTCGTGTCGACGCCCAGGCTGAGGGACGCCTCGTCGCCGAAGGTCAGCACGTCGAGGGTGCGGCTGTGCCGGTGCAGGACGACCCCTCCGACGAGGACGGTGGCCGCGGCCACCGGCAGGCCGCCCCAGGTCGCGGCGCCGAAGCTGCCCATGGACCAGAACAGCATGGTGGCGGTCGCCTCGCTGTCCGGTGTGAAGTAGATGATCACCGCCATCAGTGCCTGGAAGCCGAACGACATGACCACGCCGGTCAGCACGAGGCGCAGGGGCGTGATGCCGGCGCGGCTGTACGCGGCCAGGTAGACCAGCGCCGCGGCGGCCATCGCGCCGAGGAAGGCGCCGGCGGAGACCGCGTAGATGCCGAGCGCGCCGAGTCCGCCGGCGACCGTGACCGAGACGGCGCCCACCGAGGCGCCGGAGGAGACCCCGAGCACGTACGGATCGGCCAGGGCGTTGCGCACCAGGGACTGGATCGCCACACCGACCGCGGACAGGCCCGCCCCGACGATCGCCGCGAGCAACACCCGTGGCGTGCGGATCTGCCAGATGATCTGGTACGTGGTCACCTCGTCGGCGTGGATACGGCCGCCGGTGAGCGCGGCCCAGAGGTACCGGGCCGTCTCGCCGGGCGGGATGGCGACCGGTCCGAGGCCGATCACCACCACGAGCGAGACGGCCAGCAGGACCAGCAGGGCGGCCACGGTCCCACCCGTTCGCAGTGACGGGCGAGGGGTGCCGGCGGCAGGGGCATCCGGGTCGACCACGAGGTCGACGGCCGTGGAGGACGTCACGCCGAATCACTCTCCCGGTAACGAAATCCATTGTCAAATGCGTATCGTGGCACGTGACCGGGCGTACTTGTGGCGGAACTTCTCCACCCGCCCGGCGGTGTCGAGCAGGCGCTGCCTCCCGGTCCAGAAGGGGTGGCTGGCTGACGAGATCTGCACGTCGATGACGGGGTAGGTGTTCCCGTCGGTCCACTCGATCGTCTGGTCGCTGGTCGCGGTGGAGCGGGTGAGGAAGGCGAAGTCGGCTTCCTTGTCGCGGTAGACGACGGGGTGGCACCGGGGGTGGATTCCGGGCTTCACGCGAGTCGTGCTCCTTCGGTGTCCAGGTTGGTGTCGGTCAGCTCCGCCACGTCGAGGGGGAAGCAACCGGCGAACGGGTCGTGGTAGGTCCGCCAGACCTCCTCGCCGTCGGCGAGTTCGGCGTCAGTCAGCAGGCAGCCGGCGAGGGCCCGGTGCAACTCGACGGGATCGACGTCGAGGCCGATGAAGACCAGGTGCTGGTGCCGGTCGCCGTAGTAGGGGTCCCACTCGAGGGCGGCGGCGAGCCGGCGCTGGTCGCACACGTGCTCCCAGCCGGTCTCGGGCAGGCTCACCAGCCAGTGCCCGAGGGATCCCATCGCCAGGCCGCCGCCGGCGAACTCCCAGGCCACGACCGTGTCGGGTTGGCTGGCCAGCCAGAGGTGGCCCCGGGAGCGGATCATGTCGGCGTTGACGTCCGCCAGGACGTCGTGCAGCCGCCGCGGGTGGAACGGGCGGCGGGCGCGGAAGACGGCGGAAACCACGCCGCAGTCGGCCTCCGGCTCGTGCGTGCCCAGCGCGAAGCCCTGTAGACCCCGGGCGAGGACACCGGGGGTCTCCGGCCGGTGCCGGTGGGTGTGGCGCAGTTGGCGGGTGAGCGCGTCGGCGTCGACGAGATCGCCGTCGACCCGGAAGTGCGCCGCCCACGGCGCCATCCGCTGGAGCAGGACCGCGATCCTGCCGGTGTCGAAATCACCCTCCCTGGGCCGTCCCCAGAGCACCAGGGTGTCGGCGTACTCGATCTGCCGGACCACGACGTCGGCGAGACCGCGGTGGTCGTCCTCGGCGGCCTGGATGCCGAGCGTGGCGAGGTCGTCGGTGCTGGCGAGGCCGTCGAGCAGGTGCTCGGCGTCGAGGACGGTGACGTAGGAGTCGACGCGGATGAGGTCGGTGACCGGTGTGCCGTCGACGAGGTGGTGGGCGCAGGCGGCGGCGACCGCCTCGGGTTCCACCACCTCGGGCAGCATCAGCACCAGGTCGTGGCCGGGGTTGTCCCGGCTGAGCCGGACGAGGGTGGGCAGCACGTCCTCCCGCAGTGTGCAGGAGGCGCAGCCGTGCGCCAGGGCGATCCGCTCGTCCTCGACGATGCCGGTGCCGGTGCGGACCACCCGGCGGACGACGCCGTCGCGGATGCCGGCGAGGTCGTGTCGCACCAGCAGCAGCGACGGGTCGGTGGCGAGCAGCGTACGGGCGACGGCGAAGGTCGCCGCCGGCCAGAACCCGGACAGCACGGTCAGCGACGGGCGGGTACCGGCGTCGGCTGTCTCGACGCGGATCGGGGCCTGCGGGGACGACGTCATCATGTTCCTCTCAGCTTAATGAAAACGATTGTCATTCTAGCCAGACGGCGGCTGCCGGCGCGAGTCGCGTCCCCGGGTCGGGCCCGATCGCTGGCTGCCGGGCGTCGGTGACCCCTGCGCGTGCCGGCCGTCGCCGAGGCCCGCCCCCGCCACCCGGCGCGGATCCACCTAGTCGGATGATGTAGAAATGAAAACCGTTGTCGTTTTGTGTGTCACCTGAGCAAGGAGCGATCACTGTGTCCAGACGTTGTGACGTCACCGGCGCGCGGCCGAGTTTCGGCAACGCCGTGTCCCACTCCCACCGGCGCACCCGCCGCCGCTGGAACCCGAACCTGCAGGACCACCGCTACTGGCTGCCGTCGGAGCGACGGTGGGTCGCCCTGACCCTGACGGCGAAGGCCCTGAAGACCGTCGACCGCAAGGGCATCGAGCGCGTGGTCGCCGAACTGCGCGGCAGGGGAGTGCGGCTCTGATGGCCCGCCAGACCGACGTACGCCCGATCGTCCGGCTGCGCAGCACCGCCGGCACCGGCTACACGTACGTGACCCGCAAGAACCGCCGCAACGACCCGGACCGGCTGGTGCTACGCAAGTACGACCCGGTCGTACGCCGGCACGTCGAGTTCCGCGAGGCGCGCTGATGGCCCGCAAGAGCCTCGGCCGTCGGCAGGCGCGCCGCGAGACCCTCGTCGCCCGGCACGCCGAGGCGCGGGGCGAGCTGAAGCGGGCGGTCGGCCACCCGGACACCGACCCGGACGTACGAGCCGACGCGGCGCGCCGACTCAGCCGCCTGCCCCGGGACTCCAGCCCCGTACGACTGCGCTCCCGCGACCAGATCGACGGCCGCCCGCGCGGCGTGCTGTCCCGGTTCGGACTGTCCCGGGTGCGGTTCCGCGAGCTGGCCCTGCGCGGTGAGCTGCCCGGGGTGCGCAAGGCGTCGTGGTGACGCCCCCGCCCCGCCCCGCCCCGCCCCCGCCCGCGACGCGGGAGGCCATCGCGCGGATCACCGCCACCTGCACCACCGCGCGCAGGGGCGCGTCGTCCTGGTCGCCACCGCCGTCTTCCTCACGGCCTGGCTGATCGCGCCACGACACGGCCTGCTGACCAGGCGCCGGCGGCGCCGGTTTCACTCCTGGCCGATCCTGCGGGAAGCTTGACCGGCGCCGCCAGGATTGCGCCAGACACGAGGCGGAGGTGCGCGTGCGGTTCGAGGTACTGGGCCCGGTGCGGGTGTGCACGCCGGACGGCGAGGCGGCCCTGGCGCCGAAACCACGGGCACTGCTCGCGGTGCTGCTCGCCGCGCGTGGCCGGCCGGTCACGGTCGAGCGACTGCTGGCCGAGCTGTGGCCGGCGGGCGTCCCGTCGACGGCCATGGCGACGTTGCAGATGCACGCCTCGGCGCTTCGCAGGGTGGTGGGCGACCGGTTGCGCACCACCTCCGGCGGCTACCGGCTCGACCTGACCGCCGCCACCCTCGACGCCGCCGAGTTCGAGCAGACGGCAGCGCTCGGGCTGTGGCGTGGCGACGCGTACGACGGGGTGCGGGCCGGACCCTCCGTGGCAGCGGCGGCCGCCCGGCTCGCCGAGCTGCGGCTCTCGGCCCGGCTCGACTGGGCGCGGCGGACACTGGCGGAAGGTCGGCACGCTGCGGCGGCCACCGAGCTGGCCGGTTGGGTCGCCGAACAGTCCACCGCCGAGGGGCTCGTCCGGCAACTGATGCTCGCGCTGTACCGGTCCGGCCGGGCCGGCGACGCGCTGACCGCGTACGACGATGTCACCGCCGCCCTCGGCGAGCTGGGTGCCCGCCCCGGCCCGGAACTCGACGCGCTGGCCGCCGCCGTACGCCGGCGTGACCCCACCCTCGACCGGCCGACGCCCGGCGTGCCCGCGCGGCGCAACCGGTTCGTCGGCCGCCGCTTCGAGCTGGACAGGGCGATCGACCTGCTCGGCGCCGCCCGGCTGCTCACCGTCGTCGGACCGGGCGGCGCCGGCAAGACCCGGCTCAGCCTGGAGCTGGCTCGCGAGGTGGCCGAGGATCACGACGCGGTGCACGTCGTCGAGCTGGCCGAGCACCGCGACGGCCCGCTCGACGCCCGGCTCGCCGCGGCGGCCGGCATCCGCGAGGAGCCCGGCGTGGCGGTGCGCGACACGGTCGTCCGGCAGCTGACCGGCCGGGTCCTGGTGGTGCTGGACAACTGCGAGCACGTCCGGGCGGACGCGGCGGCACTCGCCCACGCGCTGCTCGCCGCCTGCCCCGGCCTGCGGCTCGTGGCGACCAGCCGGGAGCAGCTCGGCCTCAGCGGGGAGGTGATCCTCACGCTGGGCGGGCTCGCCACGCCGCCCCCCGGTGCGACCGATCCCCGCGCGGACGCGATGCGGCTGTTCGCCGACCGGGTGGCCGCGGCGCGGGGTGGCGCCGGACTGGCGCCGGCCGAGCAGGCCGTGGCCGCCGAGCTGTGCCGCCGGCTCGACGGACTGCCGCTCGCCATCGAGCTGGCCGCCGCCCGGCTGCGCGCGGTGCCGCTCTCCGAGATCATGTCGCGCCTCGACCGGCGCCTGGACCTGCTGACCGGCACGTCGCCGGTGCCGCGGCACCGGACCATGCGAGCGGCCATCGACTGGGGCTACGACCTGCTCGACGAGCCGCAGCAGAAACTGCTGCGGCGGCTCGGCGTGTTCGCCGGCGGCTTCGACCTCGCGAGCGCGGCCGAGGTGGCCGGCGGGGATCCGCTCGACCCGTTGACCCAGCTGGTCGACCGGTCCATGGTGGAGTTCGGGCAGGGCCGCTACCGCCTGATCGAGACCATCCGCGAGTACGCCCGCGAACGACTCGACCCGACCGAGCGCGCCGAGGCGTACGGCCGGTTGGTCGCCGTCTGGGAGCGTCGGCTCGCGTCGCCGCCGCCGCTGGACGGCCCGGCGCACACCGAGTGGCTGGCCGGCATCGGCGCCGACCACGACACGATCGTGGCGGCGCTCGACTGGACGCTGCGCGACGGCGACCCCGCGAAGGGACTGGGGATCGCCGCGGCGATGTGGTGGTACTGGTGGGTCGCCGGACGGATGGCCGAGGGCCGGGCCTGGCTCGACCGCGCCCTGGCCGCCGCCCCGCCGGCACCGTCCGCCCTGCGCGCCCGGGCGTTGCGCGCCGCCGCGGCGCTGGCCCGCAACTCCGGTGACCTGCCGGCGGCCCGCCGGCTGGGCGAGCAGGGCCTGAGCACGTTCCGCGAGCTCGGCGACCGGACCGGCATGGTCGCGGCGCTGAACAATCTGCTCATCACCGCCCAGGCGCAGGAGGACTACCCGGCCTCGCTCGCGTTCGGCTACGAGGCGCTGCGGATCGCCGAGGACGAGTCCGACGCCCGGATGGTCGCGGCGGCGTCCAACAACACCGCGGGCACGCTGCGCTGCGTCGGCCGCCTCGACGAGGCGGAGGAGCTGTTCCACCGCGCGCTGGCGGGGTTCCGCGTCCTCAACGACCGGCGCGGCGAGGCGGCCGCGCTGACGAACCTGTCGACCATCGACCGGCGCCGTGGCCGGCCCACTCCCGCGCGATCGGCGATGCGGGAGGCCCTGGCGATCTACACCGAGCTGGGCATCGCCGAGGGACAGTTGGACGCCGTCGAGGGGCTGGCGCAGCTCGACGTCCTCGACGGTGACGCGGCGGGCGGGTTGCGGCTGCTCGCGCTCGCCGAGCGGGAACGCTCCGCGTTGGGCGCCCCGAGTTTCACCCCGGACGAGATCGCCGACCGCGACCGGGCGGAGGCCGAGGCCCGGGCCCGGCTCGGGCCGGCGGAGGTGGCGCGCGCCTACCGGGAGGCGAACGCGACGACGCTGGCGGAGGCGGTGGCGGCGCTGCTCGCCGGCTGAACCGGACGGCCTTTGGGCTTTCTTTGGCGCCGCCGTCCATCCTTCCCGACGTGATCCGATCTACCAGGCCAGCGGCCATCTCCCTGCTCATTGCCGCGACGATGTCGGGGTGCGCGGCGACCGGGCCGACCACTCGGGACAGCGACGCCGACGCGGCGGCTCCAGCGAGCCCGTCCACCGCCGCGACGCCCGACACGGCGTATTCGCCAGGACCGACGCCGCCCGCCAGCGCGGGACCGGCGACGACGGGCCCGGCCACCACGAAGCCCGCCGGCGAGAAACCGGCCACGGCGAAGCCGTCGCACCCGGCCACCACCCAGGTCGCCGGCCCGCGAATCGTCTACCTGCGCGTCGCCCGGCAGCCGAAGTGCGCCGAGGGCACCGCCGTCTTCCGCGCCGACCCCGTGCCCCTGGTCATCGAGTGGAAGATCACCGGCGCCACCGGCGGGGCCCTGTCCGTGGACGATCCGACGAACACGCCCGGCACGTACGGCCCGGTGGATCTCGAAGGCTCGCAGGAGTTCCTCTTCTCCTGCACCGGCGACGTCGGCAGCACCGAAACGCACACCTACGCGCTCTACACCGTCGGCGGCGGGCCCGTGCGGTCCGCGACCGTCACCGCCTCGGCCAAGGTGCTCGACAAGGGCCTCGGCACCAACTGACCCCCATCCCGTACCTCTGCGAGGAGACGTCGTGAAGCACCGCTCCGCCACCCTGGCCGCCCTCGTCGCCGTCTGCCTCACCGCGGGCTGCGACCGCACCGGATCCACCACCGCCGGCGACCCACCGACCGCGGACGCCACGCTCGCACCGCCCGCCGGGGCCGCCTCCCCGACGCCGGGCGGGACGGCGGACGGCGGCCCGGGTGCGGTGCGGGGCGCCGGCGGCATCCCCGACCCCTGCACCCTGCTCACCGGAACCGAGGTGGTCGACCTGACCGGCCGCGAGGTTACCCGGAACGACGAGGACGGCGGCGATGCCGGCGACGTCACCCGCTTCTGCCAATGGCAGCAGGACCACGGCCAGCTCACGATCTTCCTGAGCCGCACCACCGCCGCGGACTTCGACGTCACCGTCGCCGCTGCCAGGCCGGTGGACGGGGTCGGCGAAAAGGCGTACTGGCACTCCGGGCACCTCTACGTCCTGCACGGCGCCGTGCAGATCGACGTCTACTCCCGCGGTGGCTCCGAGGCGCAGAACCTGGCCGACGCCGAGCAGGTCGCCAAGGTCGTCATCCCGCGCGTCTGACGACGGATCGCGCCAGCCCGTCAGCCCGTCCGCGAACGCCACCCCAGCTCCCGGCCGACCCGATCGTCGGGGCCCGCCGACGCGTGGGCCACCCCGGGGCCGGACCACGGCCGGCAGGTGGCGACCCGCTGTCACAATCGGACACACGTCACTCGACCATCGTCGATGCCTGGCTCGGTCGGGCGCCTGGGCTGTGAGGTCATCGCATGGGGAGACTCGTACTGCCGGTCGTCGTGACACTGCTGGCGCTGTCCGCGGTGCGATGGGCCGATCCGGACGCCCTGCGGGTTGACGGGTTCTGGCCGCTGGCGGCGGTCGCGCTGGTCACCTCCGTCGGAGCGGCGGCGACCCTGCGGCTGCTCCGCCTCGTCCTGACGCACGTGCCGCCGTGGATCAGTGGCCTCCTCGCCACCGTCGTCGCCTTCGCCCTGCTGACGTCGCTCACCGACGGCCCCGGCCTGGCGGCGGTCATCGGGGGGATCGTCATGGCGCTGGTGCTGCTCGTGTCCCTGCTGCGCGGCGGCGGACGCGCCCTGCGGGCGGAGCCGTTCCCGCCGGACGTCCTCGGCGTGGCGCGGCTCGCGGCACGGTTCGCGGTGCCGCTGCTCTGGTACCTCGCCGCCGTCGAGCTGGTGCCGGGCGTGCAGTCGGCGCAGCGGTGGCCGGGCGCGCTGCTGGGCGGCCTGGTCGCGGGCGGCACGCTGGTCATGGGCACGGCTCTGGCGTGGACCAGGCCGTGGCACGCCAGCGTGACGTCGGTGCCCGTGGACGGCGGCCTCCAGGTCGCGTACGGCGGGATCGGCCACCTCGTCGGGGTCGGCGACCCGCGCGCCGGCAGGCAGCTGCGGGTGATGGGCTCCGCCGGCGTGCTGGTCGAGCTGGCGGGTCTGCTGCCGAGCCCGATCCCGGACCGCATCCTGCCGTACCTCGACCGCCTCACGCCCGGCCTGGTGCGGGCGGTCTGCGTGGTCGAGACCCCGCAGCGCGTGCTGCTCGCCTCCGCCGGCTACGGCGAGGCCGTGCACCTGTGGGACCCCGCGACCGGTGCGGCGGTGCACGCCCTCGCCGGCCACCGGGGGTCGGTGAACGCCCTGTGCCCCGTGCCGGCCGGCGACACCGTCCTGCTCGCTTCCGGCGGGGACGACCGGGGGATACGGTTCTGGGAGCCCGAGACCGGCCGCCAGCTCCGGGCCGTCGGCCGTGAGGTGCGCCCGTCCGTCCGGGCGCTGTGCACCCTGTCGGTGGGCGGTCAGCTCCTGCTCGCGGCCGGTTACGCGGACGGCGTCGTCCGGCTGTGGGACCCGGTGCGGCTGCGACTCGTCGGTCAACTGGGCGTCCAGCGGGGCGGCGTCAACGCCCTCTGCGCGGTCACCGTCGACGGCGCGGTCCGGCTCGCCTCGGCCGCCGGCGACGGCACCGTGGTCCTGTGGGACCCGGCCACGGGTGAGAGCCTCGGCTCCTACGACGACGGGGCCCCCCGGTACGCGCTCTGCGCCGTGGAGATGGACGGCGAGGTGCTCCTGGCCGCCGCTGGGGACGGCGTCGGCGTCACGCTGTGGGACCCGGCGAGGACGGCGCGCCGGGGCTCGCTGGGCACCGGCTCGGTGATCGGCATGTTGCTCGACTCGACGGGGTGGATCCGGTCGATGTGCCAGCTCGGCACCGGCGACGACGCGTTCCTGATGCTCGCGGGGTACGACCGGGCGGTCCAGCAGATCCGGCTCCGGCCGGCGCTGCGGTCCCTGGCCGAGACCGAGAAGAACTCCTGACGGGGTTCGCTGGGCAGCGGCTCCGGCCGGGAGCCCCTGTTGCTTCGGGCGCGACGATCAGCGGCGGCAGCCGTGGGCGACGCAGGCCGCACGGCCGACGCCGGAGACGCCCCGTCCGGTTCCCACGGCGGTCACCCGGGTGGCCGGCCCGACCGGCCGGTCGCCGCTGTGGGGCTGCGGCACCTGCTGTCGATACCGGCGACGAGGTCCGCCCGGGTCCGGCGACGAAGTCGCCAACCTTGAGGGTCTTCACGTCGGAGTCGATCTCCTCGATGACGCCGACGTACCCGTGCCCCATCACCTGGTGGTCGGCAGGCTCGACGCCCCGGTAGGGCCACAGGTCCGACCCGCAGATGCACGTCGCGGTCGACCGGACGATCGCGTCCGTAGGCTCGATGATCCTGGGATCGTCACGCTCCTGCACCCGGACGTCACCGGACGGTGTGCATGATCACTCCACGCATCAGACGTCTCCTTGCTCGTGCACCGACTGCGCGGCACCGGATGCCGCCGAGAAGCCCAGCATCCGCGCCGTCGCGATCCATCGAAGCCCGGGGAACCGTCCCACCTGGGAGGGGCCAACAACATCCCCCGGCCTGACGCCGGTCACGACCGAATGCGGCGGCGGTCGGGTGAGCAGTTGGCCGTACGCATCGGGGGAGGACGGCGGCCGGGCGCCGGCGAGCCGACGGCCTGCGGTTGGCGGGCACGGCTGGCGCCGAGAGGCCGTAGACTCCCGCGATGGCCAACGGGCGATCGATACTACTGGTCTCGATGGTGCTGATCGGTCCGCTGCTGTGGTGGACCGGCGTGGCCAGCGCCGCCTACGCCGCCAACGGCGCCCTCCCGCCCGGCGACGCGACCCTGCGGCACGCCGTCTCCAACTACCGCAGCGGCGGGCTGAGCATGACCGGCCTCTTCGCTTTCCTCAATCTGCTACTGATCTCGGTGCTGCTGCCGACGGATCGGCAGGTGCGCGAGGGCCGGGCCGGCACGCTCGTCCGCGCGATCATCGGAGCGGTTCTCGTCACCGGCATGGCCTGGTTCGAATACCGGTTCAGTCCGGTGACCTACAACTGGAGCGGCGACCCGGACGCCCGGGACCTGGTCGAGGACCATCTCAGGCCCTGGCACCCGGCGGTCGGGACCCTCTGGATCGTCCTCAACGCGGCGGCCGCCGCCTCGATCGCCGTGCGGCTCGTGGTGATCCGTCGGCTGCGACCCACAGACGGCGACCGCCAGCGGCCTTTCCGTTCCTGACATCCGCCGAGGGTGTCAAAGGGCCGCCCTTCAGGGTGTCGAGAATGTGGCGCCGGCTCCGTCCCAGGGATACCAGCGCCCGGAACGGGCCGCGCGACGAAGAAGGAGTACCACCATGACCGAGGGGACGGACCGCAGGAGCCCGGGGGCCGCGGCAGTGAGCGAACTTCAGGGGGTCGCCCGGTTCACGTTTCACGAGGGCAAGCTCGAGGAGTTCAAGCGCCTGTCCGCTCGATGCGTGGAGATCGTGCGGACCAAGGACACCGGAACGCTGCAATACGACATCTACTTCAACGACGACCAGTCCGAGTGCATCGTCCTCGAGCGGTACCGGGACTCCGAGGCGCTCATCGAGCACACGGCGCATGTCGCTGACCTGATGCAGGCGATCCTTGCGACGGGCTCCGTCTCCGGCGAACTCCTCGGTGAGCCGAGCGCGGAGCTCAGAGCGAAGCTGGACGGCAGCGGGGTCCGTCTCTTCACGCCCTTCCAGTCGATGTAGCTCGTCGGCTCGGACCGTCGACGAGCTGCCTCAGGCCGCGGTCGGAACGGACGCGGGGGAGGGTGCCGCGGTCGCGGCGGAGCCACGGCGGACGCCGAGGGCGGTGACGAGCACGGCGACGACGAACGCGCCATCACCGCCGGCCTGCCGGCGAGGTGGGTCATCGCGGACGAGGCAGGCGGGCAGGACCCGAATTTCCGGACCTGGTTGCAGCAGCACAGGAAGGGCTTACGGCCTTGCCGCGTCCCGCAACGCGGAGCGCCGGCAACCGAGTGCCGGTCGCGGCTGAACCCGCCGGGGAGGCTCCGGTAGGACCCTGGCGGTTTCAACTGCCGCGGACAACGCGCGCAGGCTCGCGCTGGAGTCGCCGCCCGTGGCACCCATATGTCCAGGTTCGACAGGACCGATGATTCCGCGCCGCGGAGCAAGGCAGAAGACCCTGTCAGTGGGGCCGACCAGGGTCGTGCCGAGGTTCGGTTGTGCCGTGAACGCCCTACCGGGCTGACGTCGCCGTTCTGCCGCGAGCGAACCCGCTTGTCTTTGTTGCGGCGCGCTGCGGAGGATCGGTGGATGGATCTCCTCACCGCGGAACGGCAACTCCAAGCCGCCCAGCGCGCCGCCGACGTCGAGTCCCTCGACGCGCTACTGCACCCGCAGGTCGTGGGTGCCGGACCGGACGGCACGGTCTTTACGAAGGAAGACGACTTGGAGAGCTACCGCTCCGGTGCACTGCGAATCACCAGCTTGGTGGAGGAGTCGCTCGACGTCCAGGAAGACGGTCAGACCGGGGTGACCCGCATGGTCGCCGCGGTGGATGCCGTTCAGGGCGGTGCCGCTATGTCCGCGCGGTTGCGCTACACCCGACTTTGGGTGCGTCAGGACGGCAACTGGCGGGTGTTGGCCGCCACCTTCGTCCCGGTCTAGTGAGCCCTTCTCAACTGCCGTGTACCGGTTCTCGAGGTGTTGAAGGACGAGGATGGAGTGCACGATCGCGGTGGCGTGGCGTGGGCCGCAGGCCACGGGACGTCGCAAGAACGAGCCTGAACGAATGATGATGGATAAAACGCCGAACGGCGGCCCGCTGAACCAGTCGGGCCGCCGTGGCGAAGCGTGGATCAGAGAGGGCGGATATCCGACGCCTGCGGGCCCTTCGGGCCCTGGGTGATGTCGAACTCCACCCGCTGGTTCTCCTCGAGGCTGCGGAAGCCGCTCGCCGAGATCGCCGAGAAATGGGCGAAAACGTCGGCACCGCCGCCGTCCTGGCTGATGAAGCCAAAGCCCTTGTCGCCGTTGAACCACTTCACTGTGCCAGTAGCCATGTCTGCTCCTTCGCAGGCTGTTGGAGACCGCACTGTGCGGACTCGCGCGCCACCGCGTTGATCACCCGCGCCGGGAACGACACGAAAACGAAAAAGCGCCTGGATGGGGTTTAGATGACCCATCAGGCGCCGAAACGTCCACGGAAATCAAAACTGCAACTGGGTCAGGCTAGCACAGAATTCGTCGCCCGCCGCCAGCCCCATGCCTGCGGGCTCCGTCACAGCACCGCACCGCGAGGCGCAACTTCGATCGCTGCGACGCCTCGGCCGTAGAGGAGGACGAGCCGATCACCGTGCTTGGTGCGCAGCACTCCCGAATCCTGCGCCAGTGTCGAGATCACGTGGTCCACAAGCTCGTCCTCGTCGGAAACATCCGGTCTGTCGTACGTGATGTCCATGCGGTCGCCGCCGATGAGCCGGACGCGTAGCACCGTAGTTGCCATCTGATAGAGGCTAGTCGAGTGGGATGCCAGGTGCAGTGGCGGTCGCGGGCTCCTCAGTCGACTCGTGCAGCCACAGGTGCCACCGTTCAACTACTGCTGTAGGTCGCAGGTCGCCGACAACAGGCGAAGCCGAACGATGGACCACCCGGGCGAGCGTGACATGGACGAGACGAGGTGGTGTCGATCCTCGCCGAGAGGGAGCCACATTCAATCGCTGGAGTCAGTTCCCTAGGCTGGCAGCGGCACCGCTGCGTGTCGTGCGCGTAGAGTGGGTGGTGGATCAGTTCGTCAACATCGTTGGCGGGCCAGCGCCTACCGGGCGCCCTGCCCAGGTCTCGGCAGTGTCCAGAGGACAACCTCCAGCTGTGAGGGCCGAGCGTTGGCAGACCATCCGATCGACATCGACATCTCAGTGTGCTGACGGACAACGCTGCGTCCGTTACCGGCGACGACCAGCGACGCCGTGAGGCGAACCGTCATGACCGTCGGCGTGGCTGTCGTCCAGTGGCTGCTCATCTCCAGCAGGCGGCCCTTCAGGAAAAGTCCGCCCAGGCACAACGACTCACATCCCGACAGAGATCCTGCCCGGGTCATCAGCCGCTACTTCGCTGTCAGTAACCCGTGAATCGCCCCCCAGCGCCGTGGCACGACGGCGCCGTTGCAACACGGCTGCGGCAGGTGGGCGTCAATCAGACTGGCTCAAACGAGCAACACCACCGACAGCACAGGAGAAGGACATTGACTTTCGTATTAGCCCCGCCCGCGGTCGCTCCGTCACCGCTGCGCGAGCCCGCCAAGACCCTCCGCGAAAGAGGGGCAAGCAGTTTCCACGCCGCGCTCGCCGCAGTCTTGGCCACCGGGTTGGAGGATGCGCTTGAAGCGGGTGACCACCCGAGAGCGATCAGCTTCATCAACCGCGGCTTCGCAGAAGGAAGCCCACAGTTGGGCTGCGACCTCCTCTGCCGGGCCATTGCGGCCGTCGGGACAGCCCGCACGTGGACCGTGCAGCTCGCGCCCCTGCGATCACCGTAACTCCTGGGATCGACGCAGCCAGCCGGGTGGGAATCGCTGCCGCGCGAGTACCACCCGGCATTCCGTGACGCCTCCACCGACCGGGCAGACTTCCTGACCAGCGTCGGAGCCGGGCTCGTAGCACCTCCCGCTGTGTTTGGTGCCGGGATCATGGCCGGCACACCGGTGGGTGGGGTCGCCCGGTGGACCGGCCCGCCGAGAACCCCGTTCGTACTCGCCGAGCCCGATCGCGTCGAGGTCACGGCTTCGGTGATCAGCCCGGCGGACGGCTTCGGCACAGGCGCCGGAACGGTCCCGGCAGGCCACCTCAACACCCGGGTGCTATCGAAGCCACGCCTCCAGCGTGTCAGCGCCGACAGCAACCGGGCCCCGCCATGCCCGGCGTCGTGGTGTGCACGAACACCGCGAGGAGTAGCGGGCCGCCTCAGGTCACCAGGCCCCGGCGGTACGCGTACACCACGGCCTGCACCCGGTCGCGCAGGTCGAGCTTCGTGAGGATGCGGGACACGTACGTCTTGACCGTCTCCTGGCTGATCACCAGGGCCGCGGCGATCTCGCTGTTGGACAGGCCCTCCGCGATGAGCCGGAGCACCTCCATCTCGCGCGGGGTCAGCGCGCCGCCGTTCGGGTCGCCCTCGGCCGGGCGGATGCGGGCCGCGTACCTGCCCACCAGCTGCCGGGTCACCTCCGGGGCCAGCAGCGCGGCGCCCGTCGCCACCGTGCGGATGCCGTGGAGCAGCTGCGCCGGTGGGGCGTCCTTGAGCAGGAAGCCGCTGGCGCCGGCACGCAGTGCCTCGTAGACGTACTCGTCGAGGTTGAACGTCGTCACCACGAGGACCTTCACCGGCTGGGGAACCCCGACGCCGGCCAGCAGGCGGGTCGCCTCGATGCCGTCGAGCACCGGCATCCGGATGTCCATCACCACCACGTCCGGCCGGAGCCGGACGGCCAGGTCGACCGCCACGCGCCCGTCGCCGCACTCGCCGACGATCTCCATGTCGGGCTGGGCGTCGACGATCGTCGCGAATCCGGCGCGGATCAGCTCCTGGTCGTCGCAGACCAGCACCCGGACCGGTGCGGTCACGACGGGTTTCCAGCCGGGATCCGGGCCCGCACGAGGAAGCCGCCCCCGGCCTGCGCGCCCGCGCTGAAGTCGCCACCGAGGGCGGTGACCCGCTCGCGGAGCCCGGCGAGACCGCGCCCGCTGCCGCCCGGGGACGCGCTGCCGGATCCGGAGCCGTCGGTGCTGATCTCCACGGTCGTCTCCCCTTCCCCGTGGTGAACGCGAACCCTGGTCCGGCTGCCGTGCGCGTACTTCAGCGCGTTCGTCAGCGCCTCCTGCACCACCCGGTACGCCGCCTCCTCGGCGCTGCCGGTGGTCGCCACCGACGTGCCCTCCCGGACGAACTCGACCGGCTGCCCGGCCTGCCGGGAGTGACCGACGAGAGCGTCCAGGCCGCCGACGGACGGCGTACGCGGATCGCCTGTGCCGTGATCCGGGTTGAGCAGGTCGAGCAGCTGCCGCAGGTCGCCGACGGCCCGGCGGCCCGTGCCGGTGATCGCGGTCAAGGCATGGTCCAGCTTGTCCGGGGCGCCCGTCAGGTAGCGCGCCGCCTCGGCCTGCACGACCATCGCCGTCACGTGGTGGGTGACGACGTCGTGCAGCTCCCGGGCGATGCGCGTGCGCTCCGCGGTACGGGTCGCCTCCTCGACATGGCGGCGGCGTTCCGCCTCGGCGGCCCGGTTCTGGCGCAGCCACGCCCCGATGCCCCACGCGAGCGCCAGCAACAGGTAGAAGGTGATGAACCCCGCGACGCCCTCATCCGATCCGAGCCGGTCGAGGCAGATCGCCAGGGGCACGTACGCCGCCGAGGCGAGACCCGCGACGACCCGGCGGCGCCGCTCCAGGTGGGCGCCGGCGCTGATGAGGGCGATGGCCAGTCCCGTACCCGCGATGGTGTGGTAGCCGCGGAGCTGGTCGATCGCGAAGCCGAGCGACACCAGCGCGAGGCAGACGGCCGGCCACCGACGGCGTACGGCCAGCGGCAGGCACTCCAGGGCGACGACACCGACGGTCAGCGCGTCGTACGGGCGGTCCGGGAGGTCGCCGAGCTGCGTACCCTGCCGCTCCAGAGCCGGGACCACCGCCGCGAGGGCGAGAGCCAGGGCGAACGGGAGATCCCGGACCGTGATCGGCCACTGCCGCCACAGATCCGGGAGCCTCCGGAGCTCGATCACCGGGTGACTGTAGCGGTTGCCGGGGCCTGCGCCGTGCGGTGGCGGCGCGGGACGATGTGCCCGCGGCGCTTGGCCAGCCACAGGAACACCACGGTCAGCACCACGCCGGCCAGCACCGCGTACAGGCTGCCCTCCGGCCCGAAAGCGCCGCCGCTGAGCGCGACCGGCCCCGACGTCGAGGCCTCGAGCAGCCCTTTCGACTCGCCGTTGCCCGAGACCACGACGCTGAAGATGCCGCCGGCGGCGAAATTCCAGCCGAAGTGCAGGCCGATCGGGACCCACAGGTTCCGGGTGGCGGCGTAACAGGCGGCCAGCATGAACCCGGCCTCGATGGCGATGGCGGTCGCCCCCCACAGGGTGGCGTCCGGGTTCACCAGGTGGATCGCGCCGAACACCACGCCGGTCAGGGCGAGAGCGATCCAGGTGCCCGTACGCTCCTCGATGATGCGGAACAGCACCCCCCGGAACAGCAGCTCCTCGGTGACCGCGGCGACCGCCATGAGCCCGAGCAGACCCAGGGTTCCCGTCGGCGAACCCCAGCCCTCGACGTGGTAACCGCCGAGGAACGCGATGTTGGCGATGACGGCCGCGAACATGGCGAAGCCGATGAGCGTCCCGCGGCCCAGCTTCCCGCCCCAACCTTCCTGGCCGAGCTCGGTCGGCTCACGGCGCTCGGTGCGCCGCACGACCCACCGGTAGACGACCACGCCCAGCACCACCGTCACAGCGCCGATCACCAAGGTGAGGAGGAAACTGCCCTCGACGGCGGCGACGCTCTGCCCGCCGACGAGGGCGACGGCGGCGACGGCGAGTAGCTGTTTGACGAAGCGCATGACGACTCCTTCGCAGACCGCGACCGGAGCGCCGCGGACACAAAGAAACCTATGGAGTTCCGCCGCCACAATCGTCCCCGTGCGGTGGACACTCGCAGGTAGCTCGCACGGGGGACAAGACCCTCTCCGGAGTCCGGAAACCCGGTCGGACACGGCGAGATCCGCCGCTCGTCGCGCCCCGTCCGGCCGTGGGACCTAGGACCTGTTTCAGAAGTACGGACTGAGGTTCAGGCTGGTCGGTGGGGGTAGTGGCGGCCGGCTAGCCAGATGGTGAGGTCTTTGGCGATGTGGCCGGGGTCGGTCTCGATGGTGAGGTCGTGGATGTGCTGGTGGGCGTCGTGGCGTTCGACTTGGTGGGTGTCGTCGTCGAGTAGTGAGATCGAGGCGTACCAGGCCGGGTCGTCGTCGGCAGGGTTGATCGTGACGAAGGTGTTGTCAGCGTGGTTCAGCTCGTCGATGAGGCATGAACAGGGCGTCTTCGGAGGGGTCGTCGATGTGGTCGCCGTTCTCGGTGTCGGCGTAGTAGTAGTCTGCGGCCATCCGGTGTCTCCCTGCTCTGCTGCTCAGCCGGCCCGGCTTCGCATGAGCTGATGCTCGGTGGTCAGAGCCACTCGTTGATCGCGGCGACGTGCACGGCGACTTCGAGCGAACGGCGAGTTGTCGTAGCGGATGGCCACGCCTCGGCGGCGTCTGAGCCGGTTGATGCCGTACTCCACAACGTGACGGGCCTTGTATTCCTCGACGCCGAACACCGGTGGCCTGCCACCGGCGGCGCCGCGCTTCTTACGGTTGCGGGCCTGGTCGGCGGGCTCGGCGGTGGTGGCCTTGATCCATTGGCGGCGCAGATACTCGCGATTGGCCCGCGACGAGTACGCCTTGTCGCCGCGCATCCGAACCGGCCGCTGCCGCGCTCGGCCTGGTCGCAGCGGGGCACCCGGATACCCCGCAGCACCGGCACGAACTGCGGCGAGTCCCGCGCTGCCCGGCGGTGACCAGGATCGACAGCGGCTTCTGGCCCTGCTCACACGCCAGGTGGATCTTCGTGGTCAGGCCGCTCCGGGACCGGCCGAGTCCGTGACTGGCAGGCTCAGACACCACACCACCGGCTGGCTCCCGTTGCGCGTCGCCGTCGCGTCGGGCGCCGGCGGCGTGCTGAGGAGCCCGGCAGATCGTCGAGTCGACGTTGACCTCCCAGCAGACCAAACCGGCCGCGTCCGCCCTGGCCTGTAAGGCGGTGAGAAATCGCGCCCACACCCCCGAGCGCTGCCATCGCTCGCGGACGCGCCGGTCTGATCCCAACCGAGCGGCGCGTTTCCGCATTTCAGATAGGGTGCCGCGTCCTGTTCAGGGTGAGAGGGCGCGGTCGACAGGCGCCGTGCGGCCCTCACCAACCCGTCTCGTAGCGTTCCAGCGTGGTGTCGATGGCCCGGCGCAGGGCGGCCGCGACCTGGTCGGGCGGATATCTCGGTAGTGCCTCGGCTTCCGCCCGGCGCAGCGCGGTGCCCATTCGGAGCGGATGGGTGTTGGCCAGCAAGTGCAGTAATCGGTTCTCAAGTTGACGGAGATCAGCCGCCCCGGAACCGTCAAGCTCCTCGAACGATTCTCCTGCACGTGGTCGGGCAGGATCGGCCACGATGGTTCGATCCTTTCTCAAGCCGTGGTCGGGTGCCGGCCCTTCGACTCGTCGCGGGCACCTCGGGGTGTGAACAGGCAAGGTGCGCCGGCGTCAGGCCGAGGGCTCGGCCATCGCCACGGCAACCCGACGAGGGCCGGTGAACGGCTCCCGGCCGTGCGCAGCCAACATGTTGTCCACCACCAACACGTCGTTTCGCTCATAGTCGAAACGGGTGGAGGCCGACCGGTAGCACGAACGTAGATGGTCGAGCGTTTCGTCCGGGATCGCGGCGCCGTCCCCGAAGTAGGTGTTGGTGGGCAGGTCCTCGTCGCTGAAGATGGCGCGAAGCCCCGACTGAACTTCGGCCGCCAGCGTGGTCACGTGGAAGAACGTCGCGTGGTTGAACCATACGGCCTCACCAGAATCCGGGTGCGTGTGCACCGCGTCCCGGACGGCCCGCGTCCGCAGTCCGTCGCCGCGCCATTCCAGTTCGATGCCGCGACTGCGGCAGTACTCCTCGACAGCGGCGCGATCGTCGGTGTTGAACACCTGCCGCCAACTCTGCCCGAAGCTCTCGTGGAAGTTGCGCACCACCATCCATCGCCGCCGCCTGAATTCGTCCCTGACGTCCGGATTAATGGCATCATGTATCGCCCGAGTGTCGGCCAGTGGCGTGGCTCCGAGGTTTTCGGCCGGCTGAAGGCAGTAGAAGAAAAGCAATCTGGGCCACGCTGCCTGATACGAGTTCTCGTTGTGGAGGAATATCTCCTCGGAGGGTGGATAGTCCGTGGACGTGTAGACCTGCCCCTTGATCGTGCTGCGCGGGGACGACCGCTCGGAGTAGGTCAGTGGAGGGCCCGCGAGCGCCCGTACGACGGAGTCGAACCCGTCGACGCCGCCAACGTCGAAACCGCGGAACAGCAAGGCACCCCGGTGGACGAGTTGTTGGCGAAGCTTGGCGCGTCGAGCCTTTACCGCCGCAACGATATCAGGCTCGCCGTCAGCCTCGATCAGGACAGGGAACAGCGAGTTCGACATGACTGCCTCCTCAAGCGCAGAAAGGTCAGAGGGGGGCCGCACGGAAGCGCCCGGTTGAGTAGATCGAACCGGATGGACGTTGGCGGCCGTTCCGTCAGCTGTCGACGAGAATGAGACCGTGCACTCGCCGGAGTTCTTCTCCGGGCTCGATTCCTACCTCGGCTACGAGAACATCACGTGCTGCCTTGTATGCCAATAGGGCGTCGGCTCGCCGGCCCATCCGATGTAACGCAGTCATGAAATGGGCCCACAGTCGTTCCCGCAGTGGGTAGGCCTGGACCAGTTGAGCCAACTGTTCTATCGAATCGCCGTAGCAGCCAATCTGGTGTTCCGTGCTGACGAGTTCGTCGATCAGCGCCAGGCGGCTTTCCTCGAGTTGGGCGGCGATTGAACGGATGAGGCTTCCGCCGATGCCCGAAAGGGCTTCCCCGCGCCACAGTGTCAGCGCGCGTCGCATGTGGCGGACGGAGTCCGCCACTTGCCCGGAGCGTTCCGCGCGGCGGGCTGCTTCCGTGAGCTTCCGGAACACGTCGATGTCGAGCGACGATTCAGGGGTGCGGAGCAGGTAACCCGACGCGGTGGTCTCGATGAGGTCGGAAGGCCCGTTCTGGCGGAAGGTCTGCCGGAGCCGGGAAACGCAGATCTGAATCTGGTTCCTCGCTGTGCTCGGCGGATCGTACCCCCATACCGCCTCGACCAGTCTCTCCACGGAGACCGGGCAGGGTGCGTCGATCAGAAGCATGGCCAGTACCGTGCGTTGTCGTGCGGAGGTGAGCAGAACAGGACCTGCCGATCCAGCAATCTCAAGCGGACCGAGAAGTTGGAAGCGTACCTCCTCGTTCAGTTCCTCCGGATGCTTGTCCTGATCATTTGTCAACCTTTCTGCGCCTCTCCTTTGAGGCGGGAATAGGCGGTCATCAAGGTTGTGCCACAGCATTTGCGGCTTTCTCATGCGTGTTCCCCCGTGGTGCAGATGCAGATGGCGTCCGGCCGCGCGGGCTTAGTCAGAATCATGGGATTGCGCGACAAAACGACGTCGGTGAATGCATCTTACTGCGTGCGGTGACGTGGAGTCAACACAACGTCAACCGCAGTCGGCGCGAGAGTGATGCAGCGGGTATGTTTCGCCTGCTCTGACCCGCGCTTCATCGGGTGCGGCGCCGATGACACTGTGACCGTTGGCTCGTGAAAGCGGCGCGAAAGCTCAACGATACCAGGCATTGCCATGATGGGACGGGCTTGCTGATGGACAAGAGAGGCGGTTGATCGATGACTGACGAGCTATACCAGGTTGTTCTGAATGACGAGGAGCAGTATTCGATCTGGCTTGACGGAAGAGATGTGCCGGCCGGCTGGCGGGCCGAGGGAACTATCGGTACCCGGGAGCAGTGCCTCAACCACATCGATGAGGTATGGACCGACATGCGACCGCTGAGCCTGCGTCGCCGAATGGACCAGGTAAACAACTGAGCGCGCTGCCGCACGTGAATCCAGGGATGGAGGAGAAACCGTTGCGTCCCGCTGACACGTCCGTGATGTCACCTGCCGCAATCACCTTGTCGCTTATCCTGCGCCGCGCGCTGGGTGCGCATGCGGTGGAAGAGAACGGCTCAATAGCAGGCCGGATCAGCCGTCAGGACGCAGAGCAGGTCGTGGCAGACGTCCGGGCTGCGTTCCACGTGGACCTGGACGCGACGGCTGTCGCCGCAGCGGGCGCCGTGGCCGATCTGGTGTACTTGCTGCAGCAGAAGATGGCCAGCGTGTTCGACGACGAACCGGGTGACGTCGGCATAGCCGATCACGACGTCATCCCGAGGCACCTTCGGGGCGCGCCGTTGCCGACCTCCTTCGGCCAGCGCCGCCTGTGGCTGCAGGAGCAGTTGCGCCCGGGCAGCTCCGAATACGTCATGCCGGTCACGATGCGGCTTGCCGGACCGGTGGACCGGGAGATGCTCGCGCGGGCGCTCACCATGGTCATCGAGCGGCACGAGGTGCTGCGGTCCAGGATCGTCCCGATCGCTGGCGAGCCCATGCAGGTGGTCGACGACCCCGCCCCTGTCGAGCTTCCGCTGATGGTCGGGGACGCGCTGCAGATCGTCAAGGCCGAATCCGCTCGTCCCTTCGCGCTCGGCACCGAGCGGCTGATCCGCCCGATGCTGATCCGCACCCCGGACGGGTACGTCCTGGCTCTTCTCATGCACCATGCCATCTGCGACAACTGGTCGCTGCGGGTGCTGGCACGTGAACTCGACGCGGCGTATACGGCCCTCGCCGCCGGACGTGCCCTGGACGCCCCCGCCCCGCGTCTTCAGTACGGCGACTTCGCGGCGTGGCAGCGGCAGTGGATGTCCGGCCCGCGGCTGGAGCGGAACCTCCAGTACTGGCGCGGGCGTCTGGCGGACTTCGTCCCGACGTACCTGCCGACCGACCGGCCCCGTCCGGCCCACTGGGACCCACGTGGCGGCAGCATCTCGGTTGTCGTACCCGCCGATGTCGCCCAGGCCGTGGTGCACATCGGGCAGAAGCACTCCGCGTCCCCCTTCACGGTCTTCCTCGCCGCGTTCCAGATTCTGCTCTCCCGCTTCACCGGGAGCCACGACGTGACGGTAGGCAGCTCGGTCGCGGCGCGTACCCAGGTGGAGACGGAAGACATGATCGGCTTCTTCGTCAACACCCTCGCGCTGCGCTCACGGCTCGACGACGCCGAGAGTTTCGCGCAGCTGCTGCCCCAGGTCCGGGACACCGTGCTGGGCGCGCTCGCCCACCAGGAGCTTCCCTTCGAGGCGCTGGTCGAGGACCTTTCTCCGACCCGGGACCTGGCCGAGAATCCGTTCTTCCAGGTCATGCTCGTCATGCAGAACACCGGGGCCACCGACCACACCTTCCCGATCGGTGACCTCACCGGCCAGTACTTCCGCGCGGGCAAGGTCACCGCACAGTTCGACCTGCACTGGACGCTGCAGGAGCGGCCGGACGGCTCCTACGCCCTCGAGTCCGACTACGCGGCGGCTCTCTTCGACCGGGAATCCGTCGCCCAGATCACGGAGCACTACCTGACGCTTCTCCGCTCCGTCGCCCGTGACCCCGACAAGCCGATCCGGGACCTGGACTTGCTCAACGAGGCGCAACACTCGGCGCTCGTGGCCGACCAGGGTGAGCACGTCGAAGTCCCCGACCGGGTGCACGAGATGTTCCGGCGGGCTGCCCGCAGTTTCCCTGACTCGATCGCCGTCGTGCAGGACGAACGGCAGATGACCTACGCCGAGTTGGATCGCTTGTCCGACTGTCTCGCACACCGGATCGGGCAGGCGGGCGTCGCAGCGGAGTCGCCCGTCGCGATCCTCCTGCCCCGCAGCCCAGAGGCTGTCGCAACCATCCTCGGCGTCCTCAAGGCGGGTGCAGCCTACGTCCCGCTCGATCCGCAGTATCCACGCAACCGCGTCGACCAGATCCTCGACGACGTCGACCCGGTCCTGGTCGTCACCGATGCCGTGACGGCAGCCAGCCTCAACGTCGCTGGCCGTCCGGCCGTCGACGTCCGGATGCTGCTCGACGTCACCGTGGACAGCTCACCGCCAGCGCCAGCGCCAACGCCCGAGCCGGGGCCGGCCCCTGTGGGGCAGGACCTGGCATACGTCCTCTACACCTCCGGATCGACCGGAATGCCGAAGGGCGCAGCGGTCACCCACGCAGGAATCGCCAACCGGGTCGCCTGGGCGGTGCACGAGCACGGTATGACCAGCGAGGACCGGATGCTCCACCGTAGCTCGCTGGCCTTCGACGCCGCCGGGTGGGAGATCTTCGCCCCGCTGGTCAGCGGCGGCCAGGTGGTGATCGCCCCGCCTGAGGTGCACCGCGACGTGGCTGGACTCTTGCAGCGTGTCGTCACGCACGACGTGACGATCCTCCAGGTCGTGCCGTCGCTACTGGAGGCACTGCTCACGGTGCCCGACCTCGCCAGGTGCCAGAGCCTGCGGCGCGTGTTCTCCGCCGGTGAGGTGCTGCGCCCCGATCTGGCCGAACGCCTGCGAACCGTGCTGCCCCAGGTGGAACTGATCAACACGTACGGGCCCACCGAATGCGCCATTGACGTCTCAGCGTGGCGGTACTCGCCGGCCGACGCCCACGTCGTGCCGATCGGTCGCCCCCTTATCAACACGCAACTGTACGTCGTGGACGCGAACATGAGGCTTGTCCCGCAGGGTGCTCCCGGTGAGCTGTGCGTGGGCGGCGTACAGGTCGGACGCGGTTACGCCCGCCGTCCCGGCCTGACCGCCGCCTCCTTCGTACCCGACCCGTTCTCCGCCACACCCGGACAGCGGCTGTACCGTACCGGCGATCGGGTTCGACGAACCGCTGACGGTGCGCTGGTGTTCTTGGGACGCATCGACGACCAGGTCAAGGTCCGCGGCTTCCGGATCGAACCACGCGAGATCGAGGCAGTGCTCCTGACTCACCCGGGCGTACGGTCCGCCGCCGTCGGGGTCCATGGCGACGGCGGGGAGCGCGGCCTCGTCGCCTACGTCGTGCCCGCGGATAGTGCCGACTTCGACACGGCGCAGCTGCGGTCCTTCACCGAGCAGCTCCTGCCCGAACACATGGTGCCGTCCTGGTGGACGGTGCTCGACGAATTGCCTCTCACCCCGAGCGGCAAGCTCGACCGGCGTGCCCTTCCCGCCCCGGACCGGACACGCGGTGCGGCACAGGGTGCCTACGCCGCCCCCCGCGACGAGCGGGAGGAGGGGCTCACGGGGGCCTGGGCGCAGGTACTCGGCATCGACCGGGTCGGCTTGGACGACGACTTCTTCCAGCTCGGCGGGAACTCGCTGCTCGCGATCCGGATGCTGGCCCGCCTGCAGGACCTCGGGATTCCGACCGGTCCCGACCTGCTCCGGGTGTTGTTCGCCGCGCGCACGCCCCGTGCCATCCTGGCGGCCCTCGGCGAGAGTGGAGCGCCGCAGGAGACGGCCAACCGGATCCCGCGCAGGCACACCGACGGCCAGGCCCCGCTGTCCTTCGCCCAGGAGCGGCTCTGGTTCCTGGAACAGCTCCGCCCAGGTACGGCGGAGTACGTGCTGCCGATGGCGTTGCGGCTGACCGGGGTCCTGGACTCCCACGCGCTGCGGCAGGCGCTAACGGCCGTGTGCGGGCGGCACGAGGTGCTCCGCGCGACAGTCGACTTGGTCGACGGCAGCGCCGTCCAGCGGTTCGCGCCATGCGAACAGGTGCCGCTGACGGTCGTGGAAGGTGGCCTGGCCGAGGTGTGCCAGGTGGAGGCTGCTCGTCCGTTCGACCTGCGCACCGACGCCCTTGTGCGCGTGACCCTGGTACGCGAGTCCGCCGAATCCCACGTGCTGTTGCTGGTGCTGCACCACCTGGTCTTCGACGGGGCGTCGGTCGCCGTGCTCCTGCGCGATCTCGACGCGGCCTATCGGTCGGCGGCGGCGGGGCAGCCGGCGTCGCTCGCCGAGCCGGAGGTCCGGTACGGCGACTATGCCGGGTGGCAGCGCGAGTGGGTGGACAGTCCGCGTTCCTCGGAAGATCTCGACTATTGGCGTCAACAGCTCGCCGGCGTCAGCCCCCTGGAGCTGCCCACGGACCGGCCGCGTCCGCCGGAATGGGAGCCGATCGGTGGCGACATCTCCGTCAGGGTCCCCGCCGATCTCGCTGCCGCCGTCGCCCTGATCGGAAGTGAACGCGGAGCCACCCCGTTCATGTCGTTTCTCGCCGCGTTCCAGGTTCTCCTGGCCCACTACAGCGGCGGGGAGGACATCGCGGTGGGAACCCCCGTCTCGGGACGGACCCGCGCGGAGTTCGAGGACGTCGTCGGGCTGTTCGTGAACACCGTCGTCCTCCGCTCGACGGTCGAGGGCAATCCCGGGTTCGACGTCTTCCTCGACCGGGTGCGCGACGTCGCGATTGACGCCTTCCTGCACCAGGAGGTGCCGTTCGAGCGTGTCGTGGAGGCGTTGGCCCCCGAACGGGACCTGTCCCGCAACCCCCTGTTCCAGGTCATGTTCGTCCTGGAGAATGAGGAGGCGGCAGGCCGAAGCGTGCCGGTCGGTGATCTCACCGCCGAGATGCTGCCCGTCGACAACGGCACGGCGAAGTTCGACCAGACGTGGTCGCTGACCGCCGAGGCGACCGGTGGATACCGGCTCGACGTGCAGTACTCGTCCGCGTTGTTCGACCGCGACACGGTCGTCCGCATGACGGCGCACTACCTTGAGCTGCTGCGATCCATCGTGGCCCGCCCCACCACACCGGTGCTGTGGCTGGGTCTGGTTGCCTCCGACGAGCGTGCGGCGATGCTGGCCGCCGCCGAGGCACATCCCGCGACACAGGCCCGTGGGCCGGGAATGCCCTCCACCGGCCACCTGGTGTACCAGCGCGTCGCCGCAGCGGCTGCGGCGACACCCCACGCGGTGGCCGTCGTCGATGGCGACCGCGAGGTGTCGTACGGCGAACTGGACCGGTGGGTGAACCGGCTGGCGCACCATCTGCGGAGTCTGGGCGTGGGCCCGGAGGTGCGGGTGGTCGTCGCCTTGCCCAGGCGCGTCGAGGTGGTGGTCACCCTCCTGGCCGTTCTACGGGCGGGCGGCGTCTACGTGCCGCTCGACCCGCAGCACCCGGTGCAGCGCCTGTCGTACCTCCTCGATGACACGTCACCGGCCGTCGTCGTCACCGACGACTCGGTACGTGACCGGTTGCCGGAGACCTCCGCCACGGTCGTCGAGATCGGCGGGTTGCGGCTCGACGCCCACCCGGACACGCCGCCGGAGGTCCGCGTCGATCCCGACAACCTGGCGTACGTCATCTACACCTCCGGATCCACCGGTACGCCGAAGGGCGCGGCGATCAGCCACGCCGCATACGCGCACCACTGCGAGATGATCAAGGGGCCTTACCGGATCGAGCCCGGCTCCCGGATCCTGCTGCTGTCGGCGCTCACCTTCGACGTCGCGATGGACCAGATAGGTGCCACCCTGGCCTTCGGCGCGACCATCGTCATGGGGCATGCCGCCGAGTGGGGGCCGGACGGCCTCGTCGACCGGGTGCACCAGTACGGCGTGACGACGATCGAGATCACGCCGGCGCACTACCGGGAGGTCATGCACGGCGTACGGCATGACGACCCGCGCCTGCGCCACCTGAGGGTGATGAACGTCGGCAGTGACGTCGTGACGTACCAGGACGCCCGGCTCTGGACGGACAGGGGCATGCCCGACGCGTTCCTGTGCAACTACGGCCCGACCGAGACCACCGTGACCTGCACGCTCTACCCGGTCACCGCCGAGGAGGCTGCGCAGGCGCATCCGGCCTCGACCGTTCCCATCGGGTTTCCGGTCGCCGGTACCCGAGCGTACGTCGTGAACACGGCCATGGACCTCGTTCCGCCGGGCGTACCGGGGGAACTGGTCATCGGTGGACCACGGCTCGGTCGTGGCTACGCGGGCAGGCCGGGCGTGACGGCCGATCGGTGGGTTCCCGACGCGTTCTCGTCCCTGCCGGGCAGCCGCCTGTACCGCACCGGCGATCTGGTCCGCCAGCGTGCCGACGGGGCGCTCCTGTTCCTGGGGCGCCTGGACCAGCAGGTGAAGGTGCGGGGCTTCCGCATCGAGCTCGGTGAGGTCGAGGCGGCGTTGGCGGCGCACCCGGCAGTCCGGGCGGCGGCCGTGAAGGCGCACGGCGACGGTGCGGGCCGTGGCCTCGCGGCCTACCTGGTGCGCTCCGAGGTCAGCGCCGACATCGAGGAGTTGCGCGCCTTCGTCGCCGCTCGGCTGCCGGACTACATGGTGCCGACATGGTGGATCGACCTCACCGAACTTCCGTTGACCAGCAGCGGAAAGGTGGACCGCAAGGCACTTCCCCCGGTTACCGCTGGTGCCCGTCCCTCCCTCGGACAGCACTACGTCGGGCCCCGCAGCGAGGTCGAGGCGGTGATCGCCGACATCTGGGCGCAGGTGCTGGGTCTGGAACGCGTGGGTGTCCACGACCGATTCTTCGATCTCGGTGGGCACTCTCTGTTGGCGGCCCGGCTGCTGGCGCGGATCAACGGCCAGTTCGACCTCGAACTCCCGCTGCGGGTCGTCTTCGACGCGGACACGGTGGCCAGGCTCGCTGTCGCGGTCGAGGACGCCGTCAGCGCGGAGATCGACCGGCTGAGCATCGACGAACTCGAGTTGGCAGTGGAGCGGAACGGGGAGCACAGGTGAAGAACAAGCAAGCACTTGGCGAAGCTGAACTTCGCGCCCAGCTGCTGCGACGTCGTCTCCGCGGCCGCGGAGACGACGCGCCGGCTACGAGGAGGATCCCCCGTACCGGCAGGCGGCCTCTGTCCTTCGCGCAGGAGCAGCTGTGGATCCTGCAGCGCCTGCGCCAGGAGTCGTCCGAGTACGTACTTCCGGTCGCCCTTCGGCTGACCGGGCAGCTGGATCCCGCGGCACTGGCGAACGCCCTCCGCGTGGTCGTCGACCGGCACGAGATTCTCCGTTCGCGGATCGTGTCGGTCGACGGCGAACCGGAACAAGTGGTCGACGACCCCGGCCCGGTCCGGCTGGACCAGATCGACATGTCGGCGGCCGGTCTCGCGGGCGTGCTGGCCTTCGGCCGCGAGGAGACCTCGCGGCCGTTTGACCCCGGCACCGACCGCCTCTTCCGCGCCCACCTGCTGCGGCTGGGGCCGACCGACCACGTGCTGCTGATCGTCCTGCACCACGTGGTGTTCGACGGCTGGTCCACCGATGTGCTCGTCCGGCACCTCGGGACCGCCTACGAGGCGATCCGTGCCGGCCGCCCACGCGCGCTGCCGGAGCCCGAGCTGCAGTACGGCGACTACGCGGCCTGGCAGCGGGAGTGGATGTCGGGCCCCCGCCTGGACAGGGAACTGGAGCACTGGCGCCGGTACCTCGACGGGGCGACGGCCACCGAGCTGCCCACCGACAAGCCGCGCCCGGCGCGCTGGGACGTCGCCGGGGCCAACGTCAGCGTCCGGGTGCCCGCAGATCTGGCGCAGGCCGTCGTCGAGTTCGGGAGGGCGACGCGGGCGACCCCCTTCATGGTCTTCCTTGCCACGTTCAAGGTCCTGCTCGCCAGATACGCCGGCACCGGCGACGTGGTGGTCGGCACGCCCGTGGCGGGCCGCAGCCGGCCCGAGATCGAGGACCTGGTCGGCTTCTTCGTCAACACGGTCGTGCTGCGGACCCAGATTGCCGAGGACCAACCTTTCACCGAATTCGTCGCGCGGGTTCGCGAGTCGACGCTGGATGCCTTCAGCCACCAGGAGGTGCCGTTCGGACTGCTGGTCGGCGCGGTATCTCCAGAGCGGGAACTGGCCCGCAACTCCCTGTTCCAGGTCATGTTCGCGTTACAGACCACCGGCGCGGCCGGTGCGGCCTTCTCCGTCGGCGACCTCGACGGCGAGTTGCTCCGTGTGGAGAACGACACCGCCAAGTTCGACCTCACCTGGACCCTGGAGGAACGGGCCGACGGCTCGTACAGCCTGGACGCGCAATTCGCCACCGCGCTGTTCGAGCCGGCCACGATCGAGCGGATGACCGAGCACTACCTGCGGCTGCTCGACGTCGTGGCCCGGGCCCCGCAGACGCCCGTGGGCATGCTGGACATGCTCACCGAGGACGAGCGGGCCCTGGCCCTCGCCGGGACGGTGGCGACCAGCCCGGTGGAGGAGGCGATTCCCGCCGTCTTCGCGACGGTCGTGGCCGACCACCCCGACGCCGTCGCCCTGGTTCACGGGGACACCCGGTTCACCTATGCCGAGCTGGACCGCAGAGCGAACCGACTGGCGCACCACCTCGTCGACCTCGGCGTGGGCCCGGAGTCGTTGGTCGCCGTGCTCATGGAGCGCGGCCCGGACGCCGTGGTGGCGATGGTGGCGGTGCTGAAGGCGGGTGCCGCGTACGTTCCGCTGGACCCCGCCCACCCGCGGCAACGCCTCGCCTACGTGCTCGCCGACACCGCGGCGCGGATCCTGGTCACTGACCGAGTGGACGGGCTGCCGGAGTCCGGGGCGCGGGTGGTGTCGCCCGCCGACGCCGACGGATGCCCCGACACGCCGCCGCGCGTGCGGGTCGACCCGGACAACCTCGCCTACGTCATCTACACCTCCGGCTCCACCGGGCGTCCCAAGGGCGTGGCGGTCACCCACGCCAACGTCGTCCGCCTGTTCGCCACCCTGCAACCGAGCTTTGCGTTCGCTCCGGACGACGTCTGGTCGTGCACGCATTCGTACGCCTTCGACTTCTCCGTCTTCGAGACATGGGGTCCGCTGCTGCACGGCGGGCGCTGCGTCATCGTCGACGGGCATGCCGCGCGCTCCCCGCATGATGTGCTGGAAGTCCTGCGTACGCACGACGTGACCCGCCTTTGTCAGACCCCGTCGGCCTTCGCCGGCCTCACCGAACTGGTCGCCGGGGGCGCGGAACCGCCGGCAGCGCTGCGAACCGTGGTCTTCGGCGGGGAGGAGCTGGCACCGGCCTCGCTCGCACCATGGTTCGACCGCCTTGGCACCGGCACGCCGACCTTCGTCAACATGTACGGCATCACGGAGACGACGGTGCATGTCACCTACCGTGATATCGGTCCGGGGGACGTCGGCAACGTCCGGTCGCCGATCGGCGTGCCGCTGCCGGACCTGTCGCTGCGGGTCCTTGACGCCACGGGTAACCCCGTCGGGACGAACGTGCCGGGGGAGATCCACGTCGGCGGACCCGGCCTCGCCCGCGGCTACCTCGGACGCCCCGCTCTGACGGCCGAGCGGTTCGTACCGGATCCGTTCTCGCAGGTTCCCGGCATGCGCCTGTACCGCTCCGGCGACCTGGCGCGGCGCACCGGCCCGCACGATCTCGAGTATCTCGGCCGGATCGACCAGCAGGTGAAGATCCGTGGTTTCCGCATCGAGTTGGGCGAGGTCGAGGCCGTTCTCGGCCGGCACCCCGGCGTGAGCGTCGCCGTTGCGGCCGTGCACGGGGAGGGGGCGCAGCGCGGCCTGGTCGGGTACGTGGTCCCCGCCGACGGCTCCATGCCGGACGTGGCCGACCTGCGGGCTTTCATGGCCGAACGGGTGCCGCAGTACATGATCCCGGCGTGGTGGGTGCAACTGCCCACGCTGCCGGTCACGAGCACTGGCAAGATCGATCGGCGCGCCCTGCCCGCCCCGGACGGCGAACGCCCCCGGCTCGGCCATGCCTACGTCGCGCCGAGGTCCGACATCGAGGACAAGATCACGCGGGTCTGGAGCGACGTCCTGGGCGTGGACCGGGTCGGGGTGGCCGACAACTTCTTCGAACTCGGCGGCGACTCCATCAAGGCCGTCCGGGTCGCCGGGCGCCTCGCCGCAGCCGGTATCGGGGTCACCGTGGCCGATGTATTCGGCCACCAGACCGTGGCGGCGCTCGGTGCCGTTGCGACGCGGCCCGACGCTGCCGCTGGCGCAGCCGTGGCGCCGTTCGCGCTGCTCGACCCCGAGATACGACGCTCGCTGCCGGCCGGGGTCGAGGACGCCTACCCGGTCTCGGCCGTGCAGGCGGGCATGCTCTACCAGATGCTGGCGGACCGGAGCCTGAACCTGTACCACAACGTCACCAGCCTCTTCCTCCAGGACGACGCACCCTTCGACCAGCACCTCTTCCAGGCTGCGGCCGACCTGCTGGTCGCCCGCCACGAGGTCCTGCGCACCACCTTCGACCTGGACACCTGGGCCGAGCCGGTGCAACTGGTCTGGCCGGCCGCCCAGCTCAAGATCCGGGTCTACGACCTGCGCTGCCGCGATGATTCGGAGCATCGCGGGACCGTCGAGCGGTTCGCCGCCTACCGGCGGTCCTCGCCGCTGGACCTGAACCTGGCGCCCCTGCTGCAACTCGACGTGCACCGTACCGCCGACGACGCCTTCTGGCTGTCGATCACCGAGTGTCACGCCATCCTCGACGGATGGAGCCACCACTCCCTCATCGGGGACCTCATGGCCGAGTACCGCGCTCTGCGCCGCGGCGCCGGGCCGGCGCTCCCTGCGTGCCGTACGGTCACCCGCTACGCAGACTTCATCGCCGTCGAGCGGGCCGCGGTCGACTCGGCGGAGCAGCGTGACTTCTGGAAAGCGACGCTGGCCTCCGCGGAACCGCTAGCGATCCCCGCCGCCTGGGCCGGCAGCGAAGACGGCCACGTCGATGTCATGGTCCCCTTCGCCGATCTGCTGTCGGGGCTTCGTGAGGTGGCCCGACGCGCGGGCACCCCACTGAAGAGCGTGTTGCTGGCGGCGCACCTCGTCGCGCTCGGCGAGATGAGCGGGCAGCGTCGCTTCCGCACGGGCCTGGTCTGCAACGGTCGGCTGGAGCGCGACGGCGGCGACGAGGTACGGGGCATGTTCCTCAACACCGTGCCGATCGTTGCCGATCTCACCCCGGCGCCCTGGGTCGACCTGGTGCGTGCCGTGCTGGATACGGAGGTCCGGCTGCTGCCGCACCGGCGGTTCCCGCTGCCCGTCATGAAACAGCTCTGGCCCGAGCACGCCCCGGCCCCCGATGTCATCTTCAACTACCTCGACTTCGGGGAGGTGGACGACGTCACCCTCGACCACTCCCAGGCGATCGACCAGAGCCCCAACGAGGCCGCCTTGCACGTCTCCACGGAGCCGGGCGCGTTCGTGCTCACCGCACACACCGTCCGGCTGGCGCCGGACCGGCTGCGCCACCTGGGTCGGGTGTACCGGAGCGTCCTCGCTGCCATGGCCGCAGACCCCGACGGCAACTGCGCCGTCTCGTTCGTGCCGGCCGAGCAGACTCGACGGTTGGCGCGGTGGAACGACACCATGACCGGCCAGGCGGACGCCCGGATTCTCGACCGGATCGCGGCCCAGCCCTGTGACGCCACCGCAGTCGTATGTGGCGACCGCCGCCTGACGTACGGTGAATTGCAACGGCGGTCCAACCAGATCGCCCACCACCTCCAGCGGATGGGGGTCGGTCCGGACATCCGGGTCGGGGTGCTGCTGAGCAGGAGCGTGGACCTCGTCGCCACCCTGCTCGGCGTCCTGAAGTCCGGTGGCGCCTACGTCCCGCTCGACCCGGGACACCCGAGGCAGCGGCTCGCGTACCAGCTGGCCGACGCGGGCACCGAGGTGGTGCTGAGCGAGTCCGGGCTCCAGGACCGCATCCCGGACGTCGGCGCGGACGTCGTACTCCTCGACCATCTGCCTCTCGGCGACCTGCCCGACGCACCGCCCGCCATGCCCGCTCGTCCCGCCGACCTGGCCTACGTCATCTACACATCGGGCTCGACCGGCCTGCCCAAGGGCGTCGCCGTCACCCGGGAAGGGCTGGCGAACCTCCTGCTCGACGTGACCGACACCCCCGGCATGACCAGCCGCACGGCGCTCTTGGCGGTCACCACCGTCGCGTTCGACATCGCCGTGCTCGAACTGTTTGCGCCCCTGACCGTCGGCGGGACGGTGGTGGTGGCCGACAGCCGGCAGGTGTCGGACGCGCAGGCGCTGACGGCCCTGCTCGACGAGGCCGGGGCCACCATGATGCAGGCCACCCCGGTGACCTGGCAGATGCTCCTGGACGCCGGGTGGGTGCCGGGCAACGGCTTCTCGGTACTGTGCGGCGGCGAGAAGATGCCGCCGGGGCTCGCCGCCGCACTTGCCGCCGCCGGCGCCACGGTCTGGGACATGTACGGCCCGACGGAAACCACCGTCTGGTCCATGCGCGCCGACGTCACGGCCAAGCCGGAGAACTGGCATCCGTTGGCCAACACCACCGTCCACTTCCTCGACAGTCATCTCCGACCCGTCCACGACGGAGTTCCGGGGGAGATCCACATCGGCGGAGCCGGGCTCGCCCGCGGCTACCTCGGCCGCCCCGGCCTGACCGCCGAGCGCTTCGTTCCCGATCCCTTCGCCACCACCCCGGGCGCGCGGATGTACCGGACGGGTGACCTGGCGGTCGCCGGCGATGCGGGAGTCGACATCCTCGGCCGGATCGACCACCAGGTCAAGATCCGCGGGTTTCGGATCGAGTTGGAGGAGGTCGGCGCGGCCGTGGCAGCCCATCCGGCAGTACGTGCGGCTGTAGCGGCGGCACACGGCACCGGAGCGACAGCGGGCCTGGTCGCGTACGTCGTACCCCGCGACGGCATGCCCGACCCGGCGTCCCTGCGGGCGTTCGTGGCCGAGCGGCTGCCCGGATACATGATCCCGTCGTGGTGGGTCGAGCTGGGCGAACTGCCGGTGAACGCCAGCGGCAAGGTGGACCGGCGGGCCCTTCCCGCCCCGGACGGCAGGCGGAACCTCGCCGAGTCCTTCGTCGCGCCGCAGACCGCGACCGAGCAGGCGATCGCGGCGGTCTGGGCGCAGGTCCTCGGCGTCGACAGGGTGGGAGTGAACGACGACTTCCTGGACCTCGGCGGCCACTCGCTGCTCGCGCTGCGGGTGGCGGGGGCGTTGCGCCGAGAACACGGCCTGGACGTCGCCCTGCGGGATCTGGTGACGAACCCCACGGTGGCGCGACTGAGCGAGCACCTGTCCGCCCGCGCCGAGGGGGCACCCCGGAGCACCGCCGCCATCTGGTACCGCACGGAGGGGGAACAGCCACCGCTGTTCTGTGTGCACCCGGGCGGCGGCAGCGGACACTGGTACGAACCGCTCGCCCACGCGCTGGGGGAGCGGCAGCCGATCGCGGCCTTCGAGTGGCCGGGGCTCAACGGCGTCGACCTTTCGCTGACCTCGGTCGACGACATGGCCAGCTGCTACCTGGAGGAGCTCAGGTCCAGGTATCCGCACGGCCCGTACCGGCTGCTGGGCTGGTGCGGGGGGTCGCCGGTGGCCTGGGCGATGGTCCACCGGCTGCGCGAGGCGGGCGAGGACGTGACGTTCTCGCTGCTCGACCCGGTGGTGGACCTGTGGATCGCTGACAACTTCGACGCCGAGCTGACGAGTCTGCGACGGTGCGAGGAACTGCTCGCGCACCTCGTTCCCCGGTCACCTGCCGGTCGTGACCCGGCGCTCACCGGGGAAGTCGTCGAGCTGATGCGGCAAATCGTGGACGACGACCGTGGGCGGCCCATCGTGGCGAGCGAGATCAGCGCCGAGTGGCACCGGCGGGTGCGGGTGTGGCGGCAGATGTTGGAGGCGAGCATCGCATACCGCTTCCCCGTCCTCCCCGGATCCGCGCGGCTTATTCTCGGCGACGAGGCGGCGGCGGAACAGCACGAGGTGCTCAGCGGCAAGCCGTTGGCCGCTTACGTCGAGCGCTGGTCGCAGCTTGTCGAAGGAGAACTTACTATTGTCCGCGTCCCCGGGGATCACTTCGGCGTCCTCCGCCCACCCTACGTAAAGAGGTTGGCCGACGCCCTCATGGGGGTGGACACCTGACGTGATCTCGTTGGAAAGGACCAAGTGGTGCCGACCGAAGAATCACTGACGGCCGAGCGGCGCGAGGGGCATCGACCGTCACCGCCTCCTCTCTGGCGTAACCGCGACTTCCAGCTCTTCTGGATCGGTTCCGCGGTCTCCGCATTCGGGTCCCGGGCGTCCAGCATCGCCTATCCCTTGCTGGTTCTGGCGCTGACCGGTTCCGCGGCTGACGCGGGATTCGTCGGATTCGCGGCGACCCTGCCGTACCTGTTGTTGCAGTTGCCGTTCGGCGCCCTGGCCGACCGGTCGGACCGCCGAAGGGTGCTGCTGTTCGCGGACGCGTCCCGCGGCCTCGTGCTCGCGGCGGTGGCGGCGGCGGTGGTCCTCGACTGGGTGAGCCTGCCCTGGCTGATCCTCGCGGCGTTCATGGAAGGCGCGCTCACGGTCCTCTCCGGCGCTGCCGAGCCCGCAGCCGTCCGTCACCTTGTCCATCCGGACCAGTTCCCGAACGCGCTGGCGCAGCAGGAGGCGCGAGACCGGGCCGCCATGTTGGCGGGACAACCGGTGGGCGGTGCGCTGTTCGCCGTGGGACGGGCGGTTCCCTTCGTCTTCGACGCGTTGTCCTATCTCGCGTCCATGGTCGCCCTGCTGCTGATCAGGAAGCCGATGCAGGAACCGCGCGAGCGGGCCCAGGGGCGCCCGCCCTTCCGCTCGGAGGTCCTGCGGGGCCTCACCTGGTTGTGGAGGCGCCCGTTCTTCCGCAACGCCAGCCTGCTGGTTGCCGGGAGCAATTTCCTCTTCCAGGCGTTGACCCTTGTCCTGATCGTCCGGGCCACCGAACAGGGCGCCTCTCCTTTCATGGTGGGTGTGATCCTGGCCGGCGCCGGTGTCGGGGGGGTGCTGGGGGCGGCGGCCGCGCCGCGCATCCGCAGCGCGCTGTCACTGCCGGCGGTGATCCTGTTGACGCACTGGGTCTGGGCGGTGATGCTGCCCGTCTTCGTTGTCCTGACCGAGCCGGTGCTGGTGGCCCTCTTGTTCGCCGCCGTGGCATTCGTCGGCCCGGTGTGGAACGTCGCGGTTGTGGCGGCACGGGTGGCCGCGACGCCGGACGAGCTGCAGGGACGGGTCACCACCGCCTCGAAGCTCGCCAGCTACGGCGCCATTCCGCTCGGCTCGCTCATCGCGGGAACGGTGATTGAGATGACGGGCGCGACGTGGACGGCTGTCGCGATCAGCGTGGCCATGGTCCTTCTTGCCGTGCTGGCAACCGCCAGTCCCGCCATCCGACGTGGTGTCGCCCCTTAATCATGTGCGATCGAATCGGGCACGATTAGCCCGTACCCACCCGAAAGCCAGCCGCCCACCGGGGCGGCTGGCTTTCCGTTTTGTCCACCGGAGAATTCCGACGCGAAAGCGGCCGGACAGGGAGACGACAGCCGCACCGAGCATCATCAAAACGAAAGGGAGGCTCGGCGAAAGGATGGGACGATGGTTGCGGACAGCCTGTCGGCGTCGGTCGAAACGCACGCTGCGCGGGCCCCCGAGGCGATCGCCGTCATTGACAGCAGTCGCGAGCTGACGTACTCCCAGCTCGACGCCGAGGCGAACGTCGTCGCCGCCGAACTGCGGCGGCTGGGCGTCGGTCCGGAGCAGTTCGTCGGCATCCTGATGAACCGTTCGGCGGAGTACGTCGTGGGGACCCTCGCGATTCTGAAGGCCGGCGCGGCCTACGTGCCACTGTCGCCGGCCGACCCCGCCGCCCGGATCGAGCTGCTTCTCGCAGACGTGGCCGCGCCGGTGGTGCTGGTAGACGACCAGACGGGCGACCTGGTGTCGGGGGCACCCGGGGTCGCCACCCTCAACGTGCCCGCCGTGCTCCGTCAGCGGCGCTCCGCCTCGTTCGAGCCCTCACCGTTCCACGGCCCGGACCAGGCCTGCTATGTGATCTTCACCTCGGGGTCCACCGGCAAGCCCAAGGGCGTCGTGATCAGTCACCGCAACGTGCTGGGCCTGACCGGCGACCCGCGGTGGACCGAGGAGGCCTGCGCTCGGGTACTCGTCCACTGCCCCTGCAACTTCGACGCCTCCACGGCCGAGCAGTGGATCGCCCTGACCCGCGGCACCACCCTGGTGGTTGCGCCCCCGGGCATCCTCGAGCCGGCCGACCTCGGCCGGGTCATCGCCGAGCATCAGGTCACCACCGTCCTGTTGACGACCGGCCTGTTCAACGTCGTCGTCGCCGAGCACGGGGAGATCCTGAAGAACACCCGGCTGCTGTGGACCGCCGGTGATCGGGCGTCCACGGCGGCGGTGTTGCGCGCTCTGGAGGTAGCTCCGCAGGCCGTGGTCTACAACGGCTACGGGCCCACCGAGGCGACCGTCCTCAGCACGATCCAACAGGTCACCTCGGACCAGTCGCCAGACCGTACGGTGCCCATCGGCTCGGCGATGGCGGACAAGACCGTGCACATCCTGGGACCGGACCTGCGGGAGGTGCCCGAGGGAGCGGTCGGTGAACTCCACATCGGCGGCGGCGGGCTCGCCCGAGGCTACCTGCGCCAGCCCGCGCTGACGGCCGAGCGGTTCATCCCCGATCCGTTCGGCCCGCCGGGCGCGCGGCTCTACCGCACCGGCGACCTCGCCCGGCGATTGCCCGACAGGGCCATCGACTTCGTGGGTCGCGCGGACAACCAGGTCAAGCTCCGCGGTTTTCGCATCGAACTCGGCGAGATCGAGACCGTCGTGGGCGGACATCCGGGCGTACACGAGGTGATCGTCGTGGTCAGGGAGGACCAGCCCGGACGTAAGCAACTCGTCGCGTACGTGGTCGCCGACCCGCTGGCCGGCCTCACCCCTGCTTCGCTGCGGCGGGCCGTGGCGAAGCAGCTACCGAGCTACATGGTGCCGCTCGTCATGATGATGGACGCACTGCCGCTGACCTCGAACCAGAAGGTGGACCGCTCCGCCCTGCCCGCGCCGGACGTTGCCAGCGGCTCGACGGCGACCTTCGACAGCGCCCTCGAACGGGAGGTCGCCGAGGTGGTCGGCGACCTCCTGGGCGTGCCGTCCGTGGGTCCAGAGGACGGCTTCTACGAGATCGGAGGCGACTCCCTCCTCGCCATGCGCGTGGCCGCGCGACTGCGCCGGCGACTGGGTGTCGACGCTGCTGCGAAAGTGCTGCTGCGCGGTGGCACGATCCGCGAGGTGATCCGCCGGAGCGGTGCCGCCCCGCCCCACCTTGATCCAGTCCCCGTCGTGGATCGGGAGTTGCCGCTGCTCCCGTCGTTCGGGCAGGAACGCCTGTGGTACCTGGACCAGGCGAACCCCGACAACCGGGAGTACGTCCTGCCGTTAGCGCTACGGCTGCGCGGCGCACTCGATCCCACCGCGCTGAGGGCCGCACTGCGCGCCGTCCTCGCCCGGCACGAGGCGCTGCGCACGGGGATCGTCGAGGTCGACGGCGAACCGCGCCAGGTCATCGCGCCCGTGGAAGCTGTGCCGGAAATCGCCTGCACGGACCTGAGCAACCTCGACGGGGGAGCGCTCGCCGAGGCGCGAGCGCTCGCCCAGCGGCAGGCCGGCGCGCCGTTCGACCTCGACGCGCCGCCGATGATCCGGGCCGACCTGGTGCGGTTGGCCGACGACGACCACCTCCTGCTGCTGGCCGTGCACCACATCGCATCCGACGCGTGGTCCCTGGCCGTGCTGGCCGGAGAACTCGCCGACGAGTATCGAGCCGCCGCCAAGGGTGAGCCGGCGATGGTGCCGCCACCGCCGGTGCAGTACGCCGACTTCGCCGCGTGGCAGAGGGAACAGCTCTCGGGCGAGCGACTGGAGGCCGGCGTCCGGTTCTGGGCTGACCATCTGGTCGGCGCGCCGCCGTCCGCGCTGCCCACCGACCGTCCGCGGCCGCCCCTGCGCTCCTCCGAGGGGGGCGAGGTCCAGGTGCGGATGCCCGCCGCGCTGATGGCCGGGCTGCGCCGCCTCGGCCTCGACCACGACGCCACGATGTTCATGGTCGTCATGGCCGTCTTCCATCTCTTCCTGGCCCGCTACAGCGGCCAGTCGGACGTGGTGACAGGGACCGCGGTAGCCAACCGTCCCCGTCCCGAGTTCGAGGCCCTGATCGGGTTCTTCACCAACACGATCGCCCTACGCTCCCAGGTCCACGCCGAGGACACCTTCCCCGACCTGCTCGCCCGGGTACGGGAGACGGCGCTGGGCGCGTTCGCCTATCAGGACGTGCCTTTGGAGCGGGTGGTGGAGCGCGTCGCCCCGCCGCGGGACCCGTCCCGGCATCCGATCTTCCAAGTCATGCTCGTGGTGCAGAACGCGCCGACACCCTCCTGGAACCTCGGAGTGGTGCGGGCCGAGGAACATCCGCTGGCGGAGGAGGCAGCCCGCTTCGACCTCACGCTGTACGCCGATGAGGTCGACGCCGGGATGAGGCTGCGGTTCGTCTACGCCCGCGACCTGTTCGACGTCTCGACCGTGCGTCGCATGGCCGAGAACTTCCTCCGGCTGGCGGAGTCGGTCGTCGCCAGTCCCGACGCACCTGTCGGCGACCTGGACATGTTGACCGGCTCCGAGGCCCGGCAGATCGCCGAGCACGCCGGCACCTCGTCGGCCGGCCTGACGGCGTGCGCGCACCAGATCGTCGAGGCCGTCGCGGCGCGCCTGCCTGACGCCGTGGCCGTGGAATGCGGCGACGCGCGGCTGACCTACGGCGAACTGCAGCGCCGGTCCACGGAACTCTGCCACGTCCTGTGGGAACGTGGCGTACACCCGGAGGACCGCGTGGGTCTCTGGGTGCGCCGCAGCGTCGACACGGTCGTGGGCCTCCTGGGCATCCTTAAATCCGGCGCCACGTATGTCCCGTTCGACGAGGACCTGCCCGCCGCGCGAATCTCCGGCATGGTGGCCGACGCGCAGCTGACCGCGTTGGTCGGCGACGAGAGTGCCCCGCCCCTGGCGCCGCTGGTGAGACTCGACCGCCTGGCCCCGGCACCGCCGCGGTACTCCGCCGAACCGGCGCCCGGCAACGTCGCGTACCTGGTCTTCACCTCTGGCAGCACGGGCCAGCCCAAGGGTGTCATGGGCACGCACGGGGGCCTGGCCAACTACCTGCACTACACGCGGAGCGCGTACGAGCTGACGCAGCGGGATGTCGTCCTGCAACTGCCCTCGCTGGCGTACGACGCCTCCCTGCGGGACATTCTCGCTCCGCTGGCCGCCGGCGCGCGCGTGGTCCTGCTGCCCTTCGACGTGCCCAAGACGCCCGAGACTGTCCGGGAAACCATCGACAAGCATGGCGTCACGGCGCTGCTGAGCACCGTGCCCTCGATGCTGCGGGAGTTCGAACTGCTCGGCAACCGGCGGCCGCGGAGCCTGCGGCTGGTGGTGAGCAGCGGCGAAAGCATGCGCCTGGCGGGGGAATGGCCGCAGGACGGGGCGCTGACGGTGCTGAACCAGTACGGCCCCACCGAGTGCGCGATGACCACCACCGTTCGCCGCTGCGACTGCCCGAGCGACGTCGTGGGAAGGCCAATCCCGAACGCCCGCGTCTTCGTCCTGGACGGTCGTCTGCACCCGGTGCCGCTCGGCGTCCCGGGGGAGCTGTACATCGCCGGAGCCGGTCTGGCCCGGGGGTATCTGGGACGCCCGGGCGAGACGGCCGGCCGGTTCATACCGAACCCGTACGGGGCGCCGGGTGACCGGATGTACCGGACAGGAGACCAGGTCCGTCTTCTCGGCGACGGTGACCTGGAGTTTGTCAGGCGGATCGACCGGCAGCTCAAGATACGCGGAAACCGCGTCGAGCCGGGCGAGATCGAGGCGGTGCTGGCCAGCCACCCGAGCGTCACCCGCGCGGGCGTACGGCTGTGCGGCGACGTCGATGCGGTACTCGTCGCGTACGTCGAGCCCGTGAGAGGCGGGGCGCCACCCACCAGCACCGCGCTGAGGGCGCACCTCGCCGCGTACCTGCCCGACCACATGATTCCCGCAGCGTTCGCGGTACTCGACCCTCTACCCACGACCGTCAGCGGAAAGATCGACTATCGGGCGCTGCCGGACGGGTTGCCCGAGCGGCTCGACGGCGAACGCTACGTGCCACCGCGCAACGGTGTGGAGCGGAGGGTCGCCGCGATCTGGTGCGAACTGCTCGGGCTCGAGCGGGTGGGGGTGCACGACGAGTTCTTCACCCTCGGCGGCCACTCCCTGCTCGCCACCCGCGTGGTGTCGCGGCTCAAGCGCGCGTTCCAGCTCGAACTGACCGTGCTGGACTTTCTGAACTCGCCGACCGTCGCCGGGGTGGCGAGGGTGCTGGCCGACGCGCACGCCGCCCGCATGCGCGCCCTGTTCGGCCCGGCCGACCAGCGGTCCGGCGCGGGCGTCGGGACTGGCTGAGCGATGCTGGGGGTCCCCAACGCAGATGACGTCCTCGCCGCTGCAGACGCCGTCTACGGCATCGCGAGGGCAACGTCATTGACGCCGCTGGACGGCACAGACCTACTGCTCAAATGCGAATCGCAGCAGGTCACCGGCTCCTTCAAGCTCCGTGGCGCGGTCGCCGCAGTTGCCGCTGCGGCGGCAACCGGCGTCGCGCACGTCGTGGCCGGTTCGTCAGGAAACCACGGCATCGCGCTGGCGCATGCCGCCGCCGCACGCGGCATCAAGGCGACAGTGTTCATGACCCGGTCGTCGTCGGCGTGGAAACGCGAGCGGATCTGGCGCGAAGGTGCCGAGGTCGTCCTGTGCGACCACGGCAACGACCAGCGTGATCAGGCCGCCCGACAGCACGCCGCGCGAACGGGGGCCGTGTTCGTCTCCTCGCACGACGATGCCGCCGTGATCGCCGGCCAGGGCACGGTAGCCATGGAGGTCCTCCAGCAGGCTCCCGAGGTCACGCACATCTTCGTCCCGGTCGGAGGCGGCGGCCTGCTCGCGGGGACCTGCCTGGTCGCCGGCGCCACCGGGGTACGGGTGATCGGTGTCGAACCTGTCGGAGCCGACCGGTACACGCGTTCCCTACGCGTCGGGCGCCCAGTACGGCTGGACCGGGTGAGTACCGCCTGCGACGGTGTGCGGGCGCAGACGCCGGGACGCCTCTCCTTCGCGTGCGTCCAGGACACGGTGCACCGGATGGTCACGGTCACCGACGCGCAGGTGTTCGCGGCCATGGCTCGACTCGCCACGGCCGGTCTGCCGTGCGAGGTGACCGGCGCACTCGCCGTCGCTGGCGCGCTGAGCGTGGGTATCGAACCGGGCGCGACGGCGGTGGCCGTCGTGTCGGGCGCAAACAGCCACATAGTCACTCAGCCCGTGCAACCGGCCTTCAGTACGGGGCCCCCGCGGAATCACCCGCGACCGGGGTGGGCAACGAGCAAGTCCAGAACATCTGATCGGGAGCGAAGATGGCGACCATAGTCACCGATCCACTCGACTTCAATATCGATGAGCTGTACGTCGGCCTGCGCGAGTTGTTCGGCTGGAATCTGTACCTCAAATGCGAGGGCTTCAACTTCGCGGGATCGGTCAAGCTGAAGGCCGCTATCGAGATGGTCGAGTCGATGGAACGCGAGGGTGGCCTGTCTCCCGAGGACACCCTGATCGAGTCGTCGTCGGGAAACATGGGGGTGGCGCTGAGCATGGTGGCCGCGCGGAAGGGCTACCGCTTCGTCTGCGTGACAGATATCCGCTGCACGCTCGCCGCCCGCCGCCTCATGGCCGCTCTCGGTGCCGTGGTGCACGTGGTCACCGACCGCGACGAGCAACAGGGGTTCCTCAGCACGCGCCTGGCACTGGTGCGCCGCCTCTGCGAGAGCAACGACAACTTCGTCTGGCTCAACCAGTACGCGAACTCGGCCAACTGGAACGCCCACTACCGCAAGACCGGACCAGATATCGCGCGTGCCTTCCCGAACCTCGACGTGCTGTTCGTCGGTGCCGGCACCACCGGCACGTTGATGGGCTGCGCCCGCTACTTCAAGAGCTTCCGGCCCGAGGTCACGGTGGTCGCAGTTGACGCGGCAGGGTCGGTCTCCTTCGGTGGGCCGCCGGGCGAACGCTTGCTACCGGGCCTGGGCACGAGCGTCCGGCCCAGCATCCTCGACGAGTCGTACGTCGACGACATCGTCCACGTCAGCGAGCCTGAGGCCATCGCCGCCTGCCACCGGTTGGGCCGCAGCGGTTTCCTCTTCGGCGGTTCGACGGGAACCGTGGTGCACGGAGCGGTCACCTGGCTACGGCAGCACCGTGGGCCGGCGCCGACCGCGGCGGTCGCCATCGCCCCGGACCTGGGCGGCAACTACGCCGACACGGTCTACGACCCCGACTGGCTGCACCGCTCCTACGGGAGTCGACTGGCCGACCTTCCGCTCGCGCCACTGCCCTGGGACGCCGAGACCTCCCTGCTGGGTGGGCAGGGGTCGAGCTGGAGCTGAGCCGCTCGTCCCAGACCGTTCCGCCGGCGGCAGCGAAGGCGGTGCGCTGCACACCGGAATGACCGGCACCGCCACCACGCTCCGCGCTTCGACGCGGGATTCGCCACGCTGCCTCACGAATGGGGGTCCGCAATGACGGAACCAGGTCCCATACCCGGCTTCAGCGTCATCTCCGGCGCTCAGGTCGCGGATGTATTGAAGAATCGGGAACGGCAGGTGATGCAGCTCGTCGGGGAGGCTTATTCGACACACTCCGCAGGTCATACCGTCAACCCACGGTCGTCCTTCCTCACGTTCGCGGGCCGCCCTGGCGCGCGAATCATCGCGCTTCCGGCGTCCATCGACGGTCAGGTAGGCGTGGACGGCATCAAGTGGATCGCCAGTGTCCCCGCCAACATCGAGCACGGCATCCCGCGTGCGTCGGCGGTACTGATCCTCAACGACCAGCGGACCGGTTACCCATTCGCTTGCCTGGAGAGCTCGATCATCAGCGCGACGCGCACGGCGGCGTCCGCCGCGCTGGCGGCGACGTTCCTGCGGCAGGCCAACGCGACTTCCGTCGGGTTCGTCGGCACCGGTCTGATCGCCCGGTACATCCACCAGTACCTGACTGCGGCAGGGTTCACGTTCACCGAGGTGAACCTGTTCGACCTGTCGACCGCGAGCGCCCAGAGCTTCGGGTCATCCTTGTGTCAAGCCGACCCGTCACAGTCAGTCGTGGTGCACGACAATCCGCGGTCCCTCATCGAGACCTCGGATGTCGTGGTGTTCGCGACGGTGGCGCCCGCACCGCACATCCATGACGTCTCGTGGTTCGCGCACCGACCCCTGGTGCTGCACATCTCGCTTCGTGACCTGGCCCCGGAGATCATCCTCGACGCGACGAACGTCGTTGACGACGTCGACCACTGCCTCACCGCCCAGACATCCTTGCACCTGACGGAGACCAGGGTGGGAAACCGCAACTTCGTCCACGGGACGATCGACGACGTGGCCACCGGCAGACTGGCCCCGAGCACCGACCGGACCACCATCGTCTCGCCGTTCGGCATGGGCATCCTCGACCTCGCGGTGGCCAAGTTTGTCTACGACGAACTCGCCGCTGCAGGCGAGCTCGAGCCCGTCCCCGGCTTCTTCCACGACCTTCGACGACACGGATGAGGCGGACATGACCGACATCGCCGTGAACCCGAGACTGACGAATGTCCCAGCCTCGGAGGGCCGTCGCGCACACGGCCTGTTCTCGCTCGAGGACCTGAGCGACGACACCTACCACAGGCTGGTCCGCCGGTCGTACGAGCTGTTCAGCGAGCCATCCGATCACCGGTCACCGTTGAGCGGTGCCGTCGTGGGCCTTCTTTTCACCAGGACGTCGACGCGCACCAGGACGGCCTTCACGACTGCGGCCCTGCGACTCGGCGGGCAGGTCATCAGCTACGGCCCGAACGATCTGCAACTCGCGACCGGGGAGTCCATCGCCGACACCGGACGCGTCTTGGGCAGTATGCTCGACGGCCTGGTGGCGCGCACCGCCGGGCCCATGACGCAGCTCCGCGAGCTGTCCCGCGTAGGAAACCTCCGCGTCGTCAACGCCATGGCTGCGGAGGAACACCCGACCCAGGCCATCTGCGACGTCGCCACGCTCGCGCTCCTCGCTGGCCCAGGCAGGAGGCTCGACGGGCTGCGGCTGCTGTACGTGGGGGAGGGCAACAACACCGCTACCGCCCTGGCCCTTGCCCTGGCCAGGCTACCCGGTAGCAGGACCACGTTCGCCACGCCCGCCGGGTACGGTCTTCCGCCCGGATACCTGGAAGCCGCCCGTCAGCGCGGACGGGCGACCGGAGCGCGCGTCGAGGAGGTTCATGACCTGGCCGACGTCAGGGGTGACTTCGACGTCGTCTACACCACGCGATGGCAGACCACGGGCACCGCCAAACAGGATCCGCACTGGCGGGAGACATTCCGCCCGTTTCACGTTGATGCGGCTCTGCTGCGACGCTGGCCATCGAGCGTCTTCATGCACGACCTGCCGGCCCATCGGGGGGAGGAGGTGGAGTCATCGGTGCTCGACGGACCGAGATCGATCGCATGGACACAGGCACGGATGAAGCTCTCCAGCGCGATGGCCGTCATGGAGTGGCTCCTGACATCCGGCGACGTCATTGACGGAACTGCTGAATGACCGAATGAGAGTCCTGGCCTGACATGCACCGTCCGTGCCGGCGGGCCCTGTCGTCGCCGGCACCGACACATTGGCATCGCGACCTGGAGGCGCAGAGTGACGGTTGTCCCGAACGACGTATTGGCATTCGACGAGCACGAGTCGGAGGTGCGGCTGTACTGCCGGAAGTTCCCGGCGGTGTTCACCCGCGGCAAGGGAGCGTGGCTGACCAGCGAGGACGGCCGGCAATACCTGGACTTCTTCTGTGGGGCCGGTGCCCTCAACTACGGTCACAACCCCGACTGGATCCTGGACGCTCTGCAGTCCTATCTGCGCGACGACGGGATCGTGCACGGGTTGGACATGTACACGAGCGCCAAGCGCACCTTCATCGAGACCTTCAACCGGACCATCCTGCGGCCCCGGCACCTGACGTACCGGCTCCAGTTCTGCGGCCCGACGGGGACCGACGCGGTGGAGGCGGCTCTCAAGCTCGCCCGGAAGGTGACCGGCCGGCAGCTTGTGGTGTCGTTCACCGGTGGCTTCCACGGAATGTCCTGCGGATCGCTCGCAGTCACGGGCAGCCGCCGGGCCCGGGCCGCCGGGTCTGTCCGCCTCCAGGACGTGATCTTCGTGCCGTACGAGGACGGGCCTGGAGGCCGGTTCGATTCGATCGCCTATCTCCAACGCCTGCTCGACGACCCATCGTCCGGAGTGGAACTCCCCGCTGCGGTCATCGTGGAGTCTACGCAAGTCGAGGGTGGCGTGTATCCGGCGACGGCTGACTGGTTGCGTGCCCTTCGAAGCTTCACTCAGGAGCGTGGTGTCCTGCTGATCTGCGACGAGATACAGACTGGCTGTGGCCGTACGGGGACCTTCTTCGGATTCGAGCACGCCGGCGTCCAGCCGGACATGGTGACCTTGTCGAAATCGATCGGAGGTGCTGGTCTACCCATGTCGTTGAACCTCATCAGGCCGGATCTCGACGTCTGGAAGTCAGGCGAACACACCGGGACTTTCCGCGGTAACCAGCTGGCCTTCGTCGCCGGTGCCGCAGCCCTCGCCGTCTGGCAGGACTCGTCCTTCCTGTGGCGCCTGGAGAGGTTGTCGGCGCGAATGTCCGCCTTCGCCGGGAGACTGCGTGACATCGACGCGGGCATCGTCACGCGGGGCAGGGGGATGATTCTCGGCATCGACGTGAATCGCTCCGGTGGGGCCGGCCGTGCGGAGAAGATCCAACAGCGGTGTTTCGCCGAAGGGCTGATTGTCGAGCTTTGCGGGCGCGGCGACGAGGTCATCAAACTCATGCCCCCGTTGACCATCGAGGAAGAGCACCTCGAACAGGGGCTGTCCCTGGTGGAAACCGCCATTCGGCAGGCGTAAGGATGGCCATGTCCGATCTCATAAGGGTTGACATGCCTTCCGACCCGGACAGGAGACCAATCGAGCGAATCGCGAAGACCGACGGTTCCACGACCCAGGCGTTGGTCACGAGCCTCGTGGCGGGCGCCACCTCCTGCTTCCTGGTCGCCAACGCCGCCGAAAACCCGAGCACGGTGGACTGGAGTCGGGTGGCCCGGGAGGCGTTCCGGGGAGCCGGGCGACTCTGGCTCGCCGGGGTTGTCGTGCTGTCGCACCGAGGCGACCGGCACTTCGCGGTGCGGTTCCTCTCGCCGGACGGCGAGGAAGGCCCGCCCGCCGACGACGCCCTGCGCTGTGCCGCGAGCCTGATCGACGATCAGTACGGATACAAGAAGTTCACGCTGCATTGGTGGGCGTCGCCCACCGCAGTGACCATGTCCCAATCGCTGGTCGCACTCCACCCAGGCCCCGAGCCGCAATCAAGCAGCGCCACAGCCGCCGTTGAGACGGACGGTGTCGTCCACAACTCGGCCGGGGCGACCGGATGGGTGTGCCGCCCGGCCGCCGTTCTGCTGTCCGGTCGTCTGATGATGTCGGGTGACAGGGCAGGTCCCTGAGGTTCAGAGGACGACGATCGACTGCGGATAGTTCGGCGGCGAACCAACGGTGTAAGGATGACACTGTCGACGTCTACGCCGACACGAAGATCGACCATCGACCTTCGCGTCACCTTCTCAGCGAGGCGCAACTCCGCAACCATCGCCATCTGCAGCAGTCCGCGTCCGCGCAACGATCACAACCGAGATACTGCCTGGCTCTCGCCACCCGTCACACGGGCCGAAGAAGGCACGGCCGCAGCGGCGAATCGGATTGCTTCGGTCTCGTCGTACCTGCCAGGATGCCCGCCATGTCAATCGCCGATACCTCTGCCGAGGAAGCCCTGGTCGCGCTGCACACATCGCTCGATGAGCGGCGCCGGCCGGAGGAGGTCGCGCATCTCGTGTTGCGAGTGGTGGGCGGCCGGCTGGGCCTTCGCGAGCGGATGACGTTAGGGCGGGCGGCTCGTGCAGCGTCGCGCTGGAACGGGTGGAGTTCGATGTCGGCAGACTTCGCGCGGCCGGTCGGAGGTGCCCGCCAGATTGACGCCGCGGCGCGGCTGTTCGAGCTGTCGCGAGGCGGCATCGACCCGGACGATCCGGTTTCTCTGCTCGATTTCTCTGCCCGCCTGGGCGAAGCGCTCGGTGCCGTCGATCCCGCCCGGCTGGATTTTCTGCGTGATCGGTTGAACCGGGAGGGCCGGGCTGCGGCAGGGATCGAGTTGTCGAAGCGGCAGTACAACCGGCGGTTTCGGGTGACGCAGCGGCTATCGGCGAAAGCTGACAGGTTGGCGGTCGAGCAGAGGAAGAGGCATTTGACGATGGTCGCGCGGGCCGGGTTCGCGGCGAGCATCGAGCGGGGCAGGTTTCTGGCTGATCCGTCGGCGGGGTGCTTCGTGGCGTATTTGACCGCCAAGCGCAAACTACGCCGGGAGTTCACGTTGTCGGGGCGGGACAACCCGTACGACGACGTTGCCGACGTGCTCTTCAAGCGCTGCGTCGCCAACCCGGCGACGGACTGGTGGATGATTGCACAGGCATATCCGACGCCGTCCGTGCTGGCCCGGCTGACCGACGCTCAGCGTGGTGAACTGCTGGGCCGGTGGTGGGCGACGATGCGCCACGTCGCTGCTCTGCTCAAGCGGGTGTGGTCGGCCAGTGAGTTCGACCAGGCCACCATGATCGTAAGGCGGGGTAACGACTCGTCGACGTGGAACCTCTTGTGCGGCACGTACAACACTGCGCGGGCGGCGTGGATCGCGACGCTGGACGCATCCGGCAGCCTTGGCCTGCTGGATGCGTCCTGCCCGGGCAAGGCGATGATGTTGATCGCGGCGGACCTGGCGGCGTGGCACCGGTCGACCGGCGGCGGTCCGCACCCCGACGTGGGCGTGTGGGCTCGGCTGCCGCTGCCGTGGGACGTGCTCGACGGCACCGCCGCTTGCTCCCGTACGGATGTGGAGGCGGCATGCGCCGATGGTGGAGTTGACCCGGTCAAGTCGGGTTGGGCCGGGCCGAAGACGCCAGCAGCCGTCGGGGTGTTCCGGCCTACGCCCGAGTTGGTGCACGGAGTGTCGATCGCGGACCCGCTGTGGGCGGCGATGCTGCGTACCGGTGGGGCCTTCTCCGGAAAGATGGTCAAGGGCGGCTTGGATCGATCCCTGATTCCCGTCGACGTCGTGGTAAGCGAGCTGCCGAAACCGGGTGGACACGTCGGGCGGTGATCGGGCAGCATGACCGCGCCCGTCGTAGCTCAGTGGTAGAGCGCCCGGCTCTGGTCCGGGTGGACGCTGGTTCGAGCCCAGCCGACGAGGCCTGTGGAGATCCGTTGTAGCTCAGTGGTAGAGCACCCGGCTAGGGACCGGGAGGTCGCCGGTTCGAGCCCGGTCAACGGATCTCCCGCCGCAACCCTGGCGCGGTGGGGAGCAGCGCGGCGGGACATCGACGGCGGGGCCGAGGCGGCGGGACCCGCGGCGAGCGGCCAGTGGATCGCCGCCGTACTCGTGGTTGGTGCACCCCGGGCCGCCTGCCATCCGCTCATGCCGCCGACCGCGCGTCACGGGGCGGAGCCGCTGTCCATGGATGGCGGTGCGAGGTCGTGCCGAGAGAAGTGCACCGGCCCGGAGGTCGCTACGCTGCGGTCCGTGAGCTACGACCTGTACTCCTGGCCGTCCGGGGCAGCCGAGAATCCTCGCCGACATGATCGCTCCGTGGCATCACGATCTGGGTTGGCGGCAGCCATGGGGCCCTATCGAGGTCGCCGATCGATTCGTCGGGGTGACCCTGCCCTACGGCTGGAAGGACACAACGCACTCTCTGTACTGGCCGGCGCGTATGGGCTCGACTCGTACGACCCGCAATCGGAACAGCTGGCGTCGCCCGGATCGCTGCCCCAGGACAGGGGAGTTCGCGACGAAGTCACGCGGGTCGAGGGATGCAGTCGACGGCTGGTTCGAGTACCCGCTCGCGGGCACGCCCACGCTGGTAATCCGACTGGCGCCGTCACCGGGTAGCGCAGTGGTCAGTGTCCGCGTCGAAGGCACCATGGATCTGGTGCTGGCCACACGGATAGAGACGCTGCTCGACCTGCTGTAACGACTCGTAGAGCAACAAGTGTCGGCGTACCGGTTGTGGTGCCAAGCCGCCTGCCGCCATCGAGGACACGCCCCGGCTCTGCTCGATGGCGGCGTGCCGGCAGATGCACGAACGCCCCGATCGCGGCGGTACCGGCCATCGACGGTACCGGCCGGTCGGGGCGGAGTTGACGCATCCCGAGTTCGTGATGGGCGACCTCGTCCGGCCGAATCAGTCGTCAGCGCTCCGCGGGTCGTCCAAGCGCCGGCGGACCGGACGGGGCTGTCGGTCGCTGTCCGAGAGGGCGGTAGCGGAGGTGTACGACGCCGTTTCGGAATCGGCGCTCGTCGAGGAGCTCGAGGTCTGCGCGCAGGCCGGTCGGTAGCCCTGGCTTGCCCCCGCCGACGACAATGGGCCAGATGAACAGCTGGCACTCGTCGACCAGCCCGGCCTTGAAGGCCTGCGTCGCGAGGTTGGCACCTCCTACGGTGAGATCGCTGCTGGCAGTCGCCTTCAGTTGGTGTAGTGCGGCGGGGTCGAAACGGCGTTCGAGTCGGGTGTCGGCGGTTGACACCGCGGCGAGGGTCGTGGAGTACACGACTTTGCTCGCCGCCTGCCAGGCGCTCGCGAAGTCGGCCATGAGGTCGGACTGCGCGGTCAGAGCGGCGTCGGTCTCCCAGACCGCCATCGATTCGTAGAGGCGCCGCCCGTAGAGAAACGTGCCCACGGGCCGCAGCAGGTCGGTGGTGAACGCGAATACCTCATCGTCGGGTGGGAACCAGGCGAACGCGCCGCGTTCGTCCTCGATGTAGCCGTCAAGCGAGACGTTCGTCGCGTAAATCAGCTTGCCCATGCCGTTACCTCTCCATGGTCGATCGAACTAGATCAAGTAGCGGGCCGCCTCATGACCCACTTGCCCCCGGGAGGCCGAAACCGACTGCCTTCACCTGTTCTACGAACGACCCGCAGCGGATCCGACACCGTGCCAGAACGTCCTCGGACTCGCCGCTCGGCGCCAATGATCGTTAGCACGTCCGTAGCCTGCCTGACTCTGCGATGAGCGCCGGGCTGCTGTGCGTTCTCGCCGGGTTGGCTCAGACAGCGAAGGTGTAGCAGCCGCGGAGGATGCTGACATCGTCGTCGGACGCGGGCCAGGCGATCAGGGGATGGCCGTGCACGTCCAGGTCGGACATGCCGCCAGGTACGCGAGTCGTCCGGTCCGCCGTGGCCGAGATGGGCGATGAGTGTCCCGCCCAGGTTGTATGTGGCGGGCACGGATCGGGTCAGTCCGAGCGTTCGCATGATGGCCTGTTGGTCGCCGCCGCGAACGGCCATCCAGGCGTTGAAGCAGCCGTCGAGCGTGTGCGGCCGGTCGTGCGGCAGTTTGATCCCGATGAGTCGGTGCAGTGCGGCCAGGTCGGCGGAGTCGAGTGCCCGCTCACCACCGAGATGCAGCAAGGCGAGCAGCGCGGCCCGCCGGGCACGCGCGGGACCGCTTCGGCGGATCGCGCGCAACTCAGGCAGCATCGATGCGTCCAGGCTTTGGAAGCCCTTGTTGGTGGCCGCGGTGACCAACTGCGCAAGACTCACGCCGGTCACCCTAGGGTTCACCGATCAGGACATGCAGCACTCGAAACGGAACGCCGGGTGACCGGTTGTCCCGGTGCGCTTCGCACCCGAGACACATGCCCCCGCGACGCCCCGGACCCCAGGGCCTGATCCAGTGCGCGCGGACGCCATCGCCGGCGAACTGGTCGAGAGCTGGAGGCACACACGGGATCACGGCAGCGTCGACTGCGGCGGACGGAGATCGACAGACGATTCCGGCCGGTGGACCGAGAGTCGATCGGCCAACAGGCCGGCCAGGGGTTGCCGGTCGCGCAGATCTTCGAAGGTGCCATCGGCGACGACGCGGCCGGCGTCGAGCATCACGACGCGGTCGGCGCGCATGATCGTGGACTGGCGGTGGGCGATCACCAGGGTCGTCCGCCCGGCGCGGGCGGCGTCGAGGGCGTCGGCCAGGTCACGCTCGGTGCGCGCGTCGAGGTTCGCCACGGCCTCGTCGAGGACGAGGATCGGCGCCTCGGTGAGCAGGGCGCGGGCGACGGCGACCCGGGCCCGCTGGCCACCGGAGAGGGCACCGCCCCGCTCCCCGACGGGGGTCTCCAGCCCGCGCGGCAGTTCGTCGGCGAACGCGCTGACCTGTGCGGTGTCGGCCGCTTGCCGCAGGTCGGTGTCGGTGGTGTCGGGCCGACCCAGGCGGATGTTGTCGGCGATCGACCCGGGGAAGAGATGCACGTCCTGGGGCACGACGGTGACCGTGCGCCGGAGATCGGTGTCGGCGAGGTTCCGCAGGTCGACGCCGCCGGCGGTGATCCGGCCCGCGGTGGGGTCGGCGTAGCGCAACAGCAGGTGGACGCAGGTGGACTTGCCGACGCCGGAGGCGCCGACCAGGGCGACGGTCTCGCCGGGACGGATCGTGAACGAGACGCCCGAGAGCACCGGGCGGCCGGGCAGGTAGCCGAAGTGCACGTCGTCGAAGGCCACCTCACCGCCGGCAGGCGCCGGCAGTGGGGCGGTCGGGGCGGTGACCGGTGCCGGGGCGCGCAGCAAGGTGTCGATGCGGCCAGCTGCGGCGCGGAGGACACCCGCCTGCTTGAGTAGCAGCGCGACCTGGGCCGCCGGGCCGAGCACGGTTCCGGCGAGGACCACCGCGACCGGTGCGAGTGCGGGGTCCAGCCGGCCCGTACCCACACCGTCGGCCACGACCAGCAGCCCGCCGGCGCCGGCCACGGCCAGCAGCGCGTCGACGAGCGCCGTCTCCAGGCCCGCCCGGGCGGCGTTGGCCCGCTGTGCCCGGCCGAGCTGCCGGGTCCGCGCGGCCAGGTGGGCGCGCTGCCGGTCCATCGCCCCGAAGACGGTCAGCTCCCGCAGGCCCTGCACGGTGTCGACGATGTCGGCCGTCATGCTGGCGGTCGCCGCCCGGACGCGCGTGCCGTGCCGGTCGGCGTGGCGACGCAGCAGCCACGGCACCACCGTGATCAGGCCGGCCAGCGGCAGCACCACGGCGGGCAACCAGGGGTCGATCGACGCGGCGAGCAGCGTGCCGGCGGTCAGGACGACGGTGGCGGTCAGCAGCTGCGCGATCGTGTGCGCGAAGAGCCATTCCAGGGTCTCCACGTCGGACAGCGCGACGGTGGTGAGGTCACCGGACCGCCTGCCGGCCAGTCCGCCGGGCGCGATCCGGGCGATCGCGTCGTAGACCCGCAGTCGCAGGTCGGCCAGGACCCGGTAGGCCAGGTCGTGCGAGACGAGCATCTCCCACCAGGTGGCCACGGCGATGACCGCCACCAGCCCGCCGAGCACCGCGGCGACCACGTCGACCGGTGTGGGCTCCCCGGCCACCGCCCGTCCGAGCAGCCACGCGCCGAGGACCGCCGCGCCGGCGATGGCGAGCTGTCCGACGAGGTTCGCCGCCAGGGTCGCCCAGAAGGCCCCGGAGTGCCCCGCGATCGCGGGCAGCAGCCGCCGCAGCGCGCCGGGCTGCCGGTCTTCGGGCCCGGGCTCCGCGGCACGGCCGGTCGACGGGGCGGCCGGGTCGGGTGCGAGGTCCGTCGTGACCATCAGGGCACCTCCTGCGCGGTGACGAGCTCTGCGTAGGCGCAGGTGGTGCGCAGCAGGTCGTCGTGGCTGCCGGTGGCGGTGATCCGGCCGTCGCGCATCAGCGCGATCCGGTCGGCGTGCCGGACGCTGGCGAGCCGATGGGCGATGACCAGGCAGGTGCGCCCGCGCGTGGCGTCGGCCAGCGCCGTCACGATCTCGGCTTCCTGTCGTCTGTCCAGGTGGGAGGTGGCCTCGTCGAGGACGAGCACCGGGGTGTCGGCGAGCAGCGCGCGGGCGATGGCCAGTCGCTGCCGCTGCCCGCCGGAGAAGGTGGTGCCGCGCTCGCCCACGGCTGTCGCGTACCCGTCCGGCAGGGCCGTGATGAAGTCGTGTGCGCCGGCGGCGCGGGCCGCGGCCCGCACGTCGGCGTCGGTGGCGTCCGGGCGGGCCAGGCGCAGGTTCTCCGCCACCGTGCCATGGAAGAGGTACGTCTCCTGCGCGACCACGGTCACCGTCCGGCGCAGCGCGTCCCGCGTGAGGTCGCGCAGGTCGACGCCGTCCACGGTGATCCGGCCGGTGTCCGGGTCGAGGTGCCGCAGCAGCAGGCTGGCCAGGGTCGACTTGCCCGCGCCGGACCGACCGACCACCGCGACGGTCTCGCCGGGGGCCAGCCGCAGCGTCACGTCCCGCACCGCCGGCGACTCCCGGTTGGGGTAGCGGTAGCTGACCGCCTCGATGGCGACTGCCGGGCCCTCGGCGAGACGGGGGACGACGCGGCCGGTGTGTGTCACCGGGGTCGGCGCGGTGAGCAGGTCGGTGATGCCGTCGACGGCGGTGATGCCGAGGTAGCCGGCGTGCCAGTGCGCGCCCAGGTCGCGCACCGGCCGGAAGCACTCCACCGAGACCAGCAGCACCAGGAACGCGGTGGTCGCGTCGGCCCGGCCGCCGCTCGCGGCCACGGCCGCGGCGACGGTCGCCGCGGCGAGCCCGGCCTGGATGAGCAGGGCGCTGATCCCGCTCTCGATCAACGACAGCCGCAGCTGCGTCATGGTGGTGGCGTGCAGGTCGTGGTTGCGCGCCTCGATGCGGTCGCGCATGCGGCCGACCGCCCCGAAGGCCCGCAGGGTCGCGGCGCCCTGGAGGGTGTCGAGGAAGTCGGCGGCGAGCGCGGTGAACGCCGCCCACCGTCCCCGGCCCCGCCGCAGGAGGGTGGCGTCCCACACCCGGGGGACGGTCAGCACCAGCAGCACGGCGGTGCCGAGCAGCGTCGCGGCGACGGGCGCGACGGTGGCCAGCCACCCCACCAGCGCCGTCGGGACGGCCACCGTGACGAGCACCTGCGGGACGTAGCGGCTGTAGTAGGCGTCGAGCCCTTCCACGCCGTCGACCAGCGTGGCCTGGGTGCGTCCGGTGCGCGCCCCGGTCAGCCAGGCCGGGCCCAGCTCGGCCAGCCGCGCCACCAACCGGTCGCGCAGCCGGGCCCGGATCCGGGCGCCCGCCGTGGCGGTCGCGACCTCCCGCCAGTACAGCAGCACGGCCCGGGTCACGATCACGGCGAGCACTCCGGCCAGCAGCGGGGCAATGGCGTCGAGGTCGCGGCGCGACACCGCCGCCAGCGCCGCGGCGAGCAGCAGGGCCTGACCGACGTACGCGGCCGAGACCGCCACGCCGAGCGCCGCGCACCCGGCCACCGGTGCGGCGACGGCGCCGCCGAGTCGCACCAACTCCCGGTGGACGATCACGCCGCCTCCAGCGGGGTGTCCGCCAGCGCCCGGACGGTGCCGGTGTGCGCGTCGGTGACCACCCGGCCGCGTACGCCGAACACGGTGGCGAGCAGCTCCGGGGTGACCACCTCGGTGGGCGGCCCGTCGGCGGCGACCCTGCCCTCAACCAGCGCCACCACCCGGTCGGTGAACCGGGCGGCGTGGTCCAGTTCGTGCAGCACCGCCACCACGGTCAGGCCCCGCTCGGCATGCAGACGGCGCACCAGCGACAGCACCTCCAACTGGTGCCGTACGTCGAGGAAGGTGGTCGGCTCGTCCAGCAGCAGCACCGGGGTCTGCTGCGCGAGCGCGAGCGCGAGGCGGACCCGCTGGCGTTCCCCGCCGCTGAGCGTGTCCACCTCCCGCGCGGCGAGCCCCGCCACGTCCGCCGCGTCGAGTGCGGCGACCGATTCGGCGTCCTCCGGGCGCCACAGCATCCCCAACGGCCCCCGGTGCGGGTAGCGGCCCTGCGCGACGAGTTGCCGCACGGTCATCCCCGGCATCGGCGGTAGCTGTTGGTGCAGCACGGCCACCTGCCGCGCCACGTCCCGTCGGCGCATCGCGTGTGCCGGGCGGCCGCGCAGCAGGACCCGCCCGCTCTGCGGCGGGTCGATGCCGGCGAGCAGCCGCAGCAGGGTCGACTTGCCGCAGCCGTTGCGGCCCACGAGCGCCACGCACTCGCCGGGACGGATGACCAGGGACACCCCGTCGAGCACGACCCGGTCCCGGTACCGGTACCGGACCTCCTCCGCCGCGAACACCGGTTGCGTCATGACACCTCCACGTGAGACGACCTGCGCGCCACGACGACCAGGGCCACCGCCCCGAGCAGCGCGGTCACCGCGCCCGCCGGCACGCCCAGCCGCTGTGCGGCCGATCCGGACTGCACCGTCACCGTCAACACCTGCGCGAGCGCGTCCGCACCCGCGACCGCGCCCGCCCCGACCAGCGCGCCGGCCGGCAACGCCCGGCGCAGGTCCGCCCCGCACATCGCCCGGGCCACGTGGGGCACGACCAGCCCGACGAAGGCCAGCGCGCCGGCCAGCGCGACGGCCCCGGCAGCCAACGCCACCGCCAACGCGAGGCCGACCGCACGGGCCGGGCGGGGCGGCACACCGAGCGCGACGGCGTGCCCGTCACCGGCGGCCAGCACGCCCAGCGGGGCCGAGCACAGCCAGGCCAGCACCAGCGACGCGACCAACCACGGCCACGCGGTCTGCACATGCGCCCAGACCCGGCCGTCGGTCGAGCCGACGAGCCAGCGCATCGCGTTGCCGAACCGGCCCGGCTGGTACGCCAGCAACAGCGTGGTGACCCCGGCCAGCGCCGCCGACCCGAGCAACCCGTAGGCCGCCACCTCCGTCGTCGAGCCGTGCCGCGCCAGCAACCACATCAGCGCGCCACCGAGGGCGCCGCCGGCCAGCGCGGCGAAGAGCGCGCCGGAGGCCGAGTCCGCGGGCACCAGCCCGATCTGGATGCCGGTGAGCACGCCGAGCACCGCGCCCGGACTCACCCCCGTCAGCTCCGGCGCGGCCAGCGGGTTGCGCAGCACGGCCTGCAACAGCAGCCCGGCCGCACCCAGCCCGGCACCGGCGAGCAGCGCGGTGACCAGGCGAGGCAGCCGCAGCTCGACGAGGATCCGCTGCTCCAGGGGGTCCAGCTGCGGCCAGTCCACGCCGTTGCCCACGGCCAGTTCCGCGACGGCCGCCGCGAGCAGCGCCGCGACCGCCCACCACCACCTCACGACGTGCTCCGTCGCGTCAGCATGAGCAACCCGGCGACGATGCCGACGGCCGCCGTCCACGCGCCGAGCGGAGTCTCCGCCGGGGCGAAGACGTGTCGAGCGGCGAGGTCGGCGACCGTGGTGAACAGCGCGCCGATCGCCGCCGCCCAGGGCAGCAGGAGGCGCGCGTCGGCGGCCGGGCGCAGCCGGCGGGCAGCGTGGGGCGCGACGAATCCGATCCACGCGATCGGTCCGCACGGTCCCACCACCACGGCGACCAGGACGGCGGCGAGCCCCAGCACGGCGATCCGGGCCCGGCCCACGTGCAGCCCGACGGCCGCCGCCGCCTCGTCACCGAGGCGCAGCACCCCGAGCGCGGGTAACGCCAGCACGGCCAGCGGCACGCACGCCAGCAACCATGGCAGCGTCAGCCGGGCGTGGTCCCAGGTGATGCCCGTGAGGCTGCCGACCAGGTACCGGAACAGCGTGTCGTACTGCAACCGGTCGGCAGCCGCCAGCACGGCCAGCAGCACCGCCTGCAACGCGGTGGAGACCGCCGCGCCGATCAACAGCACCGCGCCCGGGCCGCGACCCGTGCCGGCAGCAGCCAGACACACCGCACCCCCACACACCGCCCCGACCAGCGCCACCACCGGCTGCAGCACCACCGGGACCGGCAACGCCCAGACCACCGTCACCGCCGCTGCCAGGGCACCGCCGGTGGACACCCCCAACAGTTCCGGCACGGCCAGCGGATTGCGCAGTGCCGCCTGCATCAGCAGTCCCGCCGCCCCGACCGCCGCGCCGCCCAGGAGGGCGAGCAGCAGCCGTGGCATCCGCAGCTCCCACAGCACCACCCGCGCGACGTCCGCCTCTGCGGGCAGGCTCACACCCAGGGTCAACCCGACCGCGACGGCGAGGGCGGCCACCAGCGTCAACGCCGCCGACCAGCGCGGCACCGGCCGGGGCACGGCGACGCCCAGCGCTGTCATGCGGTCGCCTTGGCGACCGCCTCGTCGAGAATCAGCCCCAACGCGCGGGTGCCCCGGCCCGAGGCCCACAGCTCCGCCGGCACCTCGTGCGCCCGGCCCTCCCGCACTGCCGTGATCCGCTTCCACACCGGGTTGGCGGCGTACTGGGCCGACACCGTCCTGGCGTCCGGGCCGAAGGTGAACGACTGGATGAACACGATGTCCGGGTCGCGCGTGAGGATCTCCTCCACGTTGTACGCCTGCGCGGTGTCGAAGCCGCCGCCCTTGCTCGGCCACGGGTAGTCGAACACCTGCGACAGCAGGTGGCCGAGCAGGTCGTCGGAGGTGTTGACCCCGATCGACGTGCCGCCGTACATCGCCAGCGCGGTCGTCCTGTTCAGCCCACGCTCGGTCGAGGTGGCCCGGGCGGCGGCGAGCCGGTCGCGGAACGCGCGCTCGGCCAGCACCTGCTGGGCGCCGCGGTCGGTGAGCGTCGCCACGTCGCGTAGGTAGCGCACCGAGTCCTCGTACGTCTTCACCTCGACCAGCCACAGCGGCGCGAACTTCTCGATCGCCGGGCGAAGCTGGTCGTGCGCTCCGGCGAGACCCATGACGAGGTCCGGCTTCGTGGCGGCGATGGCCGCCACGTCCTCGTTGCCGAACATGCCGGGCAGGGTGGGCACGGCCCTGCCGGCCTCCCCGAGGTAGTCGGGACGGGCGACGAGCTTCGGCGTGGTGGTCGCCGCCGGCGTCAGACCCAGTTCCACCAGCGCGTCGTCGCACAGCCCGGTCAGGCAGACGATCCGGTCCGGCTTCGACTTGAGGCTGACCGTCTGCCCTCGTGCGTCGGTCAGGCTCAACCTGTGGGTCACCGCCTCCACCGGCGGCGCGGAGGGCGCGACGGCGGCAGCGGGCGGTGCCGGTGCGGAGGGACCGGCGCAGCCGGTCAGCGTGACACCGGCGGCGAGCAGGGAGGCCAGAGCAAGACGTAGTCGTGTCACAACCGAGAACTTTCGTCGGGGGCGGGGCAATGCGGTAACGATAACGGTTGTCATAAGCGATTGCGGTTCGGGGTCGGGGCGGCCAGCCGGCCGGATGGCGGCGACCACGGACGGCAGCCCGGGGGCCGGATGGCGGCGGCCACGGACGGCAGCCCCGTGGCCGCCGGGGCGGCGCGGCCCTGCCGGGGCAGCGGCGTGACAGTGGCCTGACAGCGCGACGGAAGTCGGACGTCAGCGCACGCGCCAACACTGGCGACGACCACCGAGGAGGGATCGTCGCCGCATGACGACCACGTCGAGGACGCTCGCGCTGTCCGCCCAACAGGAGCTTGTCTGGCTGCACCAGAGGCTGTCGCCGGACAGCGCCGCGTACCACTTCACGGCGGTCTTTGACCTCGACGGCGTGCTTGACCGGGACGCGCTGCGCCGCAGCCTCGAACGGGTCGTCGGGAGGCACGACGCGTTCCGGCTGGCCGTCTCGGCCGACGAACCCACCCAGCGGATCGCCGACGGCGACGTCCCCGTCCACCTCGACGAACTGGACCTGCGCGACGCCGCCGACCCCGACGCCGGCTTCCAGGACGCCCTGCGACGGCACGCGGCGAAGCCCTACCGGCTCGACGCCGCGCCGTTGGCCCGCTGGCTGCTGGTCACTCTGGCCGAGGACCGGCACCGGCTGGTGCACTGCGAACACCACCTGATCCACGACGGACGGTCGTTCTCGACCTTCGTGTCGGCGCTGTTCACCACGTACCGGGCGATCACCTCCGGGCGGGAGCCGAGCCTTCCGCACGCGCCGGGCTACGCCGACTACGTCCGGCACTGCCAGCGCCCGGCGTACCGCGCCGAGGTCGCCGAGGCCCTGCCCTGGTGGCAGGACGAGCTGGCGGGCACCGACTTCGCCGCGACGTTCCACGGGCTGGCCCACAGCCGGGCGCCCCGCCGGGAGTTCACCGGCGGCCAGCTCCGCCGGTCGCTGCCACCCGATCTGGTCCGGGCCCTGCACGAGCGGGCCGCACGGGACGGGCACACCCCGTTCGCGGTCCTCTACGGCCTCTTCGCCGAACTGCTGCGCGCCACCACGGCCGGGACGACTTCGTGCTCGGCACCGCCGTCGGCAACCGGCCGCCCGCCTTCCGCCACACCATCGGAATGATGGTCAACAGCCTTCCCGTACGGCTCCGCCACGAGCCCGGATGGCGCGGGACGGACCTCGCCGACGCCGCCATGCGGAGCCTGTTCGCCGCCCTGGACCAGCAGGCCGCCCCGGTGCACGAGATCGTCCGCCAGCTCGGCGCCAGCACCGGGCAGCTTGACAATCCGCTGATCCGGGTGATGTTCAGCCAGCACGACAGCGCGCTGCCCCGCTGGACCGTTCCGGGCCTGGACATCGGCGTGACCGAAGGGATCAACCTCCAGTCCGCCCGGTTCGACCTCGACGTCGTCGTCATCCCGGGCCACCGCGCCCTCGGCGACGGTCCCGCCGAGGCGCTGACCACGGTCTGGGACTACTCCACCGAGCGGTTCACCCCCGCGACCGTCACCCTGCTGTCGAACCGGTACGAGCGGCTGCTGCGCGCCTACCTGGCGGCCCCCGACGCGCCCGTGCGGGAACTGCCGATGGACGAGCCACCCGGCCCCGCCGTCGCGGCGAGCGAACGAGGGACCGCCCCGCCGGTCGCGGACCGACTCCGCGCGGCCTTCGCGCGCTTCGCCGACGCGGTCGCGATCCACCACGGATCGAGCGCGCTCAGCTACGCCGACCTCGCCGCCCGGGTCCGGCAGGCCGGCGCGGCGCTGCACGACGCGGGTGCCCGCCCGGGCCACGTGGTCGCCGCGCTCCTGCCCCGGGGTGTGGACGCCGTCGTCTACCTGCCGGCGTGCCTCGACGCCGGCCTGTCGTTCGCGCCGCTGCCGGTCGACACCCCCGACCCGCGCGTCGTGCGGATGGTCGAACGCCTGCGCCCCGCCCTGCTCATCGCCGAACCAGACCGGTGCGCGCGACTCGGCGGGGCTCCGACGACCGTCGTCCCCACCGGCTGGACCAGCTCCGACGCGCCGCCGCCCGCGGCGCGCACCATCGACGCCGCGTACGTCGTCCACACCTCCGGCTCCACCGGGGTGCCCAAGGCGGTCGCGGTCTCCCGGCCGTCGCTCGACGCGGCCGTCGACCGGAGCGTCGAGGCCTTCGCCCTGACCTCCGCCGACCGGACGCTGCAGTTCACCAATCCCGCCTTCGACGTCTTCCTGGAGGAGGTGCTGCCCACCCTCGTGCGGGGCGGCGCACTGGTCGTCCCACGGGTGGACGTCCCGGACGGGGCGGAACTCGCCGCGTTGCTGCTGCTGCGCCGGGTGAGCGTGCTGAACCTCCCCACCCGCCTACCTGGCGTCGGTCGTCGCCGACCTGTCCGCCGGCCTCGCCGACCGCGACCACGCCCTCCGCCGACGTCTACCGGCTCGACGGCGAGGAACCGGCCGAGGTGCGCGCGGCGCGTCGGCACGTGCTCCGCGTCGTCTGGGGCGACACGATCGACTACCTGGCGGCGGTGCGCGCGGACCACGCGTGGGGCTACGACCGGATGTTCCCCGACCGGGTCCGCCTGACGGTCAACCAGCCGAGGCCGGGGCGCTGCGGATTCGCCCCGCTCGGTGGGTCGGTGCTGCTTCCGTGGCACGGCACGGCCGCGGTCACCCGACGCGGCGAGATCTCGGTCGACTTCGCCATCTCGCTGCGCGACCAGGGTTTCGTCCCGGTGTACTCGCCCGTCCTCGGCGACGAGCAGGCGTGGTTCTTCGTGCCGGTCACCAGCACCCTGGCCCGCGGCGACCGGGGCGCGGAGATCGAGCCCGTCCTCCTCGACGCGATCCGGCTGCGGCGCCGGTGACGTGGCCGGAGCGTCGAGTTCTGCGTCCTCGCCGTCGGCGGCGGGATCCCGATCGCCACGGACACCGACTGCACCGCGTTGCTCCGGGGACGGGCCGAGGAAGCGGCGTACGGCGACCGGGCGGCGGATGAGCGGGCCCGAGCGGGACGGTGAGGCGGGCGGCGACCGCTCGACCGACGACGGCGACGGTCAGCGGGAGCCACCTGGCGGCGGGGTCGGATCCGTGGTCGGCGAGGCGCTCGGCTCGTCGCCGGGCGGGGCCGACCGGCAGGTGAGGTAGGCGTCCAGGGCGGCAGCGCCGGTCAGCATGGCGCGGCTCCTGGCGGTGAGGCGGGCGCGCCAGTGGCGCAGCATCGACTCGAGCGGCGCGACGCCTCCGGCGGAGCGGACCTGGGCGATCAGCGGGGCGATCTGCGCCAGCAGGTAGCCGCCCCGTCTGAGCTGGTGGACCAGCCGGGCGTCGCGCACGTCGGCGGCGTGGTAGACCCGGTAGCCCGTCTGCGGGTCGCGGCGCGGCTGGACCAGGCCGGCGCGTTCCCACTTGCGAAGGGTGGCCGGGCGGATGCCGAGCCTCCTCGACAGGGGGCCGACGAACGTGGTGCTCCGTTCCTGCGGTACCGGACCGAGGTCACCGACGGCGGCTTCGGCGGCCTGGAGGGTGCGGCGGTCGTCGAGCAGCTGGGCGTGGCTCTCGTCGATGAGCCGGAGCGCGTCCTCGGTCGCGTCCCGGTTGACCGCCCGCATGATCGCCGTGGCCGTCGCATGCCCGTGTCCGGGCACGAGGGCGAGGAACGCGTGCAGTGCCTGCGCGTGCAGCGGCGTGTAGGTGCGGTAGCCGTGCGGGGTGCGTTCGGCGGCCGGAAGGATGCCGGCCGCCTCGTAGTTCCTGACCGCCTGTGTCGACAGGCCGTGCGCGCGCGCCAGGTCGACCGGCCTGAGCCTGCCGCTGCTTTGAAGGTTCGGCCCCATCATCCTGCTGACGTCGACGAAAAGTTTTCACCGTCGGTTCAACGATACCGTTTAGGGCATGACTGCTGGTATCGCAGAGGCCGCCCATGTCGTCGACGCCGCTGCCGTCACGGGGCTGCTGTCGGCCAGGCCGCGGCTGCTCGCCCTGGGCGAGCCCACCCACGGCGAGGACGTCCTGCTCGACCTGCGGAACGACCTCTTCCGGCAACTTGTCGAGCAGGAGCGTTACCGCACGATCGCCATCGAGAGCGACTGCCTGATGGGCCTGGTCGTGGACGAGCACGTCACCTCGGGCGCCGGTCTCCTCGACGACGTCATGGAGCGCGGGTTCAGCCACGGGTGGGGCGCCTTTGCGGCGAACCGTGAGCTGGTGCGGTGGATGCGCGCGTACAACGACGGCCGGCCCCCGTCGGAGCAACTCCGGTTCGCCGGATTCGACGGCCCGCTGGAGATCACCGGCGCCGCGAGCCCTCGGCAGGCCCTCACCGCGCTCCACGCCTACCTCGCCGCCCGGGTCGACGCCGACCTGCTTCCCTGCGCCGCGCAGACGCTTGACCGCCTGCTCGGCGCCGACGACCGGTGGACCGATCCCGCCGCGATGACGGACCCGTCCCGGTCCGTGGGGCGGACGCCCGACGCCGGACAACTGCGGCTGCTCGCCGACGAACTGGTGGCCCTGCTCGACGCGCAGACGCCACACCTGCTCGCCGTCTCCACCCGGAAGGACTGGCACCGGGCACGCCTGTACGGGCGTACCGCCATCGGCCTGCTGCGCTACCACCACGCGATGGCCGACGTGTCACCGAGCCGCATGGCGCGGCTGCTCGGCGTGCGGGACTCGATGATGGCCGCCAACCTGCTCGCCATCGCCGAACGAGGACCGGCACTGGTGAACGCCCACAACGGCCACCTCCAGCGGAACAGGAGCAGGATGCGGATGGGCGGCGTGCCGGTGGAGTGGTGGAGCGCCGGCGCGATCGTCGACGCGCACCTGGGCGAGGAGTACGCCTTCCTCGCCACCGCCATCGGCACGATCCGCCACCAGGGGGTCGACACCCCGCCGCCGGACACCGTCGAGGGGCTGCTGTACGCGCTGCCCGGCGAGCGTCACCTCGTCGACGCCCGCCGACTGGCCACCGCCCTCGCCGACCGGACGCCCGCTGCCCGGGTGTCGCCCTGGTTCGGATACTCCCCGCTCGACCCGGCCCACGTGGCCCGAACCGACGGGATCCTGTTCGTCAGGGACGTCGAGCGGGCCCAGGCTCCGGCGGGTGTCAGCGGTACAGGAGGCCGCCGGCCAGCAGCGCGCAGCCGAGCCAGCCGGTGAACGCCGCCAGGGTGCCCGTGACCGTCGCCGACCTGATCCGGCCGACGAGGAACCGGTGCGCCAGCAGCGAGATCGCCAGGCTGCCGATGAGCGGCAGCGCGCCGAGCCGCAGCAGGTCCCACACGCCGGGACCGGGGCCGTAGCAGGCCAGCGTCTTCTCCGTGCACAGCTTCACCGGGCCGGGCCTCTCCCGACCCAGACCCACGAACTCCGGGCCGAGGATCCAGGTCGCCGCCGCCACGGGTGCGAGCACGGCGAACGCGTACCAGCCGGCCAGCACGGCAAGGCTCCGTCGGGCCATGGTCCACGGCATCGCGGAAGGATAACAACGAGGGCCCACCTTCGCCGTACGCCACGCGCCGGCTCCTGCGGCCCGGGGCGGCGCCGGCGCCGCCCCGGCCGGTTCAGGCGATCGTGCAGGTGGCGCCGTTGAGGGTGAACGAGGTGGGCCGTCCCGTGTCGCCGGTGTGGGTGGCCTGGAAGCCGACGCTGACCGACGCGCCGGGCGCGATGGTGGCGTTGTAGGAGACGTTGCGGGCGGTCACCGCGCCGCTGGTCGGGGCGTACGTCGCGTTCCAGCCGCTGGTGATGCTCTGGCCGGCGGGCAGCGTGAAGGCCAGCGACCAGCCGTGCACCGTCGTGGTGCCGGTGTTGGTGACGGTGACCGAGGCGGTCAGGCCGGCGTTCCAGGCGTTGACGGTGTAGCCCACCCGGCAGGTGCCCGGCGGGGGTGGGGGAGTGGACGGCGGCGGGGTCGTCGGCGGCGCCGTCGTGGGAGGCGCGGTGGTGGGCGGCGCCGTCGTGGGAGGCGCGGTGGTGGGCGGCGCCGTCGTGGGAGGCGCGGTGGTGTCGAGCCCGAAGAAGCGGATCGCCTGCGCGGCGTCGACCGGCAGGTTGTGCGACACCCCCTGCATGCTGATCGCCTCGACCGGCGCCCGGTCGCCGCTGCCGCCGTAGCGGGTGCGGGTGTAGCCGGCCTGCGGGCTGTCGGTGTACGTCGGCGTCTGGCTCAGCCCGTGCACGTTGGTCCACTGCTTGATCTGCTCGCCGAAGTTCGGGTAGCGCAGCACCTCGTCGTTCGTCCCGTGCCACGTCTGCATCCGGGGCCGGCGCCCGGTGTGGCCCGGATAGGCGTTGCGGACCAGGTCCCCCCACTCCTGGGCGGTCCTGGTGACCTGGCCGTTGGCGCATTCGGTGTTCCACTCGGAGCCGTTCGTGGTGGCGAAGCAGCCGAAGGGGACCCCGGAGAACGCCGCCCCGGCGCTGAACACGTCGGGGTAGAGCCCGAGCAGGACGTTGGTCATCATCGCGCCGGACGAGATGCCGGTAGCGAAGATCCGGTCGGGGTCGACGGCGTACCGCTGCCGGACGTGGTCGACCATCGACTTGATGCCCACCGGGTCGCTGCCGCCGTCACGGCGCAGTGCCTGCGGGGAGGAGACGTCGAAGCACTGGCTGCTGCGGGTCACCGAGGGGTAGACGACGATGTAGCCGTACCGGTCGGCGAGGGCCGCGTACTGGGTGTTGGCGTACATCGCGGGGCCGGTGCCGGTGCAGTAGTGCACCGCGACCAGCAGCCCCGGCCGGGGCGCGACGGAGTCCGGCACGTACAGGTACATGCGCAGGTTGCTCGGGTTGGGGCCGAAGTTCGTCACCTCGGTCAGGGTCGCGGCGGAGGCCGGCGGGGCGACCGCCACCGCCGCCAGCGCGGTCAGCACGGCGGCGGCCAGGGCGGCGCCCAGCAGTCGGAGTCTGGCTCTCATGGATGGTTCCTCTCCTCGGACGGTGGACAGGGCGGGGTTCCGATCGAGGGCTGCCCGGCTGCCCGATCACGTCCGGCTCAGGAGCATCGACAAGTATCTATGGATATGGAAGCTCCCGCAAGCGTCGGCCGCACGACCGGCCGCGCCGTCACGGCGTCAGGCGCTTCTCGAACCAGTGGTGGGCGTACGGCTCGGCGTTGTACGCCTCGACCTCGCGGTAGCCGGCCGCCTGGTACATCGCGATCGCCTCGGTGAGGTTGCGGTTGGTGTCCAGCCGGACGGCGGTCCAGCCCCGCTCGGCGGCGTGGCGTTCGAGTTCGCTCAGCATCCGCCGCCCGATCCCGAGCCCGCGTACGGAGTCCGCCACCCAGACCCGCTTGATCTCGGCGGGCGCGTCGCGGTGGAGTTTCACCGCGCCGCAGCCGACCGGCTCGGCGTTGAGGGTGGCGAGCAGGAACGCGCCGGCCGGGGGGACGAGTTCCTCGTCGTGGACCGGGTTGCTCCGGGCCGGGTCGAACCCGTCGTCGAAGCGCCGCGCCACCTCCCGGGCGTAGGCCCGTACGCAGGCACGCGCCCGCGGGTCGCCCGGCGGGCAGGGCTCGATCAGCACCATCGACGCGACGAGCAGCCGCTCCACCTCGGCCATCGCCGCGACGAGCCGCTCGCGGCGCCGCCCGGTCAGCGGCGCGAGGATCGACCGGGCGAACTCGTCGGAGCGCTCGTCGAGCTCGGTCCACTCGGCGCGGCCGGCGTCGGTGAGGGTGGCGACCCGGACCCGCCCGTCCCCGCCCACCTGGTCGGACGGCCCGACGGTGACGAGCCCGTCGCCCTCCAGGGCGCGCAGGAGGCGGCTGAGGTGTCCCGAGTCCAGCCCGAGCCGGGACCGCAGCGCCGCGACCTCGGCGCCGCCGGGGCCGATCTCCCACAGCAGGCGGGCCTGGGCGAGAGGGCGGGCGCGCGCCATGTACTCGTCGTCGAGCGCCCCCACCCGTTGGGTCACCGTCCGGTTGAACCGCCGCACGGCGGCGACGAACTCCGCTTCCATGAAGCCTGACTTTAGTCAGCGATATATGGTCCGCGCCAGCGCCGCCCCGGCGGTGGGTGCGGTGGCGTCCGCGTACCGCCGGCGTTCCTGCCCGGGGCCGCCGACCCGGCGGCCCCGGGGCGGCGCGGTGGGCGCCGTCCCGGGGCCGTCCGGTCACCCGACGCTCAGGAGGCGGTGCAGGAGCGCACCAGCGGGCGCGTCCAGGTGCCGTTGGCCATCGTGGTGAACCCGAAGACGTTGCCGCTGCCGTTGGACCGCATGGTCATGACGTTTCCGCTGCCGTCCCAGCTCGGGGTGCCGTTCCAGGTGGCGGAGACCTTCTGCGGGGGCGTCACCTCGACGACCACTGTCCAGTTGGTGGCGCCGCTGACCGTCACGTCGCTGTTGAACCGGTCGCCCCACCGGGTGCCGTCGCGCAGGGTGGCGGTGCAGCTTCCGCCCGGCGGCGGGGTGGTCGGGCCGGTCGTCGGCGGCGGCGTGGTCGGCGGGGGAGTGCCGTTGTTGAGGGCCGCGAGGACGGCATCGTACGCGGGCTTGCGGTTGCCGTTGTTGTCGAACAGCAGCGGTGTGTCGGAGGCCCGCCAGGAGTCGCTGTCCCGGATGCCCCAGACCGTGATGCCGGTGCACCGGGGGACCGCGAGGCAGTCGTTGACCACGTTGCGGTACGTGGTGGGCGAGGCCCCCGCGATGTCCAACTCGGTGATCTGCACGTCGACGCCGAGCGCCGCGAAGCTGGACAGCGTGGTGCGGTAGTTGCCCGGGTAGGGCGAGCCGCTGTTGAAGTGCGACTGGAGGCCCACGCAGTCGATCGGCACGCCGCGCTGCTTGAAGTCGCGGACCATCGCGTAGACGGCCTGGGTCTTGGCGTGGCTCCAGTCGTCGGTGTTGTAGTCGTTGTAGCAGAGCTTCGCGCCGGGATCGGCGGCCCGGGCGGCCCGGAACGCCGCCTCGATCCAGTCGTTGCCGGTGCGCTGGAGGTTCGAGTCGCGCCGGGCGCCGCTGCCGCCGTCGGCGAACGCCTCGTTGACCACGTCCCAGGCCACCACCTGACCACGGAAGTGGGTGGCCACCTGCGTGACGTGGTTGAGCATCGCCTGACGCAGCGCGCTGCCGCTCATGTTCTGCATCCAGCCGGGCTGCTGCGAGTGCCAGGCCAGGGTGTGGCCCCGCACGCTCATGCCCCGGCTGCGGGCGTGGCTGACGATCCGGTCGGCGTTGGCGAAGGTGAACTGCCCCTGCTGTGGCTCGGTGGCGTCGATCTTCATCTCGTTCTCGGGCGTCACCGAGTTGAACTCGCGGTTGAGGATCGTGACGTAGGTGTTGTCGCTGAGCTTGTTGGCGGCGACGGCGGCGCCGAAGTAGCGGCCGCGCTCCGCCGCCGACGCGCCCAGGGTGGTCCCGGCGTTCGCCGCGCCGGGCAGGACCGTGGCGCCGGTCGCCGCGAGCAGTCCCACGGCGGCGACGACAAGGGCCGCGCGTGTGCGCGAGCGCGATCTCGGCCGGGTGTCCCGGTGGCACCTCTCGATCATTTCCTGCTCCTTCCGGGGGCCGTTCCGCACCGTCGGGGGCGGACCGGTGTGGTGGGGGTGTGCCGGACCGGGGCCGCTCGGCGGGCTGCGCCGGAGAGCCTGCGAACCCACTGTCATCGACCCTGGTGGATGTGGAGTATGGCAGCGAGACGCGTTGGCGAGCAAGAATTTCCGGAAAACTAACGATAGCTAAGGGCGGCCCCGATCGGACGCTCCCGCACCCTGCTCCAGGTCAGCGGCGCGGACAGAAGCGGGACGGACGCTCGCACTGATATCTGTACGATCAGTGCGAGCGTCCGTCGAGCGGATTTTTCGGGGAGCTTCCGTAACGCGTCAGGGTAATTGCCGGGGCGGCCTGGCGCCCGCGGGTCAGGCGTCGCGCCGGGCCAGGCCGCTCATCTTCACCGCGGTGAACACCGCCGCGGCCACCCGTCGGCGCGCGGACATGGGTCGTCCCGGGCGGGCACGTGCCGTTCCCCGGTCACGGCCCCGAACCGGAGTTCACCAGCTTCGACCAGCTGTGCGTGCTCAACGCCACCGACCAGGACACCGAGATCAGCCTGGACGTCTACTACGAGGACGCCGAGCCCGTCGGGCCGTACCGGATCCTGGTCGGGGCACGCCGGATCCGGCACGTGCGGGTCAACGACCTGATCGACCCGGAGGCGGTCCGCCTCGACCGTCCCTACGGGTGCCTGCTGCGCTCGCCGGTGCCGGTGGTGGTGCAGTTCCTGCGCCAGGACACCCGGCTGCCCGGCGTGGTCGCGCTGACCGGCGTGATGGCCCATCCCGGCTGACGTTCGGCGCGGGGTGAACCGGGTATTCCCGCCCATGCGGCTCGCGGGGGACGGACAGGCGGCGGAGTCGGGCTCCCGGCTGCGCCGGACCGGCCGGGAGACCTACCGGCGGTTGCAGACGTACCTCATCGTCGCGGTGCAGGCCGGCCTGGCCGCGGCCCTGTCGTGGGTGGTGGCCAGGCAGATGCTGGGCAACCAGGACCCGACCTTCGCCCCGGCCGCCGCCGTCGGTGTGATCGCCGCCGCCCTCGGCAACCGGGCCCGGCGCACCGTCGAGCTGATCGCCGGGGTGGTGCTCGGCATCGCCGTGGGCGACGTGCTGATCGGCCTGCTGGGCACCGGGCCGTGGCAGACCGGCGTCATCGTCTTCCTGGCGATCGCCGCGGCCGTCCTGGTCCGCGGCGGCGGCGCCCTGATGACCCAGGCCGGCGGTACGGGCGTGCTGGTCGCCACCCTCACGCCGACCAACCCCGACCTGGAACTGCCCCGGACCGTCAACGCGCTGGTCGGGGGACTGGTGGGCCTGCTGGTCGTGCTCGTCGTCGCCCCGATCAACCCGCTACGGACCGTGCGGCGGGTCGCCGACCCCGCCCTGGACGTCTTCGCCCGCGAGATGACCGCGTCGGCGGAGGCGCTGGCCCGCGGCGACGCCCGCGCGGCCGAGGAGGTGCTCGACCGGATGCGCGCCGCCGAGCCGGAACTCGACCGGCTCAGCGAGGCCGTCGACGCCGCCGACGAGGTGGCCCGGTACTCGCCGCTGCGCTGGCGCCGCCGCCGGGCGCTGCGGGCCTACCGGCACGGCGTGGAGCACATGGAACGGGCCTTCCGCAACAGCCGTACGCTGGTCCGCCGCATCGGCACCGCCCTGCGCGACCACGAGCCGGTGCCGCCCGGCCTGCCCGCCGCCGTCGAGCGCTTCGGCGAGGCGGTCCGGATGCTGCACCGCGAGTTCCTGGCCGGGCGGGAGCCCGCCGGGGCGCGGGAACGGGTCCTGGCGGCGGTGTGCGACGCCGGCGAGGCGTGCCGTCAGGACATGGGATTCTCCGGCACCATCGTCGTGTCCCAGCTGCGGACCATCGCCAACGACCTGCTGCGCGCCACGGGCGTGCCCCGCGACGAGGCGCGCCGGATGGTGCGCCGGGCCGCCGCCGGATACCCGTGACGGCAGCGGGATCACGCCGAGCCGACGAACTGGCTGACGTGGTAGGCGGTGCTGCGGTTGTCGGGTGTCCTGGTCCACTTCGACACCATCAGGTGCAAATCGTTGGCCCGCCGGCTGGACCACGGGTGGATGAAGCCGCCGTAGAGGCCCGGCTCCTGCCAGGAGGTGACCTGGATCCGCTCGGCCGTCCAGACCCGGTCCGGCCCGTCCGCCGTGCGCGTGACGATGCACCCGGTGGCGCAGTTGAGGTACGACATCACCCACGTGCCGTCGGCCAGCCGTCGCACCGAGGGTTCGCCGAAACGGCCGGTCAGGATCGGCGTGCACGGGCGGCCCCAGCCCCAGTCGCTGCCGTTCCAGCCCCAGCCCTCGTACGACTCCGGGAAGAACAGCCGGTCCCAGCGGACCCGCCGCAGCATAATCGGCCCGTGCTGGCGGCCGGCGCGCACCGAGAAGACGTACACCCAGTCGCCGTCGCGCTGCATCGTCCACATCTGGAACGGATCGGTGTTGGTGCCGTTGTTCCACCACTTCAGCGGCGTACGGACGAAGTCGTTGCCGTTGTCGCTGTAGGCGAGCCCGGCGTAGCGCGACCGCCAGTGCGGCCCGGCCGGGCCGGCGGAGTTCCAGTTCTCGATGCTCATGTACGACACGAGTTGGCGGCCGGTCTCGGGAAAGGCGATGCCGTCGTTGGGGATGACGGTCACCTCCCAGAGGCCGTCAATGCCGATGCCGTGGTGGCCGTTGTGCATCAGCTCCGGGGCCCGGCCGTTGCCCGCGACGCGGGCGGCGCTGTCGAAGACGATCCCGCCGGCGGCGCCGGGGTGCACGGCGGAGCGCAGCATCACCGGCGAGCGCCAGTCGTTGGGCACCGGCGGACCCTCGGGCCACGGCGTGTCGAACGTGTCGCCGAACAGGTAGCCGATCGAGCCGTTCTCCAGCACGTACGGTATGCCGAGGTCCGTGCCCGCGACCCGCCACCGGTGGTTGGTGTCCAGGTCGGCGCCGGTCAGGCGCTTCTTCCAGGCGGCGGCCCGGGCCGTGCCGGGGGCGAGGACCGGCGCGACGGCTGTGGCCACTCCGGCGGCGGCAACCGTGCCGAGCAGCGAACGGCGTGTGATCATGATGACCGTCCTTGTCGCGAGGGGTCCCGGAAGGCCCCGGACGTGGGGACCGGACCGTAGGCCGGCCACATCGAGTTAAGAATGTCGATGTAGGGCTGGAACCTACGGTCAACCGGCCGGCGAGGTCAAGGAGCCCGGACCCGTCGACCACGAAGCCGCACGTGGCGGATTGGACGGGCGGGCGCGGGCATGACAGGGTGCTGCTGGTGCGCACGGGTGAGAGGTAAGCGTCTGTGGCCGATCCGCAAACCGCGTGGTCTTCCGGTGATCCGCAGGCGGTGCTCGACGGTTTCGAGCAGCTGCCCGGATTCGTGTGGATCTTCGAGGGGCCCGAGCTGCGGGTGGTGGCCGCCAACCCGGCCGTGCGCGCCGCCGTCGGCAACCGCAGCGGCCTGATCGGTGAGCCCTTCCGGCAGGCGGTGCCGGAACTCGCGGGCCAGCACATCTTCGAGCTGCTCGACCAGGCCCTGCACGGTGTCCGCTCGCACGGCTACGAGCAGCGCGTCCTGACCGACCGCAACGGCGACGGCAGGCTGACGGAGGCCTTCTACACGTTCGACATGTCCCCCTGGCGCAACCCCGACGGCTCGGTACGCGGGGTGATCGTGCAGGCCGTCGACGCCACCGGTGTGGTGGCGGCCCGGCGGGCCGCCGAGACCGCCGCCGCCACCGCCGAACGCCGCTACCGCCAGGCCGCCGGCCTCGTCCTGGAACTGCAACGCAGCCTCCTGCCCGACCTGCTGCCCGTCCTGCCGCGCGTCCAGGTCGCCGCCCACTACCTCGTCGCGAGCAGCGACCTCGTCGCCGGCGGGGACTGGTTCGACGCGGTTCCCCTGCCGGACGGCCGGCTCGCGCTGACCGTCGGCGACGTCGTCGGGCACGGCGCCGCGGCCGCGGCGGCCATGGGGCAACTCCGTACGGTCGCCCGGCAGGCGTTGCAGTCGGGCGGTGGCCTACCGCAGGTGCTGGCCGTGCTGGACGACTTCGCGGCCCGCGCCGACGTGACCCGGGCGGCCACCACCTGCCTCGCGGTACTCGACCCGGACGCGGGGACGCTCGAAGCGGCCAGCCACGGACACCCCGCGCCGCTGGTGATCGGCGCCACCGGCGAGGCCCGGTACCTGCCGCTGACGCCCACGGGACCACTGGGCGCCGGAGCCGGCCCCGCCCCGGTGCACGCCCACCAGCTACGGGCCGACGACGTACTGCTGCTCTACACCGACGGCCTGATCGAACGCCCCCGGCAGAGCCTGCGCGACGGCGCCCGCATCCTGGCCGACGCCGCGGGGGCCGCCCGGCGGGCGATACTCGACGCGGCCACGACGGTCCCGCAGCGGCTGCCCGACCGGATCTGCACCCTGGTCACGGAACGTCTCGCCCTCGCCGGCGGCGGCTTCGGCGACGACACCACGCTGCTCGCCGCCCACCTCCTGCCGCAGCCCCTCGCGCCGCTGCACGTGACCCTGCCCGCCGACACGACGGCACTGCGCCCGATGCGCCGGCACCTGAACGACTGGCTCGTCCGGATCGGGGCCGGCGAACTCGACGCGAGCGACCTCGTGCACGCCGCGGGGGAGGCCGTCACCAACGCCGTCGACCACGCCTATCCGAGCGGTACGCCGGGGACGTTCACGCTGCGCGGCACGCTGGACCACCAGGGCGTCGTGCACGTCACCTGCGCCGACCAGGGGCGGTGGCGCCCACCGGTCGCCGACCCGGGCGGCCGCGGCCGTGGATTGACGATGATCCGCGGGCTCGTCGACCGCGTGGAGGTCCGGCACACCGAGGCCGGCACCACCGTCAGCATGCACCACCACATCGGCCAGGCCACCAACGTCACCACCGTGGCCGCCGCCCAGGCGGCCGGCCCCCACAAGCAGGCCGCCGTCGTCGAGGAGTTCACGGCCGCCGTCATCGAGACACCCACGGGCCGGGTGCTGCGGGTGCAGGGGCCGGTTGACCTGGTCACCGGCCCCCGGCTGCGCGCCGCGATCATGCAGGCCAGCCGCGGCGGCAGCCTGCCGCTGACCATCGACCTCACCCCGGTCACCCACCTGAGCAGCACCGGCGTGCGGATCCTGCACGAGGTCGACCGGATCGTCGCGCACCTGCGCGTCACCGCCACCCCGCAGAGCCCCGCCCACGCCGTACTGGAACTGACCGGGCTGCGTCACCTCCTGCCGGAGGCCGCCGCGAACGGAAGCGACGACGGGTTCCACCGGTAGCCCGGACCCCGGCGCGGAAGAATCTTCGAGCGGGGTGTCCAATCGGCCGTCTCCCGTCCGTAGTGATGTCGTACGGCGTCGCCCGGCACTCAGAGGGCGGCGCGACACGGAGGGGAGTCGGATCATGAAGTACATGTTGCTCATCAACGCCGGTGCGGTCGGCGAGGACGGCGGGGCCGCCGGCTGCGACGTCGGCGACTGGATGGCGTACGACAAGCAGGTGCGCGAGGCGGGGATCCTGGTCTCCGGCGAGTCGCTGGCGGACCTGGTCACCGCCACCACCGTGCGGGTCGGCCAGGATGGCAGGCGGACCGTCACGGACGGGCCGTTCGCCGAGACCCGCGAGATCCTCGGCGGCTTCTACGTGATCGACGTGCCGGACCTCGACGTCGCGCTCGACTGGGCGGCGCGCTGCCCCGGCGCACGCGCGGGCGGCTCCGTCGTGGTCCGGCCGGTCGCCGAGTTCGGGGGCTGAGCGCGGTGGGCGGAGCGCCCGCCGACACCGGGGGGACGGGCGAGGCGCCGGCGGCGGTCGTGGAGGCGGTGTTCCGTGAGGAACGCGGCCGGCTGCTGGCGGCCCTCGTCCGCCGCTTCGGCGACCTCGACCTGGCCGAGGAGGTCACCTCCGAGGCCGTCGAGGCGGCGCTGACGCGGTGGCCGGTCGACGGCGTTCCGCCCAAACCCGGCGCCTGGCTGATGACCACGGCGCGCCGCCGGGCGGTCGACCGGCTGCGTCGGGACCAGACCCTCGCCGCGCGGCTGGCCATCCTCCAGGCGGAGGCGGACCGGGCGGAGCCCACCCCCGCCCCGGCGCCGGGCGGTGAGCTGCCGGACGAGCGGCTCCAGCTCTTCTTCACCTGCGCGCACCCGGCGCTCGCGGCCGAGGACCACGGGGCGCTGACCCTGCGCTACCTGGCGGGCCTGACCACGCCCGAGGTGGCCCGCGCCTTCCTGGTGCCGACGGCGACGATGGCCAAGCGGATCACCCGGGCGAAGAAGAAGATCCACGAGGCCCGGATCCCGTTCCGCGTGCCCGGCGCGCAGGAGCTGCCGCAGCGGCTGCCGGGAGTCCTCCAGGCGGTGTATTCGATCTTCACGGAGGGCTACGCCGCCAGCGGGGGCCCGCACCTGCAACGGCTCGACCTCGCCGAGGAGGCCATCCGGCTGGCCCGGATCCTGCGCCGGCTGCTGCCCGCCGGACGGGAGGTCGCCGGGCTGCTCGCGCTCATGCTGCTGATCCACGCCCGCCGCGACGCCCGCACCGGCCCGGACGACGAGCTGCTGCTGCTCGGCGAGCAGGACCGTGGCCGCTGGGACCGCCCCATGATCGCCGAGGGCCTCGACCTGGTGTCCGTGGCGCTGACCGGCGGCCCGCCCGGCCCGTACGGCGTGCAGGCCGCGATCGCCGCCCTGCACGTCGAGGCGGCGGACCTCGCCACCACCGACTGGCCGCAGATCGTCGCGCTCTACGACGTGCTGCTCGCCCTCGCGCCGTCCCCGGTCGTCGCGCTGAACCGGGCCGCGGCGGTGGCGATGCGCGACGGCCCGGAGGCGGGCCTGGCGCTGCTGGACGAGCTGGCCGACGAGCCGCTGCTGCGGGGCCACCACCCCTACCCGGCTGCCCGGGCCGACCTGCTGCACCGCCTCGGCCGGCACGCCGACGCCGCCGCGGCGTACCGGGAGGCGCTCGGCCTGGCCGGCACCGAACCCGAGCGGGCCCTGCTGCGCCGCCGGCTGGACGCGGTCGAGCGGCCCCCCGCGTCGGGGACGTGACGGCACCCCGCCGCGGCGTTGTCGGCCCGCCGGGTGTCGAGCCCACCGCCGACGGGGTGCCCGCGCAGGGGCCGGCGACCCGCGTGCCGTCGGGTCGGCACGGCAGGGGCACTCACCGGGCGGCGACCGCCAGCACGCCCCGGTCCAGGACGACCCCTCCGGTTCCGTCGGTGGCGCGGAAGACCACGCCGTACGGGCGCCGCCAGGCGTGCACCGTCAGGGTGTCGCCGGGGTGCAGCGGGGCGTTGAAGCGGGCGCGGACGTGCCGCACGCGCGTCGGGTCGTCACCGACGAGGGGCAGCAGGAGCCGGCCGGCGAAGCCGAAGGTGCACAGGCCGTGCAGGATCGGGCGGGGCAGCCCGGCCCGACCGGCGACGGCCGGGTCGGAGTGCAGCGGGTTGCGGTCCCCGCTGAGTCGGTAGAGCAGCGCCTGGTCCGGGCGGATCGTGGTGACGATCCGGTGCTCGGGCGGGCCGGCCGGCGGGTGCCAGAGGGCGGGCCGGGCGCGCCGCCCACCGAATCCGCCGGCGCCGATGACGAACATCGCCCGGCGTACGGTGCCCAGGGCCGTGCCCGCCGGGTCGTGGAGCCGGGAGACCTGTTCGACCAGGGCGCCGCCGCCCTGGTCGTGCAGCGCGGTCACGGCGGCGGTGGTGTGCACCTGCCCGGCCGGTGGCAGGGGGTGGAACAGGGTCAGCGCCTCCTCCGCGTGCCGGATCGCGGTGAGCTCGCCCAGGGGCGGCGGGTCGGCGGCGAGCACGCTGGCGAAGGTCGGCAGCACCCGCTGCGGGTGACCGGTGGAGTTCTCGGTGGTGAGGTGGAGGTCCGCCGCCGGGTCGCGTTGTCCCGCGCCGACCCCGAGGGCGTAGAGGATCGTCTCGGTCGGGGTCCACGCCCGGCGTAGCGAGGTGCGCAGTCCGACGAGACTACCGAACGTAGTCGGCGCGGTTCCCCGTCGGGGCGACGGCCGGCCCGGTCGGTCGGCATGCGCCCCTTTGTCCAGCGTGTTCATCGGACTCCCGGTTTGTTCGACTCGTCGACTGGCGATGATCGACGGCTACTGTCTGTTGCAGGAAGGTGAGGCCGAATCTCTTGACTGCGCACGCCGTCCGGCAGTAGCGTCCCATATTAAGCAACGGTAACCATAATATGAGCCGCTAGGTATCTGGGGTAGCCATGAGAATGCGAGCATTGCGCGCTGCGGTAGCAGCCCTGCTGGTGACCGCCGCCGTTGCGGCATGCGCGGAGAACCAGAGCCCGACCGAGTCCGGTGGCGGCGAGGCGGCCCCCTCGGTGGCGGTCAACTTCGGCGTCGGCGTCGACCCGGCGTACTCCCCGATCTACCTCGCCGACCAGGAGAAGCTGTTCCAGGCCAACGGCCTGAACGTCACCGTCACCCAGTTCCAGGAGGGCACCGGTGGCCTCGACGCGATCCTGGCCAAGCAGGGCCAGTTCACGGCCAGCACCGAGTCGAGCCTGCTGAACCGGGCCACCCGGGGCGACATCAAGGGCCTGGCCGTCTTCTCGCAGTCGCCCAGCTTCATCAAGCTCGTGGCACGCTCCGGCATCGCCGACGTGGCGGGCATCAAGAAGTACGGCGTCGTCCCCGGCACGGTCAACGAGTACGCCACCAACAAGGTCCTCGCGGCGCGCGGGATCAGCCGGGAGTCCGTCGAGTTCGTCAACGCCTCTCCCGCCGAGATGCCGGCCCTGCTGCAACGCGGCGACGTGGACGGCTACATCATGTGGGAACCGTGGCCGTCGCGCGGCGTCGCCAACGGCGGCAAGGTGCTGCTGACCAGCGGCGACATCGGCTACGTCTACAACCTGGTGATCGGCGTCGACGGCGCCTGGTACGAGGCCAACAAGGAGACCGCCAAGAAGGTCGTGCAGACCATCGGCCAGGCGTGCGAGCAGCTCACCACGGACCCGGCCAAGGCGGGCACGGTCACCGAGAAGGCCATCAAGGTGCCGGCGAAGGAGGCCCAGACGCTGCTGGAGGGCGTCCAGTGCCAGGTCCGCGACTTCACCGACGACGACCTCAAGCGCTACGGCGAGATCGCCCAGTTCCAGCAGGACAGCAAGATCGTCGCGCAGAAGGCGGACCCGGCGACCGTCATGGTCAAGGGGGTGGCGTGACAGTCAACGGCACCGCCCCCGCCACGACCTCCGCCGGCCGACCCGCCAGCCGCGCCGGCTCCCCGATCCGCATCAGCGACGTCGACATCCGCTTCGGCGAGTTCGTCGCCGTCCGCGGCGCGAGCCTCGACATCGCCGCCGGCGAGCTGGTCTGCCTGCTCGGTCCGAGCGGCTGCGGCAAGTCCACGCTGCTCAACGCGGTCGCCGGGTTCGTCCGCCCGGCGGCCGGCGAGGTGACCTGCGGCGGCGAGCCGGTGACCGGGCCGGACGTGTCGCGGGGCGTGGTCTTCCAGAGCGCCGAGGCGCTGTTCCCCTGGCTGACCGTACGCCAGAACGTCGCCTTCGGGCCGCAGATGCGCGGCGTGCCGAAGGCCCAGCGCGACGCGGTCGTCGAGCGGTACCTGGCGATGGTCGGCCTCGCGCACAGCGCCGAGCGGTTCCCCGAGCAGCTCTCCGGCGGCATGCGCCAGCGGGCCCAGCTGGCCCGGGTCCTGGCCAACGACCCCTCGGTCGTGCTGATGGACGAGCCGTTCGGCGCGCTGGACGCCCAGACCCGACTCGTGATGCAGGTCGAACTCGACCGGATCTGGCGCGAGACCGGCGCCACGATCGTCTTCGTCACCCACGACATCGGCGAGGCGATCCTGCTCGGCGACCGGATCGTCACGATGACCGCGGGACCGTCGGCGGCCATCAAGAAGGACTACCGCTGCGACCTGCCCCGGCCCCGCGACCTGACCGACCCGGCCTGCGCGGCGCTCTTCCGGGAGCTGCGCGAGGACATCGGCGCCGAGGTGGCCCGGACGCTGCGCGCCCAGGGACTCGACGACGGCCACGACGGCCGGCCCGGCGCCGACCACGCGAACGACGACCGGACGGAGGGGCGATGACCGTCGAGGCACCCACCGTCCCCGACCGCACCAGGGCGTCGGCGACGGCCGCCCCCCGCCGCAACCGCTGGCCCCGGCTGACCCGGATCGGGCTGTCGGTCCTGTCGGTGCTGCTCGGCGTGCTGATCTGGGACCTGGTCAGCCGCAACTACACGGCCTTCTTCCTGCCCTCGCCGCGGCTCACCCTCGACGGCGCGGTCGAACTGATCCGCGACGGCACCCTGTGGGACTCGGTCAGCGCGTCCTCGACCCGCATCCTCACCGGCTGGCTGCTCGGCGTGCTCGTCGGCGTACCGATGGGTCTGCTGATGGGCTGCATCCCCTGGCTGCGGCTGATGCTCGACCCCTACATCCAGTTCTTCCGCTTCGTGCCACCGATCGCCTTCGTCACCCTGGCCATCATCTGGCTCGGGCCGGGGGAGGCGTCGAAGGTGGCGCTGATCTTCTACACCACCGTCTTCATCGTCGCCCTCAACACGCTGGCCGGGGTGCTGTCGGTCAACGAGATCCGGATGCGGGCGGCCCGCGCGCTCGGCGCCGGTCCCGTACGCAGCCTCGTCTCGGTCGTGCTGCCGTCGACCGTGCCGCACGTGGTCACCGGGGCCCGGCTGGCGATGGGCAACTCGTTCCTGACGATCGTCTCCGCCGAGATCGTCGCCGCCCAGAGCGGCCTGGGATCGCTGATCTGGACGGCGCGCAACTACGCCAAGACGGAGTGGGTCTTCGTGGGCATCATCGCCCTGGGCCTGCTCGGCTACCTCTTCGACTGGATCCTGCGTCTGGTCACGGGACGGACCCTGCGCCGCTACGGCGTCACGTTCTAGCGGCCCGACCCGTCGCCGACGCCATCCACCCCCTATCCGAAAGGCTCGCCATGCTCTGCATCGGCGTCGACATCGGTGGCACCTTCACCGACGTCATCGTCTACGAGCCGGCCACCGCCCGGCTCGCCGAGGCCAAGACCCTCTCCACCCCGCACGATCCTGCGGCGGCGATCTTCGAGGGTCTCGCCAAGCTCGGTGTCAGCCTGGACAAGGTCGACCGGTTCGTGCACGGCACCACCCGGGTGACCAACGCGCTCCTCGAAGGCTCCGGCGAGCCGGTGTCCGTCCTGGCCACCGAGGGCTTCCGGGACGTGCTGGAGATGGGCCTCGGACACCGGCCCCGCCTCTACAGCGTCAAGGAGAGCGCCCGGCCGCCGCTCGTCGCGCGCCGGCACCGGCACGTGCTGCGCGAACGCATCGGCGCCGACGGGCGCGTCGTCCGGCCGCTGGACACCGACGAGCTGGACGAGGCCCTCGACCGGGTGGCCGCCGCCGGCCCCCGCGCGGTGGCGGTCTGCCTGCTGCACTCGTACCGCAACCCCGCCCACGAGCGGGCCGCGGCGCGGCGGCTGGCGGAGCGGTACCCCGACCTGGTCTGCACCGTCTCCTCCGACGTGGTGCCGGAGCAGGGCGAGTACGAGCGGTTCGCCACCACCGTGCTCAACGCCAGCGTACGGGCGACCGTCGCCGACTACCTGCGCGGACTCGGCGACGCCCTCGCCGACGGCGGTTACGCCCACCCACTGTCGATCATGACGAGCAGCGGCGGCGTCGTCTCCACCGAGGAGGCCGGGCGGCTGCCGATCAACCTCGCCCTCTCGGGGCCCGCCGGCGGGGTCGCGGCCACCGTGCACCTGGCCTCGCTCGCCGGCTACCCGAACGTCATCACCTGCGACATCGGCGGCACCAGCACGGACGTCTGCCTGATCAAGAACGGTGCCCCGTTGATGACCAACGACGGGAAGATCGCCGGCTACCCGAACCGCACCTTCCAGGTCGAGATCAACACCATCGGCGCCGGCGGCGGCTCGATCGCCTGGCGCGACCGGGGCGGGGAACTGCGCGTCGGACCGCGCAGCGCCGGATCGACCCCCGGCCCGGCGGCGTACGGCCGGGGCGGCACCGAGCCGACCACGACCGATGCGCACCTGCTCGTCGGCCACCTCGACCCGCAGGAGAGCCTGGGTGGGGAGGTGCCGCTCGACCTCGACGCGGCCCGCGCCGCCCTGGCCGGGCTGGCCGGCACGTTCGGTCTCGACGAGCTGGACCTGGCGCACGGCATCCTCACCCTCGCCACGGTCAAGATGACCAGCGCGATCAAGGAGATCTCCGTCGCCTGCGGCCACGACCCCCGCGACTTCGTGCTGATGCCCTTCGGCGGCGCCGGCCCGATGCACGCCACCGACCTCGCCGACGAACTCGGCATCCGCCGGGTCCTGGTCCCGCCGGTGCCGGGCAACTTCTCCGCGCTCGGCTTCGTCACCGCCCAGGCCCGCCACGACTACGTCCGTACCGTGCTGGTGCCGGCCGACGACGACGGCCTGGCTGCCGTCCGGGCGGCCCAGGCCGACCTGCGCGACGCCGCCCTGGCCCAGCTCAAGGCCGAGGACGGCGTGGAGCCCGACCAGGTCAGCTTCGGCCTGTCGGTCGGCATGCGCTTCCGGGGCCAGAGCTTCGACCTCCCCGTCGCCCTGCCCGAGCTGCCGGCCGACGCCGACGAGCTGGTGGCGGCCTTTCACGCCGCCTACGCCGAGCGGTACGCCTACACCCGCTCCGACCACCCCGCCGAGATCGTCAACTGCCGGCTCACCGCCTTCGGGCCACGCCCGGCGGTGCGCTTCGCCGCCCCGACCGGCGGCCCGGCGGAGCCCGGCCGGACCCGTCTCTACCGCCCGGGCGGCTGGGTCGAGGCGACCGTGTGGCGCCGCGCCGACCTGGGACCGGGCTGTGCCGTCGTCGGACCCGCCGTCGTGCGGGAGAACGGCAGCACCACCGTCGTCGGCGGCGGATGGACCGCCACGGTCGACGACCACGGAAACCTGCTGCTCACCAAGGAGTGATCCGTGATCCCGCCAGCCCTCGACCTCACCGTGCTGGAGCGCGCCGCGCGGCAGCCGGACCGCGCCCTGTACGTCTTCGACGATCCGGCCCGGCCGGTGACCACGGGGGAGTTCGCCGACCTCGCCGGCCGGGCCGCCGCCGTCCTGGCGGCCCAGGGCGTCGGCCGTGGCGACCGGATCGCGGTCTGGGCCGAGAACGGGCTGGCCTGGCTGGTGCTGCTGGCCGCCGCGGCCTGGCGGGGCGCCGCCCTGACCACCCTGCACCCCGGCCTCACCGGTCCCGAGCTGACCTCGGCGCTGGCCCGCAGCCGGCCCCGGCGCCTCTACGCCGCCGAGCGGGTCCGCGACCGGCACGGCCCGTCCACCGTCACGCGGGCCCTGGCGGCGCTGCCGCCCGGGGAGCGCCCGGACGGCTGGCACGTCCTCGGCGCGGACCTGGGCGCGGCGGCGCTGGCGGGGCTGCCCGGCTGGGACGGCACCGTCCCGGCACCCGTCGGAGACCCGGACGCCGCCTGCAACATCCAGTTCACCTCGGGCTCCACCGGCCCGGCCAAGATGGTGTCGCTGAGCGCCGGCAACCTGCTGGCCAACGCGGCCTGGACGGCCGAGGCGGCCCGGCTGCGCGCGGACGACCGGATCGCCTCGCCGCTGCCCCTGGCCCACGCGGCGGGGCTCGGCAGCGGGGCGATGCTGGCACTGGTGACGGGCGCGCTGTGGGTCTCCACCCGCCGGTTCCGCACCGAGCCGGTGCTCGACCAGATCGAGCGGCACGCGTGCACGGTGGTGCAGGCCGTACCCACGATGGCGTCGATGCTCACCGACCGCGTCGAGCGGGACCCCGCACGCTGGGACCTGTCGTCGCTGCGGGTCGGCTTCCTCGGCGGCGCCACGTGCACCCCGGCGCTGGTCGCCCGCACCCGACGGGTGCTCGGCCTGGACCGGGTGGCGGTCGTCTACGGCCAGACCGAGGCCGGCCCGACGATCAGCCTGGACCCCGGCGACGGGACCTGCGGCGCGCCCGGTGACACCGTCGGACGCGTCCTGCCGGCCCTGGAGGCCACCGTGGTCGACCCCGCCACCCGCGCCCCGGTGCCCACCGGACACGTCGGGGAGCTGCTGGTACGCGGCAGTTCGGTCACCCGCGGCTACGCCGACGACCCGTTCACCACCGCCGCCACGATCACCAGCGACGGCTGGCTGCGCACCGGCGATCTGGGCGCGCTGACCGGCGACCGGGTCCTCACCCTGGCCGGCCGGATCAAGGAACTGATCATCCGCGGCGGCGAGAACGTCCACCCCGCCGAGGTCGAGGCCGTGCTCGCCGACGACCCGGCCGTGGCCCGGGTGTGCGTCGTCGGCGTGCCGTCACCCCGCTGGGGGGAGGAGGTCGCGGCCCTGGTCGTGACCGTCCCGGGTGGGCACTGCGACGTCGACCGGCTTGCCCGCGGCGCCACCGCACGGCTGGCCCGGCACAAGGTGCCGACCCTGATCCGTGCCGTCGCCGAACTGCCGCTGCTGCCGTCCGGGAAGGTCGACCGGCGGGCCGCCCGGGAACTGCTCGTCGCGGAGGGGGAACGCTGATGCAGCTCGGATCGTGCTTCCTGGACTCGCTGACCGTCACCAGCTTCTTCGGCAACGCCGAGATGCGCGGGGTCTTCAACGACCGGCAGCTCATGCAGTCCTGGCTCGACGTCGAGGCCGCCCTCGCCCGGGGCCAGGCGCGCCTGGGCATCATCCCGTCCGCCGCCGCGCAGGCGATCACCGAGGCCGCCCGCGTCGAGCGGCTCGACACGGCGGTGCTCGCCGCCGACGCCGCCGACACCGTGCACCCCCTGGTGCCGCTGGTGCGCGCGCTCACCGCCGCCTGCCCCGGCGACGCCGGTCGCTACGTCCACCTCGGCGCCACCACCCAGGACGTGATGGACACCGGCTTCGTACTGCGGGCCCGCGACGGCCTGGACATCGTGCAACGGCAGGTCGACGAACTGGTCCGTACGCTGCGGCGGCTCGCGCTGCGGCACCGGGCCACCCCGATGGCCGCCCGCACCCACGGGCAGCAGGCGCTGCCGACGACGTTCGGCCTGCGCTGCGCGGTGTGGCAGGACGAACTGCAACGGCACCGCGTCCGGCTGCGGCAACTGCGCCAGCGGCTGCTGGTGACCAGCATGGGCGGCGCGGCCGGCACCATGGCCGGCTACGGCGCCCAGGCGTTCGCGCTGGAGCACGCGGTCGCCGCCGACCTGGGGCTCGGCGTCGCCGACACCCCCTGGCACGCCACCCAGGACCGCTTCGCCGAGTGCCTGATGGTCTTCGGCCTCGTCGCGGCCAGCGCCGAGAAGCTGGCGAGGGAGGTCTACTTCCTCGGCCGCACCGAGGTCGGCGAGGCGTACGAGTCGCAGCGGGCCAGCCAGGTCGGCAGCAGCACCATGCCCCACAAGCGCAATCCGATCCGCTGCGAGGCGGTGATCGCCGCCGCCGGCACCCTGCGGGCCCAGGTGCCCCTGGCGTTGCAGACCATGGTCGCCCAGGACGACCGGGACATGGGCGTCGGGATGACGCTGTGGAAGCTGCTGCCGGAGTGCTTCATCCTGCTGGGCGGCGCGTTGCAGCGACTGGTCGACGTCTTCGGTGACCTCGGGGTCAACCCCGACCGGATGCGCGCCAACCTCGACCTGACCGGCGGGCTCGTGCTCTCCGAGGCGGTGATGCTGCGCCTGGCCGGCCCGCTCGGCCGGGAGCAGGCCCACCACCTGGTGATGCGGATCGTCCGCGACAGCCTCGATCAGGGCCGCCCGTTCGCCGAGGCGCTGCGCGCCGACGCCGAGGTGGCCGCCGCCCTGCCCGCGGCGGAACTCGCCGGCCTGCTGGACCCGCTGTCGTACGTCGGCCACGCCGCCGCGCTGGTCGACCGCGCCCTACTGAACTCGGAGTCCCCATGACCGACGCACACCGCGCCGAGGAATCCGTGCTGCTGCACCGCGACGGGCGACTGGCCCGGGTGACGCTGAACCGGCCCGCCCGGCGCAACAGCTTCGACCTGGCGATGCTCGCGCGCTTCGAGGACGTGCTGCACGAGCTGTCCCGCGACGACAGGACCGAGGTCGTCGTGCTCACCGGCGCCGGCACCGCCTTCTGCGCCGGCACCGACCTGCACGAGCTGGCCACCCTCGACGCCCGGGCCACGATGTCCGTGCAGCGCCGCACCGCCGAGCTGGTCGAACGGTGGTACCGGCTGGAACAGACCACCGTCGCGGCGTTCAACGGCCCGGCCATCGGCTCCGGCGCGGTGCTCGGCCTGGCCAGCGACCTGCGGGTGGCCGCCGACACCTGCTTCGCGACCTTCCCGGAGGTGGGCTTCGGCATCCCGCTGACCTGGAGCGGCATGGCGATCCTCGCCGACCTCGTCGGCGCCGACCTGGCCAAGCGCTGGCTGCTGCTCGGCGACCGGATCCCCGCCCACGAGCTGCGCGACCTGCGCCTGGTGACCGAGGTGGTGGAACCGGAACGGCTCGCCGACGCCGCGACCGGGATCGCCGAACGGCTGCTCGCCACCTCCGCGGTCGGACGGTCGATGACCAAGCGGGCCGCCCGCCTGGCCGGCCCCCGGTTCGAGGCCGCCGCCAACGACTCCTACCTCGGCGCGCTGAGCGTGGCGCTGCGCCCCGCCGGCGACTACCTCGCCCGGGACCCCCGGTGAGGGCCGGCGAGGCGATCGCCGACGCCGTCGTGGCGCACGGGGTCGACACGATCTTCGGGCTGCTCGGCGACGCCAACATGTTCCTGGTCGCGGACCTGGTGCAGCGGCACGACGTCCGGTTCGTGGCCGCCCGCAACGAGAACGCCGCAGTGATGATGGCCGACGGCTGGGCCCGCGCCACCGGCCGGTGCGGGGTCGTCACCGTGACCCAGGGCCCCGGCCTGGCGGTCGCCGGCGCCGCGCTGACCATCGCCCGGCAGGCCGGCACGCCGCTGGTCCTGATCGCCGGCGACACCCCGCCCGGCGACCCGCTGCACGTGCAGAGCTTCCCGCAACAGCCCTTCGCGCTGGCCACCGCCGGGGCGTTCGTGCCGGTGACGGCGCCGGCCACGGCGGCCCGCGACGTCGGCCTGGCGTTCCGCGCCGCCGCCGAACGGCCCGGCCCGGTGGTCCTCGACGTCCCCATCGACCTCCAGGACGAACCGGTGCCCGCCGGTACCGTGCCCGCGCCGGCGGTCGTCGCGTACCGGCCCGCGTCGCTGGCGCCCACCGACGCGGCGGTCGCCGAGCTGGTCGGCCGGCTGGTCGCCGCCCGCCGCCCGGTGCTGCTCGCCGGGCGGGGCGCCGAGGCGGCGGCGGACGACGTACGCCGGCTCGCCGACTGGTGCGGCGCGGTGCTCGCCACCACCGTGCTGGCCGCCGGGCTCTTCGCCGGCCACCCGTACCACCTGGGGGTGGCCGGGGGACTGGCCCGCCCGCTGACCCGGCGGGTGCTGGCCGAGGCGGACCTGGTGGTCACGTTCGGCGCCGGACTCAACCGGTGGACGGCCGACCACGGCGCGCTCTTTCCCCGCGCGCGGGTGGTCGCGGTCGACGTCGACGCGCGGGCATTGGGGGCGCGGTGGCCCGTCGACGCGGGGATCGTCGGGGACGCGGCGGTCACCGCGCGGGCCGTGACGGCCCGGCTCGCCCCGCGCGAGCGCCCGGACTGGCGCAGCCCCGCCCTGGCTGCGCAGATCGCCGCGGCCGACCCGTTCGACGGCATCGAGTTCGTCGAGGGGGCGGCGGGGATCGACCCCCGGGCGTTCATCCGGATCTGCGCCCGGCGGCTTCCGGCCCGGCGTACCACGGTGGTCGGGGTGGGGCAGTTCGGCGGCTGGCCCAACCTGCTGCTCGACTCCCCGGCCGTGGACCGCGCGTTCATCGCGCCCTGGGAGTTCGGCAGCATCGGGGTCGGCCTGCCGTACGCCGTCGGGGCCGGGGTGGGCCGCCCGGACCGGCCGGTGGTCGCCTTCGAGGGCGACGGCAGCCTGCTCACCGGCCTCGGGGAGCTGGACACCCTGGCCCGGGTCGGGGCACCCGTGCTGCTGGTGGTCCTCGACGACGGCGGCTACGGCGCGGAGGTGCGCAAGTTCGCCCCGCGCGGGGTCGACCCGGCGTTGGCCCGGTTCCCGGCCCGGGACCTGGCCGCCGTGGCGCGGTCCCTGGGCGTGCCGGCCTGGACGGTCACCGACCAGGCGAGCGCCGAGGCGGCGTTCGACGAGTTGCTGCCGGTGACCGGGCCGAGGATGCTGCACGTCCGGGTCCTGCCCGAGGTCACCCAGGAGCGGTTCTGACGGGATACGTCCCGCCTCGCCGCCGGCGGTCGCCGCTCCGGCACCCGATGCCGTGCCGGCACCGGGCACGCGGCGTCCAGAGCGACACCCGCCGGCAGCGCGCCGTCCAGGGCCGCCAGCTCCTCTGCGGTGCGATGCGGGCGCGGCGCCGGGGAGCCGCGGTTACCGGCCCGTGGGCGGCGCGGTCAGTCGCCCCAGCGGTCGCCGAAGCCGTGGCCGAGCTGCCGGGACAGCTCGGCGGCGGTGCGGCAGGCGGCGTCGGCCAGTTCGCGGGTGCGGGTGTCGTCCAACCGGAAGATCGGCCCGGAGATGCTGATCGCGGCGGTCACCCGTCCGCGCCGGTCGCGCACCGGGGCGGCCACCACCCGCAGCCCGTGCTCGCTCTCCTGGTCGTTGAGGGCCCAGCCCTGCCGCCGCACGGTGTCCATGTGCGCCACGAAGGTGTCCAGGTCGGTGATGGTGTTGCTGGTCATCGCCGTGAACGGCACGGTGGCGAGCAGGGCGCGCAGGGCGTCGTCGTCGTGGTCGACGAGCAGCGCCTTGCCGGCCGCGCTGCACCACAGCGGGATGCGCCGGCCGAGGCGGGAGACGAGCTGCACGTTGCGGGTGCCCTGCACGACGTAGAGCGAGATGGCGTCGGAGCCCTCCAGGACGGCGAGGTTGACGCTCTCGCCCTCCCGCTCGGCGAGCTGGTGCAGCAGCGGACGGGCCAGCGCGTGCAGGTCGATGCCGGCGAGGAAGCGGGCGCCCAGCTCGAAGACGGCGACGCCGAGGCGGTAGGTGCCGTTCTCCTCGTTGCGTTGCAGGAAGCCGGCGTCGGCCAGCGCGCGGAACAGCCGGCTGGCCGTGGACTTGTGCAGGCCCAGTTCCCGGCTCACGTCGCTGACCTTGCGCTCGACGGCGTCACCCCGGAAGGCCAGCAGGACGCCCAGGGCGCGGTCCAGCGCCTGGGTGCCCGACTCGCGGGGGGCGACGCCCTCGTCGGGCGTCGGGTCAGTGGCGTACGACATCTTGCTTCCCTGCCTTTCCGGCTGCTAGGTTTCATAATATAACTCTAGGACCACATGATGGTCCAGCGCACGGTGGTCCACTCGCCCCGACCAGTCCAGGTCCCCTCCGGCGGAAGACACGGACCGACACCGGAATCAGTGAGGCATCCGCATGACCGTGAATCCGATCGACCTGGAAGTCGTCACCGAGAGTCTCATCTCGATCGTCCGCGAGATGCGGCAGACGATCTTCCGTACCGCGCACTCGCCGGTGATCGCCGACGCCCAGGACTTCTCCTGCGCACTCTTCGACCCCTCCGGGCAGATGGTCGCCCAGGGCCGGGACATGCCGGGACACGTCATCGCCATGCCGGCCTCGGTGGCCGAGATCTTCGCCGACTTCGCCGCCGAGATGCGCCCCGGCGACCTCTACATCGTCAACGACCCGTACCGGGGCGGCAGCCACCTGAACGACGTCACCCTGATCAGCCCGGTCTTCGTCGACGGGCAGCTGTTCCTCTTCCCCTGCGTGCGGATGCACTGGGCCGACATCGGCGGCATGACCCCGGGCAGCGTGTCCGGCCAGGCCACCGAGATCCTCCAGGAGGGGCTGCGGATCCCGCCGATCAGGCTGATCGAGGAGGGCCGTCCCAACCGGGCCGCCTTCGACATCCTCTTCGCCAACGTCCGGATGGCCGAGGAGCGCCGCGGCGACCTCGAATCCAGCATCGCCGCCTGCCACACCGCGCAACGACGGCTGCGGGAACTCGTCGACCGCTGGGGCACCGGACTGATCCTCGACTGCGTCGCGGCCAACATGGACCGCACCGAGCAGCGGCTGCGCGACATGATCCTGTCGCTGCCCGACGGCACCTACCGGTACGAGGACTACCTCGACCTCTACACCGACGGCGACTACGACGCCGCGATCGTCCGCTGCCGGCTGACCGTCGACGGCGACGAGATCGAAGCCGACTTCCGGGGCTCCTCCACCCAGGTCGCCGCCGTGGTCAACTCGTCGCGGGCGATGACCGTCGCCGGCGTGTTCATCGCGGTCAAGTCCGCCCTCGACCCCGGCGGGCTGGTCAACCACGGGGCGTTCCGGCCCCTGCGGGTGCTCACCGAGCCCGGCACGGTGGTGCACGTCAGCTACCCCGCCCCGGCCAACGCCCACAGCGAGGTCCGCAAGCGGGTCATCTCCGCGGTGATGGCGGCGCTGAGCCAGGTGGCACCCGACCTCATCGCCGCCGACCAGTTCGGCACCACCTTCCAGAACCTCATCGGCGGCGTGGACGAGCACACCGGTCAGCCCTACCTCTACTACGACTACCCGGCCGGCGGCAACGGCGGATTCCTCGAATCCGACGGCCCCAGCGCGATGAATCCGGTCGACCTCGGCGACATCTCCACCATCCAGTCCGTCGAGCGGCTGGAGACCGAGATCCCGATCCTGGTCGAGGCCTGCGAGCTGCGCGCCGGCTCCTGCGGAGACGGTACCCACCGCGGCGGCCTGGGCAGCCGGCGGGAGACCCGGCTGCTGGCCAGCGGCGGGTCGTACTCGGTGCAGACCGACCGCACCACCGTCCCCCCGTACGGGCTGCGCCACGGCGGCCCGGGCGCCCCGACGGTCACGTACCTGCGCCGCGCCGACGGCCGACGGGTCGACTTCGACACCCCCGGCAAGATCGCCGGCTTCCCCATGCGCGCCGGGGACGTACTGGTCATGGAGTCCGCCGGTGGCGGCGGCTGGGGTGACCCGCTGGACCGCGCGCCGGAGGCCGTCGCCGACGACGTCCGCCAGGACTACCTGACCGGCGACGAGGCCCGCCGGCGCTACGGCGTGGTCCTCGACGGCGACGGCGAGGCCGACCGCACCGCCACCGCCGACCTGCGCCAGCGGCTTCGGGACGAGCGGAGTTGGCTGCGCCTCTCCACCACCGACCAACCCGCCTACACCGGGCGGCGCGGCCAACGCCGACTGGCCTACGTCGCGCCCGGCAGCGGCCTGGCCGAGGAGAGTCTCGTCGAACTGCACGGCGTGCACCCGGCACCGCTGCGGGCCTGGCTGCGCCACGACACGGCGCTCGCCGCAGACGAGATAGCCCTCGACGACGACGGGATGCAGATCCTCGGCGCCACCGCCGAGCACCGCGCGTACGTGCGCGTCCTCAGCGGGGAGGGGCGGTCATGAGCCGGGTCTTCCGGGTGCCGGTGGCCACCACCAGGCCCCGCACCGGTGGCGGGGCCGGCAACGCCCCGGCCCCGCAGGCCGCGCCCGCCCGGGCCGGCATCGTCGCCGGCTGCCTCAGCCCGCACCCGCCCCACCTGATCTACGCGGAGAACCCGCCGCAGAACGAGCCCCGCTCCACCGGCGGCTGGGAGACGCTGCGCTGGGCCTACGAGCGGCTGCGCAAGCGCATCCAGGAGGTGCACCGACCCGACGTGCTGATCGTGCACGCCCCGCACTGGATCACGATGGTCGGCCACCACGTCAACTGCGCGCCCAACCCGCGCGGCATCTCCGTCGAGCCGATCTTCCCGCACCTCTTCCGGTACCGCTACGACTTCCGCACCGACGTGGAACTCGGCGAGGCCATCGTCGAGGAGGCCAGCGGCCTCGGCCTGGTCACCCGCGCGATGCGCGACCCCCGGGTACGCGTCGACTACGCCACCATCGGCGCCCTGCACCTGGCCAACCCCGCCTGGGACATCCCCGTGGTCTCCCTGTCGGCCAACAACAACCCGTACTTCTACTCCGACGCGGCGCTGGAGGAGATGGAGGTGCTCGGCGAGGCCACCCGCCGCGCCGTCGAGGCCACCGGCCGCCGCGCCGTGCTGCTCGCCTCCAACTCCCTGTCGCACCTGCACTGGCACGAGGAGCCGGAGCTGCCGGAGGACATGGAACGCGAACACCCGTACAACAACCACCAGTACCGGTGGGACATGAAGCTGCTCGAAGCGATCCGCCGGGGACCGACCGCCCCGCTGCGGGAACTCATCACCGAACACATCGAGGCCACCGCGTCGGAGACGAAGGCCGGCAGCCTCACCTGGCTGCTCGCGGCGATGGGCTGGCCCAAGGTCGCCGGTGACGTGCTCGGCTACGGCACGATCATCGGCACCGGGAACGCCGTCGTCGAGTGGCTGCCCGAGGGGAGCCCCCATGGCTGACCGGACCGGAATCGTCGCCGGCGCACTCCTGCCCGGCATGCCCCACCTGCTGGCGAAGGAACCCGCACCGAGCTGGGCCGCGCTGGCCTCGGCCGCGCGCGACGTGGGCGAACGGCTGCGCCGGCTGGAGCCGGACGTCGTCCTGCTGCTGTCCACGCAGTGGTTCACCGTCCTCGGCCACCAGTTCCAGTGCGACCCGAACCCGCGCGGCGAGCACGTCGACGAGAACTGGTACGCCTACGACTACGGCCTGCTCCGCTACGACCTGCGCTTCGACGTGGAGTTCAGCGAGCGCTGGGCCGACCGGGTGCAGGCCGACGGGAAGCAGGCGCGCCGCACCCGCTACGAGGGCTTCCCGATCGACGCCGGGACCATCGTCACCTCGGCGCTGCTCGACCCGGAGCGCAAGCTGCGCTGGGCGCAGGTCTCCTGCAACCTGTACGCCGACGCCGACACCCTCGCCGACGTCGGCCGGGCCGGTGCCGCCGCCGCCCGCGACGCCGGCGTACGCGCCGCCGTCGTCGTGGTGAGCGGCCTGTCCTCCGGACTCATCCAGCAGTGGATCGAGCCCGGGCAGGACCACATCGGCGCACCCGCGCACGAGCAGTGGAACACCCGCGTACTCGACCTGCTCACCGCCGGCAAGGTCGACGAGGCGCTCGCGATCCGCGAGGACTACGCCCGGCAGGCCCAGGCGGACAGCCAGTTCCGCGCCCTCGCGTTCGCCGCCGGGACCGGCGCCGCGAGCGGACCGGCGCAGCTGCACGCGTACGGCCCGATCTGGGGCACCGGTGCCGCCGTCCTGTCCTGGAACCTGCCCGAGCGTCCCTGACCGAAGCCGACCCGCAACCAGAGCAAGGAGCAGACATGCGAAACGTGGCCGTGGGCTTCGTCGAAGCCGAGGGTTTCACCCCCATCTTCGACGCCGTCGACGCGATGGTGAAGGCCACCGAGGTCGAGGTGACCAAGGTCGTACGCCTCGGCGGCGGCATCGTCGCGGTCGCCGTACGCGGTGACCTCGCCACCGTCGAGGAGGCGGTGGACATCGGCGAGGAGACCGCCCGGACGCGCAGCCGCTCGGTGCGCTCGATCGTCTTCGCCAGCCCCTGCGACGCGGTGAGCGCGCTGGCCGCCGAGCCTGACCTCGTCGGCAACTGACAACCGGGTAAGGAGAATCAGACATGTCCTCCGACATCGCGATCGGAATCGTCGAGACACGCGGCCTGGTGGCGCTCTCGGCGGGAATCGAAGCCATGATCAAGACCGCCGACGTCCGGTGCGTGGCCGTGGAACGGGTCACCAGCGGCTACCTCGCGGTCGCCGTGCGGGGCACCCTCGCCGCCGTACGCCAGGCCGTCTCCGCCGGAGAGGCCGCCATCCGCGCCCACGGTGAGCTGCGCAGCTCCCAGGTCTACCCGAAGCCCCACCCGACCACGGCGGCCCTGCTGGACGCGCCCGAACCGGCCCGCATCCGCGAGGTCATCGCCGGCCTGCGGGGAGAAACCGATGGTGCTCGGTGACGTCGTCGGCAAGGTGTGGGCCGACCGCATCCTGCCGGCGTTGCAGGGCAAGCGGCTCGTCCTGGTCCGCCCGCGCGGCGACGGGCCCGACCTCGTCGCCGTCGACCCCCTGAACGTCGGCGTCGGCACCACCGTCCTGGTCGTCACCGACGAGGCCGCCGCGGCCGTGACCGGCCAACCCACCGTGGACGCCGCCGTGGTCGCGCTCGTCGCAGACCCCGGCAGCGAGCGGACCCAACCCACCACCTGAACCGGAAGGGACACCCGACCATGCCCGAGTCATCCTGGCCGGTGAGCCTGCGCGACGGCCACCCGAGCGCCGACCCGCCGACCCTGCGCAACTTCGTCGGTGGTGAGTTCGTCGAGGGTGGGCGGCGGTTCGTCAAGTGCAGTCCGGTGACGGG